>CAYZHY010000007.1:34588-66952 GCA_964477525.1 uncultured Geitlerinema sp. | reverse complement strand
CGTATAAAATCTTTCAGCCATGCACTATTGACGTTTGATTTGGAAACACTATAGATAGATACATGCCCTAACATGGTTGGCCGTATATAGCATATCTAGCAAATACATTATAATTATCTTTCTTCCTACTTGCCGTTGATTTAGCATTTTTTCATACATTGCGAAATGGGGAAATTTCCAACGAAAAAAGCGGATGTCCTCCGAAAAAATTCAGAGAAACCATCCGCTAGCTAGGTGGCTATTGCGTTTGCGGTCCTATTTTACTTGGCAATACCCCGTTGGGGTTCTACGTAAATGGGTTTGATAAGATACATGCGGACCACATGACCCAACATCGAGGTCCCTAAGGGAAGCTTTTGCAACCATTTAATGGCTTTGGGTCGGTTGCTTTGGTCGATGGCGGCCATTTTTTGGTTGAGGGTGCAACATTTGTGTATGCGTGGGAAAAATTGGGGATGGTCAACGTCAAGAATGACGGGGAAAGCACGAGCTGAGGTTTCGTTGGTTTTGCGAATGACGTGGCAGTCGAATTCGGTAGGATCGAGTCCGACGCTTGTGTAGAATTTATCCCGTTCGTGGACGGTGACGCTGTGGGTGACAAAGACAGTTAGCAAAAAGAAACGGGCCCACAATCTGGCTTTCCAATTGTTGTACAGTTTTCCTTGCGATCGCAGCAAGGCGTTAAAGAAATCTCCGTGGCGATTTTCATCCTGACACCAGCGTTTGAAATAGCTAAATAGGGGATAAAAGCGCCATTCGGGATGTTTTTCCAGATGGCGATAAATGGTGATGTAACGCCAATAGCCAATTTTTTCCGATAGATAGACGGCGTAAATTACCCATTCCGGTTTGAAGAAGGTATATTTGCGCGTTTTGGTCATGTTGCGCAAATCCAAAGACAGGTTAAAATCGCTCATGCATTTGTTGAGAAACCCGGAATGCCGCGCTTCATCCCGCGCCAACAAATGAAACGCTTCTGCCAGCAGGGGATTTCTATCTTTGAGTCGTCGGGAAAGTTCCTTGAACAGCAGAAAACCAGAAAACTCGGAAGTACAGGAACGTTCCAGAAATTCAATGAAAGTTTGGCGGGTTTCCGGGTCTAGATGGTCCCAGGATTGCTGGAATTGTTCGTCGCGGTGAAAGTGGTCGCGGTTGTAATCCGCACGCAGTTCTTCGAGAACCGCACGCAATTCGTCTTCTTGCGACGACAAATCCATCGCCGCCATGGCATCAAAGTCGGTGGTATAGAAACGAGGCGTAAAAACGGTTTCTTTCTCGGGTACTTTAACGTCGGAGTTCGATGCTTGGGGATTTTGTTTCGATAGCGTGTTGGTCACGGTGGTTCTGTTTCCTTTCTATTGCTGCATCGCTATATAAATTTACATGATTGTTGCAGTTATGACTAGCGATCGCTCTTTCAAAAATACCAGCAATCGTTAGCAAATATCCATAGCTACGTTCAAATCTGTTAAGTTATGAAAAGTTTCCGCACAGAATTGCCTTAATAGTTATACAGTGATTAAAATCCCCTAAGAAAGACAACTGGATTTTACGGCTTTTGGATGGATCCGAGATTACCAACTGGCTATTTCGTCGTTCCACCAAGAAGTCGCATCCCACCATATCAAATTTTTTGAAGTTCGATTTCTCTTTCTTGAAGTTTTCGAGTTGGAAAACCAAAGAAAGCCAATTACGTTCGTTTTTCCTTACACGCAAACATCGCGCAAACCTACTGTATTGAGAGACTGCTAATGGGAGTCCTGTCGCAAACCGTCCAATTTCATCCAGATTTACTGAAAAAATACGATCGCCCAGCACCTCGCTACACTAGCTATCCGACAGCGCCAATGTTTTCGTCGGAGTTTGACGTAGCGCATTTACACGATGCGATCGCTAGGGGAAACCAACAAAACGCTCCGATTTCTCTATACTGCCACATTCCCTTTTGCGAAAGTGCCTGTTATTTCTGCGGTTGCAATACAATTATCACCAAAAACCGCCGCATCGTTCCCCCCTATCTAGACCGTGTCTTCCAAAACATCGAGCAAATTGCTTCTCTCGTAGACCCCAAACGGAAAGTAACCCAGATGCATTGGGGAGGAGGAACCCCCAACTATCTCAATCTCCATCAAATTGAGAACCTGTGGAACAAGTTTCGAGACAACTTTCAATTTGCCGACGATGCGGAAATTTCCATCGAAATTAGTCCTCGCTACGTGGATAGAAACTATATTTTCTTCCTGCGGGATTTGGGATTCAATCGTATCAGTTTCGGCATCCAGGATTTCAACCAGCAAGTTCAAGAAGCCATCAACCGCATCCAGACAGAACAAATGCTGTTTGATGTCATGTCTTGGATTCGGGAAGCTGATTTTGAAAGTGCCAATGTGGATTTGGTCTATGGTTTGCCCTATCAAAATCTGGAGACGTTTGGCGATACGCTAGACAAAACCCTGCGTTTGGACCCCAATCGCATTGCGGTCTTTAGCTTTGCCTACGTTCCCTGGATGAAACCCGTACAGAAAAATATTCCCACCGAAAAACTTCCTTCGGCAGAGGAAAAATTGGATATCCTCAAACTAACAATTGACAAGCTTACCAATGGGGGATACCGCTTTATCGGTATGGACCATTTTGCCAAACCAGAAGACGAATTGGCGATCGCACAGGAACAAGGCAAACTGCACCGCAACTTTCAAGGATATACCACCCAAGAAGAAGCCGATTTGCTGGGATTTGGTGCCACATCCATTAGCATGCTAGACGATGTCTACGTGCAAAATCACAAACCCCTCAAAGACTACTATAAAGCGATCGACAATGGGGACATTCCCATTGCCAAAGGTGTGAAACTGAAGCCAGAAGATAAAATTCGTCGGGATGCTATCAAACAAATTATGGCGAATTTTACCCTGGATAAAAACGCTTTTTCTCAACGGCACAACCTAGATTTCGACAGCTATTTTGCTGATGTCAACGACCAGTTACAGGAGTTTGTGGAAGATGGTTTGGTAATCAATTCCTCGAACAAAATTGAAGTTACCCCTGCCGGTCGTTTGTTGGTACGCAACGTGGCTGCTTTGTTTGATGCCTATCTCAACCAAAATGTGAAACCTCGCCTCTCGCAAGCGGTTTAGATAATTTTTCCTCGGATTGAGGTTTTTGGCAATCTTTTTTCCAGTCGGCAACTAGCAATGCTAGTTGCTGGCTATTTTGTAGGGGGTTCTGAGAGATTTTGGGAATTGGTTGTTCGGAAAACACCTTGCCCAAAAGAAGCTTTTTATATTACCAAAATGTTATAAAGTGATAAGACGCAGGAGAATCTATGACATTTTGTACATTACCTTCGGTCAAAATTGGTAACCACCACGCCCGTTATCCCATTATCCAAGGAGGAATGGGAATTCGGATTTCTGGTGCCAGATTGGCGAGTGCTGTTGCCAACGCTGGTGGCATTGGCATTATTTCGGCGGTGGGGTTGGGATTTAACTCTCCCTACTACGACAGCAAGCGTCGCCAAGGTAATTTTTTCCAAGCCAACAAACAAGCTTTAATTGACGAAATTCAAAAGGCACGCCAACTGAGTCCCAATGGCATTATTGGCGTGAATGTTTTGGTGGCGGCGCGAGACTATCCCGATTTGGCGCAAACGGCAGCTGCCAATGGCGCGGATGTCATTATTGCCGGTGCCGGGTTGCCACTACAGTTGCCAGAATACACGGCCGACCATCCAGAAGTGGCTTTGGTGCCGATTGTTTCGGGAGTCAGAGCAGCACAAATTCTTTGCCGCAAGTGGAAACGCAACTACGGACGAGTGCCAGATGGTTTTATTGTTGAGTGTCCCAAAACCGCTGGCGGTCATTTGGGTGCCAAGTACGAGGATTTGGATTCGGAAACGTTTAATACCGAACGGGTGATTCCGGAGTTGGTTACTTATCTGCGGGACCAGGTGAAGGCGGATATTCCAGTTATTGCTGCTGGTGGTATTTGGGACCGCCAAGATATCGATCGCATGTTGGCGAAAGGGGCCAGCGGCGTGCAAATGGGAACTCGCTTTATTACCACGGAAGAATGCGACGCGCACCCACGATATAAGGCGTTTCACTTGCAGGCACGTCCGGAAGATGTGGTGATTGTGCCTTCACCGGTGGGACTGCCGGGAAGGGCCTTGCGCAATGCTTTTACCGAAGCTGCGATCGCTGGATCTCGGGATTTGGAAAAACGGTGCATTGCCAACTGTTTGAAAACTTGTGCCTGTCGCGAACGTAAGGAAACCTATTGTATTATCCGCGTTTTGGATAAAGCCGCACGGGGAGATGTGGAAAATGGTCTGGTATTTGCTGGGGCCAATGCCGGACGGGCCAAAAAGATTGTTCCCGTGGCAGAATTGATGGCAGAGTTGGTTGATTCCCAATCAACATCGACCTCGACGGCTTAGTGATTTTCTTTTAGGATAGGTGATGGTCCGAACAATCAGTTTTTCCGGTACCATCGCCTTTTCGATGGCTTGAGCGATCGCTCAAGCTGGTATTCCCTTGACATTTTTTATTTTTATGGATGCGGCGGCTATTCTCAAACAATATTTAAGCGGTCAGAAAAGTTTTCGCGGCAGCGTTCTGCGGGAAATTGACTTAATCGAGGTAACCCTCAGCGGTGCCGATTTCAGCAAAGCTGATTTGCGACAGGCTCGTTTGGGAAAAAGCGATTTCAGCGGTGCCAACTTCCAAAAAGCCAACCTCAGCGAAGCGTTGCTTTGGGGAACTGACTTTGAAGGAGCCAATCTCTATGCCGCTGTGATGCGAGAGGCAGATTTTAGCAATGCGAAACTGGTAAAAGCTAATTTAAAAATGGCTAACCTCAGCAAGGCCATTCTTTGCGGTGCCAATTTTACCGGTGCCAATCTTTCTCAAGCTATGCTCTTTGAAGTAGATATGCGGTCTACTTCCGACCAACGTACGGATTTGGGATTTGCTAACTTAGAAAAAAGCGATCTCAGCTACGCCCATCTTAGCGGTGCTTCCCTATGCGAAGCGTCCCTCGATCGCGCCCATCTCTACCGCGCCAACTTGGGAATGGAACGTTTGCGGGATGCTTTTCCCACAGATTTGAGAGGGGCCAGCCTCAGAAATGCTGACCTGAGTTATGCCGATCTCAGCGGTGCTATTTTAATTGGGGCTAACCTACAAGGGGCCGATTTGACCGGAACGCTGTTTGAAGAAGCTCAATTGCAAGGGGCGATCGCGCCGGATGGAAGCATCTACAGCTAGCAAGCAGGCTCGGATGCTTGTTGGAGGCGATCGCGCAAACTAAGCAGATGCATTTTTCGGTTCGTAATAGGGACATTCGTGGCACGGTCCTTCGGGATTGACCGCACAGCGAATAATTTCCGAACCGGCATTGTAGAGGCATGTGGCATCTCCGAGAACCCAGCGACCGTTGACGAAACTTCTTTCTACCAACGAGGTAGGTGCCGATTGCACGTACAGAGCGATTTTATCGAGCTTGTATCGACCGGCTTTAAGCTGGTACCGATGGCGGCGTTCCAGAACAGCATAGGTTTCCCCTTCTAGGTTGAGGTAGTGACCTGGTTGGGGCATCCAATCTAGATGAATTTGGCCCAAAGATTGGGAAGATTTGGTAAGAATTACTTCGGTAGGTAAAGAGTCTACTTGCATCTTGGGTTCTTGGGACATTGTTTTCTTTATGCTCGATCCTTTGATGTAGTTTACAACACTTGTTTGGATAGCTGCCGAATTCCGAGTTGAGATCCGTTGATGGTTGCTATCAAGATGAGCGATCCAGTAAGGAAGACCACGGGATACTGCCATCGCTGGCTAAATGTTGGGAGAGGGCAGCTGCGCCGTAGCGGTTGAGGTGGCTGGGATCTTCAAAATATTGGTATTGGTTGAGCCAAAGTTGCGATAAATCCCGAAAAATATATCCCCGTTTGGCAGCATGCTGTTTCATAAATTGGCTAAATTTGGCTTCGTATTGCCGCCGGGTTTCTAGATAGGGTTGGGAAAGGGGAAGGTTGGCAATAATGACGGGAATATTGCGAGCCTTTGCTAAATCGAGAACTTCGTTTAAGGCTTGAATTTGCGGTCCTTGTTGCAATTGAAATGGTCGGTAGTCGCCATCGTATTTACCCGGTACTTTGGGATAGTTTTGGTAATATTTTTGTGGTTGGAACTGTTGGCTTACTGCGACAAAGCCCCAGGTATCTAGCGTTTTTTCGCCGTGGTTTTTGGTGGTGGAAACAGGAATGTTTTCCGAGGGGGTTTCTAAAAAATTGGGACAGGATTGTTGCAGGAAATCTGGTATGTTTTCCAAATCCCATTCTTGTAGTTGGGTAATGGAGGCTTCGGAAACAGTTTGCTGCCACTTTTGGCGTAGTTTTTGGCGCTGGGATTGCCATAGCGATCGCACCAAGTTGCTATTGGCATCGGTGTTGGTGGATGGGGAAGGATTTTGATGGCACAAAGCAGTTTGTAAAGAGGTATCGTCGCTTAGGGGTGGGCGAATGCCAGCATTAAGGAACTCGTAGGCGCGGGAGTTTTGAATCGCTTGATAGGTTTTATCGGTACGACCGCTGTTAAAAGCGCGCAGACCATCTCCCCACAAAATGACATCGGGAAGTTGTTCGGGCGTAAGAATTTGCCGCAGCACAAAAGAAACCACCTGTGCGGTCGCACCGTTAATGCCAAAGTTATATACTTTGACGCGGGGATAGCCTTGCGTGGCTAGGGCTTGCTGTAGCTGCTGGGGATGGATACCTTGGAGAGCGCGGGAACTGCCAACAATTAAAATATCGGGAGAACCGTAGGTATCGAGATAGTGCCGGTAGTTGGCTAAATGTTGGTCCAAATGTTTGCTTTGGAAGCTTGGATAGAGGGAAAACAGGCGATCTAATATTCGCAATCGCAAGCTACCACTAGACCACCCAGATGGGTTGCCGGTCGATTTGGGTTTGGCTTCTGGCTGGGTCGAGGAAAAATTGGTAGCTTGGGAATTGATGGAGGAGGGTCTTTTTTGCGTCGTATTTTGGTTAAAATGCTGCCAATAAACGGGAATTAGCCCGGGACTGCTAGTGGATGATAGGGACAGAAATGCTGGTAGCAGCACCCAAGCAGACACGTATTTTTTCATAGCCTTGCCATGGCAAACGACAAGCATGGGTGGGAGAAAAAGTTGAAGCATCCCGACGTTCGTGCTCCGTATAGAACGCGGGACTTATGTTCTCGCGCTCTCGATCGGTTAAAATAAAAGGAAGCCGCATTGAAAAATTAGACCCTTTGAAATTAATAGGTGGGGGCTGCTATCCAAGAAACGGCTAGACCCAATACCGATCCTACCAAAACTTGGAAAGGCGTGTGTCCAAGCAGTTCTTTTAGTTTGTCTTCGGGAAACTCGTGTTTTTCTTGTTGAAAGAGTTCGATCATTTGATTGAGGATTTTGGCTTGTTTGCCGGCGGCGCGCCGAATTCCCGTCGCGTCGTACATCACGATCGCAGCAAAAATAGCCGCGATCGCAAATTCCATACTATTCCAACCAGCGGTTTGTCCCACACCAGCTGCTAAAGAGGTTACTAAGGCTGAATGGGAACTCGGCATGCCGCCTGTTTCCAGTAACACGTGCCAGTTGGGCTTGCCGTTTTTCAACCAATCTACCAAAAACTTGGACACCTGAGCAGCGATGCAGGCAACCACCGCTACCACCAAGACGCGATTTTGGAAAACGTTTAAAACGCTGAAGTTGTACATCGTCGCCCCACTAGTTACTGCGGGTGGTAATAAAATCTGCAATCGCTGCTAAAGGGTGCGCGCGTTCGTCAAAAGGTTCCAGTTGTTCTTTGGCTGCCTCCACCAGCGCGATCGCTTCTTGCTTGGATTTTTCCAATCCCCATAATCCGGGATATGTAGCTTTTTTCGCCGTGACATCTTTGCCAGCGGTTTTCCCCAAGGCTTCTTGCGTGGCCGTGACATCCAAAATATCGTCCACAATTTGAAAGGCCAGACCAATATTTTGGGCATAAATGGACAACCGGCGCAAATCCGAGTCGCTAGCTCCCGCCAACGTAGCACCGGAAAGAACGCAGGCTTCTAGCAAAGCACCGGTTTTGTGACGGTGGATAAAAGTGAGGGTATCTACGGAGATATCCAGCTTGCCCTCAGATTCCAAATCGACTACTTGACCGCCCACCAGACCGGTAGCTCCCACAGCCCGCGCGAGTTGGGCAATTACCTGTACCAACCGCTGGGAAGGCACATTTTGGGTTTGGGTGGCAATATACTCAAAAGCATAAGCCAGCAGTCCATCCCCAGCCAAAATGGCAATGTCATCCCCGTACTTTTTGTGGTTGGTTAGCTGCCCCCGGCGATAGTCGTCGTTATCCATAGCCGGAAGATCGTCGTGGATCAGAGACATGGTGTGAATCATCTCCAAAGCACAAGCCGTAGGCATGGCCATTTCCACAGTTCCCGAACCCAACTCGCAGGTAGCCAAGCACAGAATGGGTCGCAAGCGTTTGCCGCCTGCCAACAGGGAATAGCGCATGGATTCGTAAATTTTCTCTGGCTGGCTAATTGCCAGCGACTGGTCTAATGCCTCTTCTACCCACGCCTTTCTTTCTGCCAGATAAGTCGATAAATCAAAATTGGCAACTTTCCTGGATACCATCCCTTCAACCCTCGTGGTGAACTCCGGGCGAACCCCGTTCGCCCCTACACAGCAACCCTTTGCCCCTTTGGCAGGCTCAGGGCATCGCACCTGCCAACTTTTTTTAGATCGAAGCTTGGCCGATGCGATGGATGTAACTTTGCAACGTATTGTGTAGCAGCATCGTAACTGTCATGGGACCAATGCCACCAGGAACCGGCGTGATATAGCTGGCTTTCTCCTTGACAGCTGAAAAATCGATATCGCCAATCAATCGGGCCTTACCTGCTTGTTCGTCGTAGACGCGATTGATGCCTACGTCGATAACGGTAGCCCCTGGTTTAATGGCGTCAGCCCCAAACATCAGCGGACGACCCACTGCTGCTACCAGGATATCAGCCTCGCGGGTCAAACTGAGTAAATTTTGGGTGCGAGAATGAGCCATGGTTACGGTAGCGTCGGCATCTAGCAGCATCAAAGCCATGGGTTTGCCCACTAAAATACTGCGTCCCACAATGACAGCTCGCTGGCCTTGGGGATCGATGGAATATTCTTGTAAAAGCCGCATAACTCCAGAAGGGGTGCAGCTACGCAAGCCGGGTTCTCCCCGCAGCAAATGTCCCATATTGGTGGGGTGCAATCCATCCACGTCTTTTTGCGGATCGATTTGATAGAGGGCTTGCACGGCATTGAGGTGGTCGGGAAGCGGCAACTGTACCAAAATGCCATCGATCTGCGGGTCTTGGTTGAGCGCTGCGATCGCCGATTCCAGTTCTGATTGGGTGGTTTCTGTGGGAAAATGACGACCAAAGGACGCTATTCCCAAGCGATCGCAAGCTTTCTCTTTATTGCGTACGTAGGTGGCGCTGGCAGGATCTTCTCCCACCATCAATACGGCAAGTCCTGGGGGACGGTTACCTTGGGATTGCATCTCTGCCACCCGGGAACCAATTTCTGCTTGGATTTTCTTGGCCAATCCTTTGCCGTCTAAAACACGAGCAGAAGATACATCCATCAGTTAAAGGACCTACTCCTTAACGATCGAGTCAAACACAACCAGTCTACCTTGATTGGAGAATGGAAGATAGAGAGGAAAACGATCCAAATCTAGAAAATTAGATGTTTATTTTCGTTCGATCGAGTACGGGGAATGGGCTGGGCATGATGAAAGAAGAAAGGAAAGCAACAATGTCCTCCACCATAACGCCTGGCTTTTTTTAGCTATGCATTGTTTCCGATCGATTGAATGAATTGTATAAATCCTATTCCCAAGTTATGCGCATTGTAATTTACTCCTACAACTACCATCCCGAACCCATAGGCATTGCCCCACTCATGACTGAACTGGCTGAAGGTTTGGTACAACGCGGGCATCAAGTACGGGTAATTACCGGAATGCCCAACTATCCGCAACGCCAAGTTTATCCAGAATATCGCGGTAAGTTCTATCTCGTGGAAGACCTACACCAAGTGCAAGTTCAGCGTAGCTATGTATGGGTCCGTTCCCAGCCTGGTTTGCTCGATCGCATTTTACTAGATGGTAGTTTTGTGGTTTCTAGTTTGCCGCAAGCCTTCCGCGGTTGGCGTCCCGATTTGATTTTGGCTACGGTACCTCCTTTGCCAGTTTGTGTCCCAGCAACGCTGCTGCAATGGTTTTATCGCTGTCCGTTGGTTTTAAACGTTCAAGATATTTTGCCGGATGGGGCGATTCAAGTTGGCTTGTTGAAAAATTCTTTTCTGATTTCGGTATTTCGGGCTTTGGAAAAATTTGCCTACCGCAACGCTAGCAAAATCACTGTCATTGCTGATGGCTTTACCGATAATTTATTGGAAAAACAGGTACCTCCCCAAAAGTTGGTGCAAATTCCCAATTGGGTGGATGTGAATTTTATTAAGCCGCTGCCCAAAGCTGAAAGTTCTTTTCTTAGAGAAAACCAACTACAAGGGAAATTTGTCGTTCTCTATTCGGGCAATATTGCCCTGACCCAGGGCTTGGAAACCGTGGTGGAAGCTGCAGAAAAGTTACAAGATTTGCCCGATGTGCAGTTGGTTATTGTGGGAGAAGCTAAGGCTTTAGAAACCCTCAAACAGGAATACCAACCCGGTCCCAATGTTTTGCTGCGTCCGTTTCAACCCCGCAAGAAATTGCCGGATATGCTAGCGGCTGCCGATGTGGGATTGGTGGTACAAAAACGTAACATTTCTTTTAATATGCCTTCCAAAATTCCGGTCATTTTAGCCAGCGGTCGGGCGATTGTGGCGTCTGTGTCTGCTCGTGGTTCGGCAGCCCAAGCCATTCGACGTAGCGGCGGCGGTTTGGTGGTGGAACCGGAAAATGCGGACGCTTTGGCAGCTGCCATTCGCGAACTATACGGCGATCGCGAAAAAACGGCTTGGTTGGGACGTCAGGGACGAGAATATGCGGTTTCGCAATACAGTTTCGAGCGGGCTTTGACCGAATACGAAGCCTTGTTTTCCCAATTGGTGCCCCATCCGCGGCGATCGACCGAATCTGACTAGCATTACTTACCTCTTTAGGGAGTCTACAAGGAACTAGAAAAATTTGCTAATCTAGGTCGTAAGAGGATTTATAAATTGTTTTCGTAGTCCGTGGATTTAACAAGCAACGAAAAGAGGTACAACCCAATGCGGGATGAGGTATTGGCTTGGTTGGAAGAAAACGTTCCCCAGCCAAGGATTCGCCATATTTTGGGAGTGGAACAAATGGCTGCCGATTTGGCGGTCGCTCACCACCTCAACGGTCGCCAAGCTGCAGAAGCTGGGTTGTTACACGACCTGGCTAAGTATTTCTCTGGCGATCGCTTGTTAGAAATGGCGCGTGCGGAACGCTTGGAAATCGATCCGATTTTGCAAAGCAATCCCCACCTCCTCCATGCCGATGTTAGTGCTATTGTGGCACGCGATCGGTTTGGCGTTCGGGATGAAACCATCTTGGAAGCCATTCGCAACCACACGCTGGGCAAACCCAATATGGATGCTTTAAGTTGCGTGGTGTTTTTGGCCGATAGCTTGGAACCGGGTCGCGGCGATAGTCCCGAGTTGGAAAAACTGCGATCGCTGAGCTATCAAAATTTATTACAAGCGGTTTGGGCTACCTGCGATGCTTCTATCCAACACATGCTCAAAACCCATCGCGCCATTCACCCGCGTACTTTAGAAACGCGCAATTGGGCGATGTCGGCTGCCAAACAGCAACGACAACAACAGCAGAAGGTCCGCGAAAAATCGGCTTGAAAAACACATTTTGTCGACTAGCAATGAAATAGGAATTACTGGATGGCTGAAAATTTCCAATCTCAACGACTAACCCTAGCAGAAGACAACCACCAATCCTACGACCCCAGTTGGCAACTAGCAACCACCATTGCTACAGCCGCAGACGAACGGAAAGGGGAAAACATTTTGCTGGTATACGTTGAGGAAGTATCTTACTTAACGGATTATTTCATTCTGATTACCAGCTATTCCAAAGCGCAAGCTAGGGCCATTTCTCAATCAATCCAAGAAAGGGTGGAAAAACATTACCAGCGTCAGCCTTTGCGGGTTGAAGGGAAGTCGGAAGGGATCTGGATTCTATTAGACTACGGAGAAGCGATCGTTCATATTCTCCAACCCCAACAGCGCGAATATTACAACTTAGAAGCTTTTTGGGGTCACGCACAACATATTCCCTACTCTTCGGTCATACCTACAGGAGAGTAACTCATGGAACAAGAGCGTTCTGTGGAATTTTGTCCGGTTCCCACCGAACAGCAACCACTCAACGAATACCAGCAGCTACGATCGTCTTGGTTTTACAGTTGGGTGACCCAAAATCCAGCTCCTTATATTAGAAAAGCAATCTGGATTTGGGGAAGCAGTTGGATAATTTCTGGACCAGTAGCTGCGGCTAGCTATCCCCCCCAAGAAGATCCCCTCCATTTCTTGCTGGCTTCCTCTGGGGGGGCAGGTTTTTTGCTGCTGCTGGTTTGGCTGCGCCTATATTTAGGTTGGAAATATATCAAAGATCGCCTGGCCAAATCCCGCATAGAATACGAAGAGTCGGGTTGGTATGATGGTCAGTTGTGGACCAAAACGCCAGAAATGCAAGTTCGCGATCGCTTGTTGGTAGACTATCAGATTCAACCGCTTTTGCAGCGATTGCACAAAACTTTCCGATATTGGGGATTGTTATTTCTAGCTGGGGTAGCCGCCTGGAATTTGGCATAAAAGCGATCGCGCTGGCAGCTAAATTAGATTGACCCCTTTGCAACCATCACGGGAAATGCTAAAGTTTAACCCATGACCAGGGGAAAAAGAAATCAAGTTGAAGAATTAGAAGTCAGACTGCTCCGAGAAGGTATTGTCGAATCGACACACCGGGTCCAAGCAGTTGTTTGTGACAATCGGGGTCGGATCCTTTCCTTAGCCGGTGATGCCGGTGCAGGCTCTTTCGTACGATCGGCTCTGAAACCCTTTCAAGCCTTAGCAATTATTAGTACTGGGGCGCTAGACCAATACCAACTCAACGATAAAGACCTTGCCGTGATGTGTGCTTCCCACAAAGGCAAGATGAATCAGGTTCGGCAGGTTTTTCGGATTTTATGGCGTAGCGATGTCGAACCCACGGATTTGCAGTGTCCGATTCCAGAAGGTCGAACCAGTCCGTTAGAACATAATTGTTCTGGCAAACATGCGGGAATGCTCAGCGTTTGCCGGCAGCGCAATTGGTCCCTAAATAATTATTTACAAAAAAACCATCCCGTACAGCAGCTCATCCTTGGCAAAATCGCAGAACTGTTGGGAATGCCAGCCGATGAGTTTATTAGTGCCCGAGATGACTGCGGTGCCCCTACCTACTACATGCAGCTAGTGCAAATGGCTACCCTATACGCTCACCTCAG
This sequence comes from uncultured Geitlerinema sp., assembly GCA_964477525.1. Taxonomy (GTDB): domain Bacteria; phylum Cyanobacteriota; class Cyanobacteriia; order Cyanobacteriales; family PCC-9228; genus PCC-9228. Next base: position 53,393 of record CAYZHY010000007.1, on the reverse strand, counting down.
TTCTGGCGATAACTTGGAGATGGAACGCATTTGTCGGGCCATGCTGCACTACCCAGAAATGATATCCGCCGCAGGAGAATTCGACACCGAACTCATGCGCCTCAGCGAAGGACAAGTGATTAGCAAAGCCGGTGCTGAAGGAATCCAGTGTATTGGCCGCGAAGGAGAAGGGATGGGATTAGCCATTAAAGTACTTGATGGTGCCAAGCGCGCCAAATACGCAGTTGCCATCCAGATTTTGAAGCAAATGGGATGGATTAGTCCTACTGTCGCGGAAGAACTTTCCGATACTTACCTCAGCCTCAGCAATTACAAGCGGTTAGAGGTCGTCGGAGAAATGTCGTTTTTCTAACAGACAGAATCTCTAGCAATACCACTTAAAGATTGGCGATTTTCCGCTGGTATTCTTCCTCCGTCAGAATGCCATTCTCTAGCGCTTCGGTAAATTTAGCAATTTTTTCGGCTTTCTCTTTTTCGTAGCGCTCTTTGGCCATTTGTTCTCTAGCAGCAGTTTCCACCGCTTGGACCTTGGCTTCGTATTCATCCGCATCCAAAATGCCGTTAGAAAAAGCTTCGTGCAATTGTTCTAACTTTTTCTGGATAGCAGCTTCCATTTCTTGGTCGTTGGTTTCTGATTCCAAAGCTGCTTTCTTGGCTTGAAACTCCTCTTGCGTTAGGATACCTGATTCCAAAGCTTTCTCCAACTTTTGCAAGCGCTCCGATGTGCGATCGCTATGATTTTGGGATTCAACCTTGGTTTCGTTGGCAGCAGTTTCCTCTCTTTTAACGCGGGTCAGCGCCAATGTCTCTTTAATATAAGAGATTAACTTATTTTCAAGCACCAAGGCCCAACCAGCATTGGCAACGCCAGTGAAAAGAGGAAGGCCACCCAAAAATATATAAGTAATTCCGGCACCAGCGAGGTTTTGCACCCATTTGCCGGTCGTGGTTTCCACAATAAACTCATTCGGTGTCGTGGGATGTTCGGACTCGTAAATTTTTACTTTGAAAGCTAAGTTGGTACCGAATAAAGTACGGAGGGTTCCCGATTTCGCAGCTTGAATTAAGTAAACACCGTCGGCTTCGGTGCTATCGACATGGTATTGTCTTTCTTTAAACCACAAGAGAATATTGCGATATACGCTAGCGGTAGCGTTTGGTGTTTGGCTGGAAAAATAATGTCTTGCCATGGCCATCTCCTTTATTTGGTTTGCTTCTTTACGAATGACAAACCAAGATATTGCTAACTGGATGGTTTGGTATAAAAACTATGCTAGCAGGAATCGCACCAAATTGACGATATATAATTTTTTGCCATAAATTGGGAAATATTCAGTCTATCCGTTTTGAACGACCCACTAAAAAAAACACTCAAAGCCAACGAAAACACTTTTTTGGTAAGGTTGATAGTGCCTACCCTCCTTTTTACTGGGAATTACTGGAAATTTGTATGCCAGATGAACGCGGAAGTAGCAAATTTGACGCAAAAGTTTTAGAAACGTTTTCAAATCCATACAATTTTCTAGCTTCACGGGCACCAAGCTTTTCCATTGGAGCGTACAGAAAACTTTTATAATTTTTTTTAGGAATCAGCTGGTATAAAAACGGAAATTGCCCGGGAATGCAAACGGAAATGAGCCGGCGTGTAAGAAGTAATTTCCCCATCTGTATTGATAGGAAAAGGAGCATGAGTATGGATAGAAATTTCCTGACCTTCTAGCGTGCGTACCCCCAAACGGGTATGGTAACGACCGCTCCAAAAAGCCGGTAGTAGGGCTAACAACTGCCACCAGTGTTTTATTTCCAAACTGTACAAATCCAATCGTTGGTCGTCGATGGTAGCATCGTGAGCGACAGTCATACCGCCACCATAATAGCGTCCGTTGCCCACAGCAATTTGAATGGTTTTTACGGGAATAAAAGTTTGGTTTTGTTCGATGAGAGCGGAAAACGGTCTAGCCTTCCAAATGGCTTGAACGGCTGCTACGACGTAAGCAAAAGCCCCCCAACGTTTCTTGGCTTCTTTGGTCAGTCGTTGGGTGATGCGGACGCTCAAACCAATACTTGCTACGTTAAAAAAGTATTTGCCATTGACACAACCTAAATCGATGCGATGGCATCTGCCAGTGGCGATCGCTTGACAGGCTAGAGGCAACGTATTGGGAATACCTAAAGTACGTGCCAAATCGTTGGCCGTTCCCAAAGGCAAAATTCCCAGCGGCAGCTGTGTTTCTACCAATCCCTCAGCTGCAGCATTTAAAGTACCATCGCCACCACCAACAACCACCACATCCACGCGATCGCGATATTGGCATATCATATCTGCAAATTCCCCGGGATGTTGGGGATGAGCTTCCAAACATTCTATACCCACGGCTGCTAAATTGTCTAAAGCCGCCGCTCGATTTTTTTGGCCCTGCCGTGAGTTGGGGTTGATCAATAGCAGAGCATGTTTGACTGGTTTCGGATAGGGATGGGTAGGTAAGTTTCGCAAAGAACCAATTCCGTAATCGCTGCTAGTATTATGGAATTATCTACTGTATTTGGTTGGAGTCGTTGGCGATCGATTGTATAAACGATAGACGATATTTTTAAGTATTAAGGTTCGCTTTTTGGAAATTTCCCTAGAAACGGCTCGATCGCATCTCTCATTTTATTTTTCTTGGCGATCGTACGAGCGGAACGTATCTCTCTGCCATAGTTGCTAAGATTCTAAATTGGCTGTACCATCCTACAAGTCAATATATCTTGCTTAATTGCACAATGTTTGTTATATGTTCGGTTCCGGCTTAACTTAAATTTGCGATCGCGTCAAATAGAAATTTTCCGAGCAAAAATGTCCCGTTGGTTCCAAAGAAAACAAACATAGACCTACAATCAAGTTGTTTTCAGAATTTGGCCGAACTGCGAACGCCCCAACTATAAATTTTACGCTCTTGTTTTGCTTCTGCAATCCCCAAACCTCGTACTTGTGGTTCCCCGCTGCCAGCGAACTGCTAGATGCAGGAAAAATTGGTTTACAATAAAATCGAACCGTGTAGATTTGTTAAAAAATATTTAAGCGAAGCAATATTTATGGATACTGCCATTGCCATCCGCAACCTATACAAACGCTATGGTGACACCGAAGCTGTCAAAGACGTTTCCCTGGAAGTAGAAACCGGGGAAATCTTCGGATTGCTTGGTCCTAACGGTGCTGGGAAAACCACGACAATTCGATGTTTGTGTGCCCTTGCCAAACCCGATAGCGGTGATTTGGAAGTTTGCGGCCTTTCTGTAGCCAAACAACCCAGACAAGTTCGTCGTTGTTTGGGATATGTGGCGCAGGAAGTCGCTTTAGATAAGGTTCTCACTGGTCGGGAACTGCTGCAACTGCAAGCCAGCTTGTATCACCTGAAAGCGGATGTGGCAAAAGAAAGGATCCAAAAACTATCGTCGCTGCTAGGCATCGAAGACATTATCGATACCAAAACTGGCAAATACTCTGGCGGTCAGCGGCGGCGTTTGGATTTGGCAGCGGGATTGTTACACGAACCCAAGGTACTGGTTTTAGACGAACCAACCGTAGGTTTGGATATCGAAAGCCGCTTGGCCGTGTGGAATTTCCTGCGACAGTTAAAAAATCAGGGAACCACGATTTTGATTACCAGCCACTATTTGGAAGAAATTGACGCGCTGGCCGATCGCGTGGCCATTATCGATCGCGGCAAAACCATTGATTGTGGAACTCCAACAGAATTAAAAGACAAAATTGGCGGCGATCGCATTACGTTACGCATTCGGGAGTTCACCCCCACCGAAGAAGCGGAAAAAGCCAGAGATATGCTGGAATCGCTGCCTATGGTTCGCAAAGCGATCGTCAACACCGCTCAGGGAAATACCTTAAACTTGGTAGTAGATTCCCAAAGCGATGCTTTAGGTACCGTTCAATCGGCTTTGAAAGAAGCAGGATTGCCTACCTTTGGCATTGCACAATCGCGACCCAGTTTGGATGATGTGTACCTAGCCGCTACGGGTCAAACCCTGTTGGATGCGGATTTAGCTGCCACCCAAAACCGAGACCCCAAAGCTCAGAAAAAAGAAAACATGACCTAAGTTGGCGAGCGATCGCTCGGTCATTGTTCCCTGAAGAAATCAAAGCAGAAATCAAAAAATTGGCATTATGAGTAGCAGCGTCACTTCCCCTCAAACTCAAACAACCACCGATAATTTGGCCCGAGAAAATCTCGTCGCCGAATTCATTCAAGAAACCGTCGCCCTCAACCGGCGTTTGTTAATTCAATTAAAGCGTCGTCCAGCAACTTTAATTGCTGGCATTATTCAACCCTTAATGTGGTTGGTGTTGTTTGGCGCTTTGTTCCAAAATATGCCCAAAGGCGTGTTTGGCGAAAATATTAACTATCCTCAATTCCTAGCCGCTGGCATTATCGTTTTTACTGCCTTTAGCGGCGCTTTGAATGCTGGTTTGCCAGTCATGTTTGACCGGGAATTTGGCTTTCTCAACCGTTTGTTGGTAGCTCCCTTGGCAACCCGTTTTTCCATTGCGATCGCCTCTGCCATTTATATTGTTGGTCTCAGCTTTATCCAAACAGCTTTCATTATTGGTGCGGCTAGCTTTTTGGGGGCAGGATTGCCCAATTTAGCTGGTTTGGGCATCATTGCTTTGGTTGTATTTTTGCTGGTTTTGGGCGTTACTGGCTTAAGTTTGGGACTGTCTTTTGCGCTTCCCGGTCACGTGGAATTGATTGCAGTCATTTTTGTGACCAACTTGCCCCTATTGTTTGCCAGTACGGCTTTAGCACCTCTATCCTTTATGCCTACTTGGTTGCAAATCATTGCTAGCATCAATCCCCTCAGCTACGCGATCGAACCTATCCGCCATGTCTACCTCTATCCCAATTGGAACCTCAGCGGTGTGGTTATGAATGCTCCTTGGGGAGAAGTAACCTTTGGCGCTGCTTTACTGGTTTTACTGGGATTTGCCGCTGTGGCTTTGCTCGTCATTCAACCTCTGTTAAATCGTCGCTTTGCATAGGTTCGTATTGAGCTAAATTTAGAAGGTATCTACGGGAGTAAGCAATGCCATGTCGCTTACTCCCTTTGTTTGAAGTTGACTAGGTATCTTCCGACCGATCTCGGTCGATTCTATTTGACCACCGCCAGCCATGCCGAACCAATCAATCTTGCCACTTTTCTAGATTGATGCGATCGTTTCGCTCTATTGGATTTCATTGGGCTGCGGCATGGGGATACAGCAATTTTTCTTCTATTAATTTTTTGGGAAAAGGAGTTCGAGAACATGTATTACATTGTAGAAACAAATAAATCGTTCGAGCAAGCTTCTGCCGATTTGGAACTTGCGGTAAAAAATTATGGCTTCGGCGTTCTGTATATCCACGATTTAGGAACAACACTTCGCAATAAAAAGATGGATTTTGAAGAGCAATGCAAGGTTTTTGAAGTTTGCAACCCAGTACAGGCTGCCAAAGTTCTATCAACGGATATGCGGCTGAATATGGCACTACCATGTCGTATTTCAGTATTTACAGAAAATGGTAAAACCAAAATCGGTCTGATTAAACCAGTACCCCTACTTTCGTCTTTGTCTCAAAATGAAGAATTGGTCAATTTGGCTAAAGAGGTGGAAGATAAAACCATACAAATGATTGATGATGCCAAATGAAGGCGTGAAAAAGAAATAAATTTAGCCTTGCATGGTTGGTCATGCTAGGTATGGCAGCCTTGGCTTTGCTAACGATTCGACTTCTGCTACGGTATCGCTTCGCATAGGTTAGGATTGAGCTAAATTAGAAGGTATCGAAAAGGAAGTAGGCGATGCGATGGTTCTAAGGGCCGATGCCGGAGGTACCTTCACCTGCTTCCTAGGTTCGAGCTTTCCGCAGATATTGTTTGGAGAAAATCTATGAAGTACGCAATATTTCCTTGGGTGATGGCATTAGCAGGTTTTTCGCTGCCTCTGTTTGCCACTGCCAGCAACGCCGAACCCACCAATCGTCCCAATTACCTACAGGAACAGGAAGATGTCAATCCTGCCGAACAAAGAAACGGCGGTTTTGATATGTTCGATATCATTCATCAGGTGAATTTAAATCGTGGCAGGAGTTTTCAGGAATACAACAATTCCCAGCAAGAAAATTTCAGCGAGGCGGTCAAGCAGTTTCACCAACAAAGGCAGCAAATGATGCAACCACAGCAACCACAGCAGCAGCAAATCCAGTTAACAGTTGATGGGACAGAAGTAAATGGTGAGTAAAGAATAAGGATAATTTTCGTTCTTCTTGGGGTGGCTGACATTTGCAACGAATTGACCAATGAGTTAGCCATCCCTGTTTATATAAAAAATTTTATTTTTGAAAAGTTATCTTTTAACACTATTTAAAGTTACTTAAAGTTACTTAAATACTAGCAAGCGTTCTAAAAGATCGCATTTTGGTATCTCTCGCTCTATATCGGAAATAAAGCTCTCCTTGTTAAGGCTTGCCCCGAACTTGCCGAAGGGGGGATTGGGGGAAATTTATAGCAACGATCCGAAGGACCGGTACCTTTGGCACTATCGCTTGCTGTCAAACATGGTATAAAAATTGCTGAAATTTTCAACCCATATTAAACCGCTCAATAATTTCCTGCTCCAGCCAGCTGTATATCTATAGCTTTTCTGTTAAAAATTTGTTTATGAGCTGCGTCAAAGGGGATTTGGAATTTGCTATATCCTCGCTATTTTTGAGAAATGTTAAAAAAGAAGACCCCCACTGACCGGCACCAGTTTTTGTGGTCAGGCGTTTGACGCCCGCTTTTTGGTTGTAATAGGCTTGAGGGATGGCAGTATTGGGTTTGTGACTGCCAGCAGGACTCACACCTTCGTATTTATAATAAATTTTGGCAGGGGTATCTAAAGCTTTTTCCAAACGTCGGGCGCGGTATAGCGGCGTTGGTCGCCACTGGCGGTAGAGATCGCGTACGGCATTGGGAATTTCCATCCAGCGATCGCGACTTACTTCCTGTTCGATTAATGCTTCGGGAAACAACAGTTCCAAATCGGCAGCAGTTATTGGTTGGTTGGTTGCTGGATTCAAAACCGGTGGCAAAGGTTTGGGCAAATCGGCTTGAATGTTGTACCAAGCCGTGGGCATTTTTTCTTCCGATAAAAAATATTTGACCGTATCCATGGTACTTGCAAGTTGGGCTGGCAAAAATGCTATTATAAAGCGATCGCAGGTGCCGAAAAAAGTCTTCAAAAACTTCTAAAACCAACCATTTCCCGAACCAGCCAATCTAGGACAGCCCGGGTAGTCGAAGAACCCGCAACAATTATTCGGTTGTACTCACTGGGCGTTCCCTTCATTGTTTTCTACATTAGATAATAGAACGTAGAACTAAGTCGTGGTTAGCAAGAAGCGACCCGAAAACGATCATGAACGGACCTAACTATCAAACCACAGAATTTTTCGAAAACCTCCCCAACGACGGCGAAAACAACAATCTCATGGAATACATTCAATCCATGAGCCAAGAAACTGTCTCCCATCTCTCCCAACCGGACCAAGAAGTAGCACAAGCAATGGAACGCAATCTTTCCGGTATTTTGGGAGCATTGCCTTCCGATCAATTTGGCGTATCCATTACCACTACCCGCGAAAGCTTGGGCAGACTTCTCACCTCTGCCATGCTTACCGGATACTTCCTACACAGCGCCCAACAACGAATGGCTGTAGAAAAATCCCTACAAGCATCGGATGCGGGCGATGAACAACAGTCGTAAAAAAAGCCAACGGTCTTTCGGCCTTGCTGTCACTTTTCACAAAAGCAGACAACGGCGATCGCATTTGCGCTTCGTTTGTAGTCGTTCCGCGATCGCCCGTTGTTTTGGCCGGTAAAGACTGCTAAACTTTTTTTTATCGGTCGCGAAATCAAAACGTTTTCCCCATGGTTCATCAAGAGCAAATCCAATTGAAAACAAAGGGAAACGGCGACATGCAAGACCTCAGCGATCGCGTAACGGCGATTGTGCGCCAATCCGGCATTCAAACCGGCATGGTCAATATTTTTAACATCGGTAGCACCGCTAGCATTGGTACTATAGAATTTGAGCCAGGGTTGCAAAAAGATTTACCGGAACTCCTCAATCGCGTTGTGCCCCCCAGCCGCGAATACGGTCACGAACAAACCTGGCACGATGGCAACGGACATTCCCACCTACAAGCCACTTGGATGGGACCATCGCTAACCGTACCCATTCAAGAAGGTCGCTTAATTTTGGGAACCTGGCAGCAAATTTTTCATTTAGAGTGCGATAACAGACCTCGCCAGCGGACCATTAGCGTCACGGTATATGGGGAATAGCGAAAAAGTAGCATGGCAGAACTACAAGCACTTATTTTCGATGTTGATGGCACCTTAGCCAAAACCGAACGCGACGGCCATCGCATTGCTTTTAACCGCACCTTTGCTGAGGCAGGATTGTCGTGGCATTGGTCGGTTTCTTTGTATGGAGAACTGCTAGCGATTTCTGGGGGCAAAGAACGGCTGCGATACTATCTAGAAAACTATAGCCCCGAAACCAACATTCCCGAACCTGTGGAACAATATATTGCTCACTTACACGGCAACAAAACCCGACACTACCAACAGTTGCTGAAAGAAGGGTCGATTCCCCTGCGCGTGGGGGTTAAACGATTCGTGCAGGAAGCTAGAGAAGCTGGCATTCGTTTGGCAGTAGCAACAACCAGCGCCCTTCCCAATGCCATGGCTTTAATTGAAAAGCATTTCGACCCAGAATGGTTGGAAGTTGTCGGCGCTGGCGATATGGTAGCGAATAAAAAACCAGCGCCAGATATTTACGAATACGTGTTGCAACAAATGCAGCTATCTCCTCAAGATTGTTTGGTTTTGGAAGATTCCCAGGCGGGGTTGCAATCTGCCACCGCCGCTGGGTTGCCAACCGTGGTGACAGTGAACGAGTACACCCAAAATCAAGATTTTAGCAATGCTAAATTGGTTCTCAACCATTTGGGAGATGACCAGCATCCCTGTACGGTGTTGGCAACCCAGGTAGATGCGATCGCAGATATCGATTGTTTTGATGTAGAGGCAGCCCGCAAGTTACACGCTACTGTCAGCTAGAATCGCAATCGTAGATTGTTGGCAGCCGTTTTCCCATGCAAAAACCCGAATATTTTCAAACGCTATCGGCCTACAACCAATGGATGAACCAACGCATTTATGATATTTGCGATCGCATTCCCGATAGCCAGAGAAAAGAAAATCGCGGTGCTTTTTTTGGTTCCATTCACGGTACCTTGAACCATTTGCTGCTAGCCGACAAACTTTGGTTGGGGCGTTTCTACAACCAACCTTTTCCCATTCGTTCCCTCGACCAACAACTGTACGCCAATTTTGACTCGCTGCGAGAAGAACGTCAAAACACCGACCGCCAGATTCAAACTTGGGTGGATTCCCTCACCGAGGAAAAGCTAGCAGCCCCTTTTGAGTTTCGCAGCCACAGTCAAGACCGGACCTGTCGTTTCCCTTTTTGGCATGTGGCCTTGCATTTTTTCAACCATCAAACCCACCATCGAGGGCAGCTAACCACTTTACTAACTCAATGCGGCTACGACCCTGGAGTAACGGATTTGCTGTGGCTGCCAGAAGCAGAATTGACTAACGAATAAAGCGATCGAGGGCTGCTTTTAACTCTTCAATTTCCGTTTCGATATTCTCGCCATCGGTAGCAGCGCGGGAAATACACTGGCTGAGGTGTTCGTCTAAAATAATTCTAGCGACCCGGTCTAAAGCTGCCCGAACAGCAGCAATTTGGACCAACACTTCCGGACAGGGACGGCTGTCTTGAACCATGGTTTTCACGCCACGAACGTGACCTTCAATGCGCGACAAGCGATTGACAATGCGCCGTAACGACTCTTCGTCGTGGACGTGGGGATGGCTGGCAGAGTCCAAGTGACAGTCCTTTTGGGGATCGTTCCTTGTGGTTTCTGGCCTGTCCGTCGTGTTTTCTGGTTCCCAATTGTTGGGCAATTGGTCGTTGGTGTATGAATCCGATTGCACCATTTTTATAGATATATAGCGATAGGCTGGCTGAATTTGCTGTACTATCTAAAAGATTTTAACGCAGCCGCTAAGAAAAGCAGTAGCGGCTGCGGCGAACAATTTACAATATAAGTTAATTTCCTGCTGCTAGCCAACGCTAAGGGCTGGTTCTGGTTGCAGGCGTTCGGTGACCTGACGAAAGGCCATCGCCGTCCAATCCACGTCGGCTTCGGTGGTGTGTCGTCCTAAGGTCATACGTACGGCACTGAGGGCATCGAAGTGGGAATATCCCATTGCCAGCAAAATCGGACTGGGGGCGACACTACCGCTGTGGCAAGCGGAACCGGAACTGATGGCAATGCCAGCGCGGTTCATTTGTCGGACTAAAGTTTTGCCGGTTATCTCGCTGTTTCGCTGGGTCAAGCAAAAGCTCACGTGGTGGGGAAGCCGATCGCTGCCTGTGGGACCGGTCAAACCAAAACCGGGGATATCTTGAAGTTGCGCAATCAGGCGATCGCGTAGTTTCTGGAGTCGGGGAATTTCGGTAGGCATTTCGGCAGCCATTTGCTCGGCTGCTACACCAAAACCAGCGATCGCGGGTAGGGCTTGGGTTCCCGAACGCATGCCCCCTTCTTGTCCGCCACCTAGCAACCAGGGCAGGATCCGGTTGCCCGGACGTACGTACAAAGCCCCAGAACCTTGGGGTCCGTAAATTTTATGGCTGGACAAGCTCAACATATCCACCGGCAGTTCTTGCAAATCAATGGGCAAACGACCCACCGCTTGAACGGCATCGGTGTGGAAGCAAATGCCACGGGAACGAACAATTTCTGCTAGTTCGGCAATGGGTTGTATGCTTCCCACTTCGCTTTGTCCGTAGATAATGGAAACCAGGACGGTATTGTCTTGTAAAGCTGCTTCTAAATCGCTAGGACGTATCCGACCTTCGTTGTCTACTGGTAAGTAGGTAATTTGCCAACCTGCCCCTGCTAGCATCCCGGCCACTTGCGATACGGCTGGATGCTCTACACTAGAAACAATCATATGCTGGGGTTGGCGATACTGGCGGGCTACGCCCATCAAAGCTAAGTTATTGGCTTCGGTACCACCAGAGGTAAAGGTTATTGATTCTATTTCGGCGTTCAGCAGCGATGCTACCTGCATTCTTGCGCGTTCCAAGCTTGTGGCCGCCCTTTGACCCCAAGTATGGGAACTGGAAGGATTGCCCCATTGTTGGGACATCACTTCTTGCATGGCCGCGATCGCTTCTTCTCGGGGTGGTGTGGTGGCACTGTAATCTAGATAAACTTGCATGATGCGTCCTTACCTTACAATCGATGGCTAACCACCAGGTTTACGAACATTGTAATCCTCGTGAGAAAGGACTTCCTGGGGGACTACAAAGTTACCATAATCTCGGCAAATCATACGATAATTTCTAGTAATAGGAATACTAATAATAGTACGGTTGTGACGCAAACGTTTGCCGCCAAATTGGCGATAGTCTTTTTGTTTATCGAGTTCTTTTAAAATAGAACGAGCTTTTTTTACTACGTGACGGGGTAGCGATCGCAAATCGATGGGGTCGTTGTCAAAAGAGGCTTCCCAATCCTCTTTTTGCCGCCGCTTGGCATCGCTATCTACAGAACCATTATTTTGAACTGCCTTTTCTTGCAGGCAGCGATGGCAGACTTTGCCATATCCCTTATGACCGCACGGAAATGTCTTTTTTCTTTTAGGCATAGGAATTGGTTTGGCAGGAACTTGACATTGAGCCTCCCCCAATCGCGGTTTCTTTTTCAGGCTACCCCCCCTAGCCCCTGGCAAATGCTATTTGCTTGAGGCCATGGTTCTCCCATATCTCATATTGTGTCATATATAATTGGTGTGTTGATTGACCTGGCAGTGTTGTCCAGTGGAAAAGCCGATGTGGGTGCGTATCGTAGCTATTATATGTTTGGGTGTGATTGGCGTAGGTTGCCGGCAAACGCCTCCGGAAAATCGCTACCCGGACCCTTTACCCCAAGACCCCAATATTACCGTTCATTTCAATCAAGACCCATCCAACAGCTACACGGAACCCTACCGCCAGCAACAACGCCGTGGCGACAATTTAGAAGCCATCTTGGTCGAAGAAATTCGCCAAGCCACCACCAGCATCGATGTGGCTGTACAAGAATTGCGTTTGCCCAAAGTTGCCCAGGCTTTAGCCCAGCGCGCCCGGGAAGGAATCAAGATACGAGTTATTCTGGAAAATACCTACAGTCGTCCTTGGAGCGATTTTTCCCCAGCAGAAATTCAAGATTTTGACCAACGCCAACGCAATCGCTATCAAGAATTTGTTCAACTCGCCGATATCGATGGGAACGGTAAACTTTCCCAAAAAGAAATTCAAAAACGCGATGCTTTGGTCATTTTAGAAAATGCCAATATCCCCCTTATTGACGATACCGCCGATGGCAGTCGCGGCAGCGGTTTAATGCACCATAAATTTATTGTTATTGACGGACAAAAAGTGCTGGTTTCTTCTGCCAATCTAACCACCAGCGGTATCCACGGCGATTTTTTCAAACCTGCCAGTCGCGGCAACGCCAATCATTTATTAAAAATTGATAGTTCCAAACTTGCCCAAATTTTTACCAAAGAATTTGAACTTATGTGGGGAGATGGACCCCAAGGGAAAGCAGACAGTCAGTTTGGTTTGCAAAAACCCGAACGCCCAACCAAACAAGTTTTTGTCGGCAATACTTCAGTCAAAGTCCACTTTAGTCCCACTTCTCCATCCCAACCCTACGCTGCCAGTACCAATGGTGCGATCGCTGAAGTTGTAAAAACAGCAAACAACACCACAGATTTGGCTTTGTTTGTGTTTTCCGACCAAAAAATTGCCAATGTTTTAGCAGAACAATACCAACAAGGGGTGGAAATTCGGGCTTTGCTGGATCCCAGTTTTGCCTATCGTTTTTATAGTGAAGGATTGGATATGTTGGGAATAGCTTTAGCTGGTTCCAATTGCCAGTACGAATTGGACAATCAACCTTGGCCAAAGCAACTTTCTAGTGTGGGGGTTCCTACGTTACCGCCGGGGGATAAATTGCACCATAAATTTGCTGTTGTAGACGGTCAGACGGTAATTGCCGGTTCTCACAATTGGACGGCGGCTGCCAACCATCAAAACGACGAAACTTTATTAGCCATTAAAAATGCAACGGTGGCAGCTCATTTTACACGAGAATTTGAACGTTTGTATGGTACGGCCACGTTTGGCGTTCCTTCGCAAGTAGCGGCCAAAATTCGTTCCCGCGAAAAACAATGCGAGACCGTTGCTGCCCCCCAATCGGTTCAAGTGACGGGGAAAATTAATATCAATACTGCCACGCAAGAAGAATTAGAAACCTTGCCTGGAATTGGTCCGGCATTAGCCCAAAGAATCATGCAAAAGCGATCGCAACAATCTTTTACGTCTTTACAAGATTTGCAAGAAGTTTCGGGAATTGGTCCGAAAACGGTAGCGGACCTGAGCGATCGGGTAACATGGTAGAAATGGTAGAGATGTTGCGATCGCCTAGGTAACCATAACGGCTACCACAATCGCTGCCAAGGCCAGCACTACCGAACCAACTAAAATAGCGGCGGCAACGTTTCCTTGGCGAATTTCAGCTTGATAGTTAACAGGCGTTATCAAATCAAACAGGCGAGTTGCCGCATATAAAATGATAAGACCAACAAAAGCCCAGCCAATGGTGTTTCCAACTGCTTGTACTATTTCCATTCCCGTCATAAGTATCAAAGATTGTTTGTCTGCCTAGAAATCACTAGCCTATCCAGTACAGCTAGGAATATTTAGTTACTTGTTCCCAGAATAAAATCATGTCAATTTTGCGGTGGGATTCTTAAAAATATTTAACAAAATACCCCACTGTACTGGCGCTAGCAATTCCATTCTGCCATTATATTTTTGCAACGTATAGAGTTGTTCTATGTCAGTAACTATCAAAACGGAAAAACATGGCACCAGTCGTTTTGTAGAACGTACGCCTTATATTTCCCTACTGTCGGTTCTATTAATTCTGTTGGCTTTATTTGCATCCATATTTTTTCCAGAAATGATAGAACGGGAACGGGTTCAGGTAAAGCCGGAAACCACCGTTCAATTAGATCCAATTCATATCGAAAGAGATCCTATTGGGGCTTTGCGAATTGATGTAAAATCCACTTTGCCCCGGAATACTTGGGTAACTTATCAAATTGAATTATTTGACCAACAAGGCGATCGCTTGGCGGCAGCTTTCAAAGAAGCGTGGCGGGAGTCGGGAACTTGGTACGAAGATGGCGAATCGGGAAGTTGGTCGGAGTCGGATTTGCTAGGTGGTTTGGATGTTCGCTTGGGGAAGGAAAAGGAAGAAGATATAACCATTGCTATTTCTGTCTCCGAACACGGAACCAAATCGGGAAAACAATTACAAAATCCAGTTTCTTTCCAGGTTGAGGTAGAAAAAGGCGTTATCGACAGTCGTTATTTAATTGCTGGCTTGTTTGGAACCATCGGTTTTTCGATTCTTAGTTTTATTGCCTTGAGCAATACCGGTAAAAAAGTTATCCAAAAAAGTATTCCCGATAGCGATGTGGGCGATCGCGCGATTTTGGGAGGTCGCGATCGCTTGGTCAAAGTTATTGTTCTGGTGGAAGCCGACGAAACAGCCCCCCCCAGCATGAATGTTGAATTGTGGATCAAAGATGGTAACGGCGAACAAATTTATTCAGAAACCTTGACAGCAACCATGAACTACAAAAAAGATGATGAGGGGGAAATTCAAAAAGCCACCGACCGAGTTTCTAAATTGTTTGTATTTGAACGGCGCGGTTCCTACGGTTTTTATGTAGAAGTCGCACCTGACCAACCCGTAGACCGAACCACATTAACCGTTCGCGAAGGCGTAAAAACGCTTGGTAGAGGCAAACCAGTTGTGAATATTTCTGTTTCTTAACTAGTATTTCATTAGAAAATAATTGATTTTGAGGAAGCTTTATGTTAGTCAAAGGATTTACGATTGTTGCTTTTCTGATTGCCGGTTTCACCATTTGGGCGGCCTATACCCAAAGATCGGCTTTGGCCTTGCGTCAAGAATCCCAACCCATGTACTGGTCCCGACACGGAACTGTCGTCCATGGATACTATGTGGGTGGTTCTTGGAATCCCGGTCCGGGGCGTTCTCGGTCTGGTTTCCGCGGTGGTGGTTCCAGTGTCGGAAAATAAGCAAATGATGACCAAATACCAACGCAATCTTTTACTGGTGGCCGCTGCTGTATCTTCCAGTAGCGGTTTGGCCGTAGAACTTTTGTTGGGCAATCTGGCCAGCTATTTGGTAGGCAACGAGGCTCTTTCCTACGGAATTGCCGTGGGAGGCTTTTTGGCTGCCATGGGCGTGGGTTCCTATTTAAGTCGTTTCGTTGCTGACGAACCTAATTTGGGAGAAGGAAGGGAACTATCTCCCCAACAGCGGCAAAATTTGCTCTCTAGCTTCGCCAAAGTAGAACTTGCGATCGCGCCCCTGACCGCCTTACTACCTTTGGGATTATTTGCCTTGTTTATCATTGATGGTTTTTTGTGGTTGGGATTGTTTCTAGTGACCCTCATTTTAGGAATTTTAGCTGGATTGGAAATTCCTTTACTAACGCGGTTGGTCGAACAAGAAGAAGGAGTTCGGGAAGCTTTGGCAGGGGTTTTGGCCATGGATTATTTGGGGGCTTTGTTGGGGTCGTTGCTGTTTCCCATCTTCTTGCTACCCGTTTTTGGTATGTTTCCTTCCGCCGCCATTATTGGTTCTTTACCCGCCGTCATGGTATTCTTATTAGGACGAGCATTTCCCCAACTGCGAGGCTGGAGATGGGGTGGTTTGGCAATAGCCATTGGCTTGTTGGGATTTGCTTGGGTCGTTGTTCCTATAGGCAATAGCCTGGAAAACAATCTTTATCGAGACCCCGTTGTAGGCAGGTGGCAATCAAGCTACCAACGTTTGGTTCTGACTCGCTGGGGTTGGGATATGCGTTTGTTTCTCAACGGCGATTTGCAGTTTTCCACCGCTGACGAATACCGCTACCACGAAGCCTTGGTTCATCCTGCCATGGTTGCCGCAGAAAATCCCCGTCGGGTATTGTTGCTGGGGGCAGGCGATGGTATGGCTTTGCGAGAGGTTCTCAAATGGCAGCAAGTGGAACGAGTTTTGTTGGTAGAGTTGGACCCAGCCGTGGTCAAGGTAGCCCAAAACCATCCGTTTTTAAACAAACTGAGCGATCGCGCTTGGCAAGACCCACGGGTGGAAGTACGGTATGCCGATGCTTTCCGGGCGGCGCCAGCTTTGCAGGAAACCTTCGATGTCATTATTGCTGATTTTCCCGATCCCGACCGGACGGCTTTGGCTAAATTATATTCTAAGGGATTTTACGAAGGATTGCGATCGCGCCTTGCTCCCACAGGGGCCATGGTAACGCAAGCTTCCAGTCCTTTTTTTGCCCCCAAAGCCTTTGCCTGCGTTGCTGCTACCCTAGAAGCCGTTAATATGTCCGTTTATCCCTATCGAACCGACGTTCCCAGTTTTGGTCCTTGGGGATTTGTCATGGCAACCAACCAACCGTTTGATGTGTCTTCCCCCATACCTCCCTCCGTGAAAACCCAGTTTTTAACCCCTGAATTGTTTCCCACGTTGTTTCAGCTGCCAGCGGATGTTCCCACAGATAACGTAGAAATCAATACCCTCGCTCATCCTATTATTGCTCGCTATCAAAGAGATCGGCGATGGGATTTATATTGAACAAGTATTAAACTAGTCTCGATAAGGTTATTGCCGGATGTTAATAGGTTGTTTTTATGACGATTGCAATTGTGTGGCTGGTTATTATTCTTTTGGTTGCGGCTGGAATTGTTTTGGTCGTACGTCAAAGACGTTTATCCCCCCAAAACGAACAAGATGCCCCGTCTTTAAAGCGAAATGTGTTTAATTTGCAAATTGGAGATATCGTCCAATATATGGAAAGAGATTGGGTGGTAGAAGGCAAGTTAATTTACGAGGAAAGCGGGTTTAGCTGGTCGGAATACATGCTGCAAGACGGTGACGACCTGCGTTGGTTGTCGGTGGAAGAAGATGACACGGTGGAAGTTCAGTGGCTGGAACCCACCCAAGTTCTAGATATCAGCGGCGAACCCCCACCGGAGTTGACATTTGCCGGAGAAACCTACTATCGCCAAGGTTCTGGCGTTGCCAATATGAAACGCATTGGTACGGTACAGCGACGCAATGCCGAAAAATGCCGTTATTACGATTATGAAGGAGAAGGAGAGAATGTTTTGTCCATAGAAGATTGGGATGGGGAGATTGAGGTGACGGTGGGTCGTACAATTCGTCCTAGCGATTTGTCGCTTTTACCAGGAGGTGGCGATCGCATTTATCGCTATACTTAATAAGGCAAAATGGATGATTTGGACGAGGAAAAACGCGCCAAACAAGCGATTTTTGGCAAATACAAGTATGCTTTGCAAGGCTTGGGAGTAGATTTAAGCCGCGATAATGTTAGTTATGCCATAGAACAATGCTATCAGGATTTTGAAACCATCTTGCAAGCGTTTGTTTTGTGGGCGCTTTATCGGGAAAAACAGGATGGCAAATCCCTAGAATATCCCAGTGCTGGTTTCATTCAAGCGATCGCAGAACGGTGGCAGCCTTTTGATGTCTGGTCTGATGAGATTTTAGACAATCCTCGCTTTCAAAGTCCGGGAATCAAGTGGTGGCAAGCGGCGGCTGAGGGATTGGGAAGAGATGTTCGCAACCAACTGATTGCCGATGTGAAGGAAGAAGTGTCTCCTGCCTATGTCTTATTCCGCAATGGATTAACCCTTAGACTAAGCGAGGCTTGGGAGTGGGATTGGGAACGTATTCGAGAATATGGCGATCGCAATCCTAGAACATACTAAAATCCCATCCCTCGAATTTGTTGCGATTTCCTTGGTTTGTGGGTACGATCTTTTAAAGAAAGATAACCTGTCTGGATAGAATAAGGGCATTGCATGGAAGTTATTGAGCTAAAATTTTTACTCAAGTTGCTTGGATTTGAGGGATATCGCGCTCCCATTTCCAACATACAACCCAATTCTAAAACAAAAGCTCCCCAACGCGATCGCATTTGTCGAAATTTGAGCGATCGCGGTTATGTAGATTATCGCGAAGAGATCGCAAAATTTAAAATCGAACCGACTGGAAAACAGCTTATCGAAGCAGACACCAGCCAGCTACCTATTACCACCGAAGAGGTAAAAATCCTGCAAGCCTGCGCCAAACAAGTAGCCAAACCTGGAGACGTTAAAAAACCGACCGGCGAACGGAAACAATCCATCATTTGCAATCTTGTCGAACGAGGATTGATCGGTGCTGTCGAAACCCAACTAAAAGAAGTTTGGTTGACAGAAGAAGGCAAACAATATCTCCTACAAGAATACGAAGACGATCGCGCCTCTGCTAATATAACATTATCTGCCAAGCTACTAACCAGTTATTTGCGTTTTATGCGCCAAGCCATGCCGGAACAAATAGGTGGCGAAATTAGCGACGAAGATATTTTACAAACCATTCAGAACTTAGATCGGGAATACCGAACCCAAAATTACCTGCCAATTTACCAACTGCGGCAGACATTGCAACCACCACTTTCGCGAGATGACCTAGATAATGCTTTGTATCGATTGCAG
>CAYZHY010000007.1:0-34488 GCA_964477525.1 uncultured Geitlerinema sp. | reverse complement strand
ATTGCAACCACCACTTTCGCGAGATGACCTAGATAATGCTTTGTATCGATTGCAGCGAGAAAACAAAATCGAACTTAGCGCCTTACAAGACGAAAGCGACTATACCAAAGAACAAATAGATGCAGCCATCTATAACGAATTCTCTGGCAATCTATTTTTTATTATGGTTACCTAGCCATATCTTATTCCTTCCTCTGTACGTTTGTATTTTAATCAAAAATGACACACATCGATGAAATCATAAAAAGAGAACTCAATCCATTTGATTCCATCTACAGTCGCAACTTCTGGGAAGAAAAACAAGAAGATAGCCTGGTCGTTCCTGCCATCCATCAAAACGAACGCAAGCAAATTATCAAAACCCTAGATACTGTAGAAAGCGATCGCCAAATTCGCACAATTTTACTTCTTGGCGACCCGGGTTCTGGAAAAACCTATCTGTTGGGAAGATTAAAAAAAGAACTTCGCGATCGAGCTTTTTTCGCTTATATTGGTCCTTGGGCAGATTCCAACCATGTTTGGCGACATATTTTACGCTATACCGTCGAAAGTTTGATGCACGTTCCTGAGGGTCAAGAAAAATCGCAATTGTTGCTATGGCTGGAAAGTCTATCGGCATTTCAAGATGAAGGTCTAGCCAGACAAATTTTAGGAGAACAAAAACTATTTGTTCGCAACTTTAAAACCACCTATCCCAACAGCATTTCTCGACCCAACGATTTCTTTAAAGCACTGTACGCCCTCACCCAACCAGATTTATTTATTCCTGCCTGCGATTGGCTGAAGGGAGAAGACCTCGACAAAGAAGACCAAGATGCCATTGGCATTAAAAAACCGATTGACTCGGAAACCGATGCGCAAAGTATCCTTAGCAATTTTTGCAAAATTTCCCAAAAAACGCAACCGATCGTTCTTTGTTTCGACCAATTGGACAATCCCGACAATCCCACCATTGTGCAACAGTTATTGCATGTTAACACAACATTGCATAGCCAAGGTTTAAACAACGTACTGGTCATTCTCAGCTTAATCACCAACACTTGGAAAACCAACAATACCAAAGTAGTTGCGGCAGACAAAGACCGCATCACATCCATCGTTCAACTCAAACCGATTAAGTTCGAACAGGCGGAAGAAATTTGGGAAAAACGATTGGCTTCCCTTCACCAACAAGCCAAGCCAAAACCCGAATCTTGCATTTATCCACTGAGTCGAGAAGATTTAGAGAAAAATTTCCCCGGTGGCAAGCTTTTTCCTAGGGCTGCTTTAAAACTTGGTGGTAATAAAATTAAAAATATAAAAGTTGGTAGAAGTGGAGATGATATTTCAGGTCCTGGTGGGGATAGACCAACCGATCCAATTGCAGCATTTCAACTATTCTGGGATAAAGAATTCAAAAAACACGAACAGAAAATCGATCGCATCCGGAGATTTTCTTCAACAGAATTGGTAAAATACCTACAAGAAGCTTTAGCGGCTTTACAAATAAATGATATTCAACCCTATTTGCTAGACCATAAAAAGTATCGGAGTTATTCGTTTAGCTATCGCAATGCTAACAATAAAAAAGTAGGTATGGTTTGGAGTGAAGAACCCAATCTCAAAAGTTTTGATACTTTAATGAAAAATTGCGAACAGTTACAAAAACAGCAAATTTGTGATTCTTTAGTTTTGGTACGTGCGGAAAGAGTAGGGGATCCGGATAACAAAGGATATAAAAGGTTTCAAAAACTGTTTGTCAATCCTACAGAAAACCAACATATTACTCCCCATCTGGATTCCGTTTGTTATTTGGCGACGTACCACAGTTTGGTTAACGCTGCAAATGCTAGGGAGTTGACGATTGGTAACATGACACCTAAGTTGGCTGAGTTACAAGACTTAGTTCGTAAATCGGAAGTGTTGCATCGCTGTACGCTGTTGCAAGATTTGGGTATCGTTCCTGGTGAGAATCCTAATGGAGGAGAAGACAAAAAAGATGAAGACATCAAAAATCATATGCTTAATATCGTAAAAACGCAACATATGTTAGGACGCGGTAGTTTGATTGACCAAACCGAAAAAGCGTTTTCTGGTGTAAGCAAATTTCATATTGACCAAATGCTCGAACAAATGTTAAAGGATAAAATCATTCAAATTCTCGATCGAACGAAAGATTATAAACATCAAGTTCTTTATCTGGTTACTAATGGCTAAAAGTTATGCCATCCTTGACCCAAGCTAACAAAATCCCAACCGCGATCGCGCATTTAGCAGCGGCGAATATCCTGTGGATCGATACCGAAATTGCCGATTGGCGAACCTCCCATCCCCGAATTTCCCTCATTCAGGTTTTAGCCGATCCAAAAGATACAACGGGGAACGCTACCTATATTTTTGATGTTCTCGATCGCCCGGAATTGGTGAAAGAGTTCGTCCATCAAATTATAGCAAATCCCCAGATTGAGAAAGTTTTTCACAACGCCGCTTTCGACCTGCAATACCTAGGAAAAACCCAAGCCAAAAACGTCACCTGTACCCTACAAATGGCGCGTCAAATGGGTCGCCACCGCCTTGGCGTTTCCAACCTCAAACTCAAAACCCTTGCCGCCGAACTTTGTGGCTTTTCCCGTATTGACACAGCTTCGCAACAAAGCGATTGGGGAAAGCGACCCCTCAGCCAAACGCAACTGCAATACGCTACGCTAGATCCCGTATATCTTGCTGGGGTTCACCAGCATTTGCTTTCCGTTCTCTATCCCGATCGCGATCGCAAGGAGACATGGTTTATGTCAGGATTTAGCGTCACTGACGTTCGTATCGCTTTTGAATGTCCGCGTCTTTTTTATTTACAGAAACATTTTGGTGGGAAAACGCTTTTTATACCTGCGGAAAATTCCCATGGAATTGGTACACCCTTTCACGATTTAGCCAAACAGTTAGTTGATTTTATTGCCAATTGTCCCGAATGCCAAGCTGTTTTAGAACCCGATCGCCCAAAAATAGAGACTGTCGCCCAAAAAATTCAAGACGAGTTTTATAAAAACATTTTCTTTCCTTATTTGCAACAACATCCCAACCAAGGCAACGCTTTGCTATCGATTTGGTCGGGGTTGCGTGGTTTAATCCAACACTATGCCGAGTTGCTGGTTGCCAACCGGCAAGATTTTTCTAGCGATCGCGTCATACAAGAAACCTTTATAGACCGGGAATTAGACATTCAGGATCGATTCCAACTTTCCGACGATACGACAGAATGGGTACGCGGTACCTGCGACAGCCTCGTCAAAAATCGCGATCGCCTTTGTGCTGTAGAATACAAAACTTACCAACCCGCCGATGGAACTGCCCAATTGGCACAGGTAGCCCTTTATAGCTACATACTAGCACAACAAAAAAACGTACCTGTGGATGCGGCTGTGTACTGCGTTCTACCAGAATTTCAAGAATATTATTATTCCTGGGAAAAGCTAAAAGACAGCGTTTACAAAATAATTCCCTCGAAATTGCAGCAAATGCGAGACTGGCTGCAGTGGGAACCGCCGCAACCCGATCCACCACCGCAAACCTCGCAATCGCATCTATGCGAAATTTGCCCGCAGCAAGAAAAATGTCAGACCTATTTTCGCATTGAAGAAACCCCCACACCATTTCCCCAACCCACACCCAACCCCGTTCCGCCGTCACCGCCACCTCACCTAAAATCTGACTCTCCTTCCTCAGTTCCCATTCAAGAAGCTGACGAACTGGGGGAACAACTGGTGGAAACGTTAAGAGCTTATAATATTGATGTACAATACAAAGGGGCAGCCGTTGGTCCAGCTTTTATTCGTATCAAACTCAAACCCAAACCTGGGGTTAAAGTGAGTTCTTTGATAACGCGATCGCCCGATTTACAAGTACAAATGGGCATTGCTTCGCCGCCGTTAATTGCACCGCAACCGGGTTATGTCAGCGTTGACCTTCCCCGTCGCGATCGCCAAGTTGCTAACGTATACGATCGCCTCACAAATCAAGTTGCTTCCTTCAGCGACCCAGTTCGCATCGCCATTGGCGTAGACCTCAACGACAATCTGATAGAAGCCGACCTCTCCGATGCCAACACCTGCCACTTTTTGGTCGGGGGAACCACCGGCAGCGGCAAAAGCGAATTCCTGCGATCGCTATTACTCAGTTTGCTGTATCGCTATCCCAGCGATCGCTTAAAAATTGCCTTAGTCGATCCAAAACGGGTGACCTTTCCCGAATTTGAAGATATGCCGTGGTTGCTTTCTCCCGTGGTTAAAGATAGCGATTGCGCCATCAAACTTATGGAAGACCTCGTTTCGGAAATGGAACGCCGCTACCAACTCTTTGAAGCCGCCAGATGTTCCCAACTCACCCAATACAACCGCAAAAGCAACAATCCCGAACCTCCCATTGTCTGCATCTTTGATGAATATGCCGATTTTATGGCAGAGAAAGACACGCGCGATGCTCTAGAACTTTATATCAAGCGTCTGGGTGCCATGGCAAGGGCGGCTGGCATTCATCTGATTGTGGCGACGCAACGACCGGAAGCCAGAATAGTCACGCCCATTATTCGTTCTAACTTGCCAGGTCGCGTTGCCTTGAGAACGTCTAGCGATGCCGATTCCAGAATTATTTTAGGAAACCAAGAAGCGTCGGCAGCTTATTTGTTAGGCAAAGGCGATTTGCTCTATCAAGTTGGAGCGAACTTACAACGCTTGCAAAGTTTGTTTGCCCCAGAAATTCAGTTACCCCGGTGGTCGTAGTTGGTATGCAAGGTTTGATGTTTGTTATTCGCTGTGATATTAAAAACTTTTTAATTTTATAAAAATCGTATATTCTTTGATTTTTGATTATTTGTGTGGGAGCGATCGCGAATCGCCCCCACCAACAAAATTTAGGCAATACCAGCCACCGCAGGTTGGTTGTAGTTTTCGTACTGTGCTAAGGTGGCTTTCATCCATTCAGCATTATCGCGATAGTGGACAGCCGTAATTAAATTGCCATCCACCACCACCGAGGCATCTTGGAAGTAACCGCCAGCATTGACCAAATCGTCTTTGCAACCAGGATAGCTGGTGACCTGCCTGCCAGAGACAATGCCAGCAGAAATCAATACCCAAGGTCCGTGGCAAATACTGGCAATGATTTTACCTTCGCGATTGCAATCTTTGAGGAATTGCTGAACGTTGGCAATTTGTCGTACCCGATCGGGAGATTCCCTGCCACCAGGAACAACCGCTAAATCGTATTCTTGTGCTTGGATGTTTTCTGCATCTACCGTAGCGTTGGCGGCAACGCCATGTTTGCCTTTGACATCCACTTTCCCTTTGGTGGCAACATCCACCTCAAAGCCGGCTTCTTGCAACCGATAAAATGGATAGGCAAATTCGGTATCTTCAAAGCCTTGCGCTACGATAATGACAGCTTTTTTCATAAGCCAACCTCCTTTGACTGGTGGCGAACGGTATGGAAAATACCCGTCGGTTTTTTTGATGCTGTTGTTCTTCCATCCTATCGAGCGATCGCCCAACTACGCTATCCACACAGCAATTAAGCCATCACCATGCCACCGTCAACATTCATCACCTGACCGGTAATATAAGCCGCCGCCGGATCGGCTGCTAGGAATTTCACCACGCCAGCCACTTCTTCTGGTTTTCCAAAGCGATTGAGGGGAATATATTTTAAAATCTCATCGGCATCCAGTTCGGAAGTCATTTCGGTGGCAATAAATCCGGGGGCAACTGCATTGGCAGTCACGCCTCTAGAGGCAAATTCCTTGGCAACAGTTTTGGTAAATCCAATAACCCCGGCTTTGGCTGCCCCGTAATTGGCTTGACCGGGATTGCCCATTTGCCCTGCCACCGAGGCAATATTGATTACCCTGCCGGAACGCTGTTTCATCATCAATTTGCTAACAGCCCTAGTACAGAGAAATACCCCAGTCAGGTTGAGGTCGATTACCGCTTGCCAATCTTCGGGTTTCATCCGCAATAAAAGCGTATCTCGGGTAATGCCAGCGTTGTTTACCAAAACATCGATTCTTCCCCATTTATCGGTAATTTGCTTGATGAGGGCATCCACCTGGTCGCTTTGAGAAACATCCGCTTGAACTGCGATCGCTTCGCCACCGGCAGACTGGATTTCCGAAACCACTTCTTCCGCTGCCGTACTGGAGTTGGCATAGTTTACGGCTACTTTAGCGCCTTCTGTTGCCAAAGCCAACGCGATCGCTTTGCCAATTCCTCGGGAAGCCCCCGTTACCAATGCTACGCTATCTTTCAGTCTTTGTAAGTTTTCTGGCAATCTTTCCATCGACTATCTTTGTTCTAAAACAAGCAAACATTATATTCTCATACCAAATCCGTCCTGCGAAGACCCAAAAAACTTTACCACATTCGACCTGCAGTTTTCTTCGGTACTCCTCCCCCTCCTCCCACTCCTCCCACTCCTCTATCTCAAAATTGATTTACTACATCGGATTTGGTATCACATCTATCGACGCAAAAAAAAGGACGCCTCTAGCGCCCTCAAATTGGGAATTTCCCCGGAAATGGTGTCTCAGCCAATCGTCAAACCGTTTAGAGAGGTTGTATATCGTTGAAACGCACGATCGTATCGGGAACCATTTTTTCTTCGGGGTCTTCCGATTCCGACATTACGCGGCGGATGTTGCGGTTGGTTAGCAGATAGTAAGGGCCAATTTTTTCGTAAAAATCCCGTACGTCTTCTTTTTCTCGAACTTCTCCGCTACCGCGATCGTAAATGGTTACCGTGTAATGGGTGGTTAGATATCCTTCCGTTGTGTCGATGAAACCAACTGTGTCGATGCTAACGATTTTGCCTTCAGCATATCGCTTGATTCGCTGAATTTTACCGTCTTTAATCTCGTAGGAAGAAGTTCCTTGTTCGTTGGATTCCGATAAAACCCTTGCACCTTGGTTGGTATATCCCCGAGAACGGATATCGTCTACGTTGTGGCGTTGTTCAAAGGCAACTGGTTGTCGATGGATGACTTCTGATTCCACCATTGCCTGGATTAACTGGCGAATTTGCGGGTCTTTGACATTGTCTACCGATACTTCAAATGCAGGAGAAACCCGCACAATTCCGTGGTCGAGGGTTCCTTCGTCGTTAATGGATACTTCAGCAGAAAAGCCGGGAAAGTTGCTATCCCAGGTGTAGCGATTTTCGTACGCTTGTTGAAGTTCTGCTAGCCCAGATTCCGAGGAAACTGCCCATGCCGGTGTTGCCAGACTCCAAGAAGCGATCGCCGCGATCGCGATAACACCCCAAATTGCCAAAGACTTCATTCGTCGAAACATAATCTTTTGCAGGAAATTGACGCCTATTCCCATTGAAGCATCAATTTTTACAGACAACATTAGACAAACGACGCCACGGGCAGCTATTGCCTATAATAGGAAGTAGATAGTTTTGCAATTTAATTTAAGGAGAAGTTAATGGCTGATTTTATTCGGATTGTGGTTGCTATCCTACTACCCCCGTTAGGCGTTTTCCTGCAAGTGGGCATTGGAGCGCAGTTCTGGATTAATATTGTTTTGACACTGTTGGGCTATATTCCCGGCATCGTTCACGCAGTTTGGGTCATTGCCAAGGAAGATTAAATGGCGAAATTCTGTAGCGAGTTTGTTCCCCCTCGATGTCTATGGAAAATTTGCTAACGAACGGGTAACAAAGATAAAAAGGCTCCTAGTACCTTTTCTAGAGCCTTCTATCTAGAAACAAGCTGTTGAGTGTTTGCCAACTGTGCGTCTTAACCATAGGTATAACCAATAACAATTATTGCCCATTGAGTGATTAAAAAATTTTTCCGTATCTCGCTCTTTGGGAAAAACTTGATTCTGACAGTAAGCAGTTGGTCGCTCAATTATTGATTTTTAGCAAAGATCGTATGTTCATGGCGAGATGGAAAATAATTTCGTAGTTGCTATCATACCAACAAATCCTCCTTGATAGGGCCTCATTCCATCAGGAACCAGCGCTGCGATCGCTTATGTTTTCACGTTTTTACTTCTTTGTTATCTTGCTTTTGGTCTTGGCTGTGAGTGCTACCATCTTTTTCAGTACCAATCGCCAGCCTCAGAATATGTCTGTTCCCACCATTCCTCCAAGTTCCGGTCTCCTTAGCGATCCGTTTCTGCAACTTCCCACGCGCGATTCTGTCCGTGTAGTTTGGTTTACGGAATTTCCTGGTACCCAACATACGCTTACTTATGGGGATTCCCTAGAACAAAAAGTAACGGCAACCACGCAAAAACTTACCAGAGTTCGGGAAGATAAAGGGTCGAATCTGCAAAATGGGAGAAGCGATCGCGAATTTCCTCAAGAACCCATTTTTCGAGATATTTGGCGCCACGAAGCTCAAGCAACTGATTTATCCCCCAATCGGCGCGTTCCCTATTACATCACCAGCACTCGGAAAGACGGTCAATCCATCAGCAGCCGCCAATTTACCTTATCGCCCTTACCGCCACCGGGAAAACCGGTCAAAATTTTACTTACTTCCGACCACCAACAAAAGCCAATGACCGCTGCCAACTTACAAAAAGTAGCGGAAACTGTTTCTCCAATAGATGCTGTTTTGGTGGCTGGCGATCTGGTAAACGTTCCCGATCGCGCTTCCGAATGGTTTGACGACGGCGACGGCGGTGCTTTTTTTCCGTGTTTGCAAGGAAATGCTAGCTATCGGTTAGAAAAAAATGGCACTGAAACTACGTATACGGGGGGCGAACTTATTCAACACGTCCCTTTGTATGCTGCCATTGGCAATCACGAAGTCATGGGACGTTTTTCCGGTTCGGCAAGTCTCAATCACCAATTTAACGATGCCTTTCCCCAAGCGATCGCGCAACAATTCTACCAACAAAAAGCCAAAACCATCAACCCCCGCCAAGACCCCAAAGTAGCCAACAATTGGATAAAAGCCAACTCTTACAATACAGATACCTACGAAGAAATCTTGACCCTTCCCGAAAGCATTCCTGGCGGCAAAAAATACTACGCCACCACTTTTGGTGACATTCGCTTAGTCGTTCTCTACGCTACCAATATTTGGCGAAAACCTTCTCTTGACTCCAATACCAAAGGCAAATATCGCGAACGAAAATCCGATTTTAAAAATCCGGAAGAATGGGGATACGGACAAATTATTTTTGAACCCATTGCCAAGGGAAGTTCGCAATACAAATGGTTGGAACAAGAACTGCAAAGCCAAGCGTTCCAACAAGCAAAACATAAAGTTGTCATGTTTCACCACCCTCCCCACTCTTTGGGAGACAATATTGTTCCTCCCTATACAGACCCAGAACAAATTATTAAACGGGATGAATCAGGAAATATTACATCGATTCGCTACGAATATCCTCCAGACCAAGATTATTTAAGTCGCGATGTGGTTCCTTTGTTGGAATCGGCTGGCGTAGATTTGGTCTATTTCGGTCATTGCCACCTGTGGAATCGGTTTCAATCCCAAACCACCCATTATTTAGAATCTTCGAATGTAGGAAATACGTATGGTGCCTATTTTCAAGACGAAAAACGCAGCGTTCCTGAAGAATATCGCGACAAATATACGCTTCAAGGAGACCCAAACGGTTTGCAACCAATTGTTCCTACGATTTCTCCTTTGAAAAATTCCCAGCAACAACCTTTACCTTATATTGCTAGCAACGATATTACTGCTTTTAGTATTTTGGATACGGGAAGGCAAACGGTAAGCAGCTACTATTTCGATACCCGCCAACCCAATTCTAAAGTCGTGAAGTTTGATGAATTTTCTTTGCAAAAATCGGAGGCACAGGGAGATTTTTATTTTGGCTTGTAATACCAACTTCGCAGCATTAAGGGTGGGCATGGCCCACCCTACAAAAACTCCTCAATTTTTGGTTGTTTTTCGTTTCTAGCTAAGCTGGGAAAATACGCAAGCGGCGATTGGGTTCGTCACCGAAACTAACGGATTTTAGGCGATAGTGTTCCACCAATTCGTGTTGCATTTTGCGAATTTTGCTGGAACGGGGAAGCAATTCTACAGGTTGCCCTTGAGGAATGACAATTTGTTCCACAGCCAGCCTGGCTTCTTCCAATGCCTCAATTTCATCTTCGCTATTTTTGCCATGGGTGTTTAGTAATAAGTTAGCCAGTTCCGGACTACTCACATCATCCATTTGCAGCAGGCGTTGCAAAGTTTGCGTAATTTTAGGAACCGTGTCTTCTTTGACCGTATGAATGGGAACGTGATGGTTTTTGGCCGCTTGCTTGATTTTAGAATGGTTTTTTACTTGCGATCGCAACGCCAAAATTGCATCGGCCTCGTTAATTTCTTTGGTAAGTTGTACGGGCCATTGCAACGCCTGAATCACTTGTTCCAACTTATGACGGCTAATGCCATAGGGATACAGAGATAAAGTTCCCTCTTCATCCCCATTCTCCAGTTCGCCGTCCATACGATAGGGATCCACATCCCCCATCGTACTAGTAGAAGAATTCAAAAGTTGCTCGAAATAGCGTTGCTGTTCTTGATAGTGTTGCTGCTCGTCTGGTACCGGCAGCGGTTCCATTTTCCCGGAAGCACGCCATTGCGACCCTGACGAAGTCGTCGAATAAGAGGAAGTACTCCACTCATTCCCCGAAGCTTGCGGCAGTTCGCGAATAATACTAACTTCGCCATTTTCGTCCAGAGTCCGAATTTGCGGCTGTGGTTGCCGGTGACGCAGCAGCAAATCGACCGTTTCCGCTACGTTTTCGTGGACAATCCAGCGTTCTCGAGAAGCCATTTCCACTGCCACTTGAAATGTCGGTGGTGCTTTCCGTTCCAAGACAGTTTTTTGGCTTCCCCGACGCTTGGCTTCGTCATCTCCCAAGGTCACCGATTGAATCCCACCAATCAGATCGGATAGAGTAGGATTTTTGATCAAGTTTTCCAGGTAGTTTCCGTGTGCGGTTCCCACCAGCTGCACGCCGCGTTCTGCAATCGTACGAGCAGCAAGCGCTTCCAATTCCGTGCCAATCTCATCAATGACAATGACCTCTGGCATGTGGTTTTCCACTGCCTCAATCATTACTTGGTGCTGTAACTCCGGACGAGTTACCTGCATGCGCCGCGCGCGTCCAATAGCTGGGTGGGGAATATCGCCATCTCCAGCAATTTCGTTGGACGTATCGACAATCACCACCCGTTTTTCTAGTTCGTCAGCCAAAACGCGAGCAATTTCGCGCAAGGCCGTGGTTTTACCAACCCCGGGACGACCCAGCATGAGAATCGACGACCCGGTTTCCACCAAATCTCGAATCATTTGCACCGTACCAAAGATGGCGCGACCGACACGACAGGTCAACCCAATGGCTTCGCCACTGCGGTTGCGCATGGCACTGATGCGGTGGAGGGTGCGTTCGATTCCCGCTCGGTTATCGCCGCTAAAGTTTCCCAGTCTTTGGATGCATTCCTCAAGATCTTGGCGTTCGATAACTCGTTCGCTTAAATACTCGGCTTTACCAGCAAATCGAGCTTCCGGACGCCTACCTAAGTCCATCACGACTTCCACCAGCTCCTCGCGTTGCGGATGTTGCTGGATGGGCAAGCGTACATCTTCGGGAAGAATTTCTAGAAGCCGATCGAGATCGTCTATAATCTGCATGCTTTCTAAATATTTTTTGGCAACCTAACCGTGTGAATTATTCGTACATTTGAGTTTGTACTTGGGGAGGTGTTGACGGCTGGCGGGCAAAGGAAGTATAATGAGTTATTGCCCTTTATCAGCAGACAACGGCTCTTTTAGTTGGGAGACTAATCCCCACGCTCGTTCGAGGGCTGAGTGTAATAGAGTAGAGTTTTCTTCCAAGTCCTTGCTACCAGATTCTGGTGGCATAGAAAAGTTGGACAAGCTTGGCGAAGTGGGCATGGTCTCTAGTTGTTCTAACAGATCGGATAGCAAAACTCGAGCGTAACTGCCGTAGGCTACCCCAGATATGCCTGCTTTTCCATTTTGTAAGAGCCCTAGTTCCTGGAGTTTGGGGACGGTATGTTCGTTGGTACCGCCGGCTAGTTGGACGAAACCGGGTAAATGGGCAGCCAGAACTTTTTCGGCCAAGCGGATGGTGGCTCGGGTGGTGCCACGGCCAATATCGCCGCTCATCGGGCGGCCGTCGGTTTGCCAAACCAGCAGACAGGGTAAGGGCGACATTAGGTGGTATAAATGCCACAGGTAATCGATCAGTCCTTCACCGTCGGGACAGCTGACGGCAACGAGTTTGAGTTGGTGGAGATGGGGCGCGATCGCTTGCCAGAGACGGGCAAATTCCTCTTGGCGACCCACTTGGGTGTGAATTTCCAGAGCATCGATGCCGGATTGCAAAACGAAAGGCGCAATCGATTCTGGAGATCTGACATAGGAGCGGGTATCGATAATTTGCTCGGGACATACTGGCAAACATCGTCCGCAACCGTAACACCGCTGGTCAATCACCCCAGAAAAACCGTCGTCCCTATTAAATACGATAGCGTTTGCCGGACAAACACGCTCGCAGGGTTGGGGACAATCGGTGGGACATTGGGTGGAATCAAAACGAGCTTTGCGGAAGTGAGGGTCTTCACCATCGTTCAAACTAGCCATCAACCAAGGGGGTTGGTGTTTTCTATCGTTTTCGTGATTGCCCTGGGTCGCCACTTTTTGGGCTGCTGTTATTCCCGAACGAGCAGCAGCAATGACAGCTGGGTCGGCAGCCACATCTACACAGTCAGCACCAGCCAAGGTATAGACTAGGGTTAAGTTCCTAACCGAGGGCAAATGCTGGAAACTGGCTCCGCAGATCAGTTTGAACCAGTTGGCTTGTTCCAAGGAGGTTAATGGAGATCGCCGGTTCATCACCATCTATGCTAATGCGATCGGGGCAAAAAAATGTACCTATGGCCGGATTTTGTCAAAAATTTTAAGGGGCGAGAAGGTGTTTTTTTGGTGGACATACAACAACTTGTCTGGGTTCTGATTGCTTAGCTAGCGATCGCAGATAGCAAAACATCGGACAAATTTTGTCCTTGCGTATCTTCAATAGATAGGGTCTCCACAATATCGAATTTGGCTCCAACTCCTTGTAGTTCGTCATCGAGGGCCTGCAGAAACCGTTTCACGCGCTCATCTTTTCCCACCTGAATCAATAATATCGCAAGTTCGTCGGGTCGTTGCAAACGCTGGGTTGTATCTACAATTAATTGGATAGCTGCCTTGCGGTCGTCTGGTTCGCCGTCGGTAATCACAAGGAAGGTTTCCCCCTGTTTTGCCTGTCCTTTTTGCTGGCGTTGAAAATAGTTTTCAAAGGCATCATGTAAAACCGCTACGAGGTTGGTACTCCCCATGGGATCGTTTTCTTGGAAGATTTGCGTTACTTTGTCGGCGGTTACGTTATCGTAGCGGCGAAAAGCACCCGAAAAAAGATACACGGTCAAACCATCTGGGTCCACCTCTTCGCACTTTTGGGCTAAAGCCAACGTGGATTCTCGGGCTTGCTCCCATTTAATTTTGGTGTCCCCTTCGTCAGCATTAGCCATGCTGCCACTTTTATCAATAATAAGCGTATAGTCTCGATTTTCTAGCATACTTCCATTCTTCCTAGGGATATTGGTCGCCAGCTACCTATGGTTTTTTTCTAGAAAAGTAGCCAACGACCAACAACAGCACTTGTTTTTTTATACTTGGGCTGGTGCTAAAGTATCTTTTAAAGGTGTCCAACGGAAGGCGCGATCGCCTCCTAACTCCACGACCACCTTTACTTTAGGTTCGAGTTTCGGTAGCATGGTCAAATATTCAATTTCCTGACGGGAAAGGATATGCCCTTCTATAATCCACAACAACAGCCCTTTCGCGTTGGCAGGAAGTTGCTCGATTTCCGTACTAACTATAGGAACAGCATAGTAAATAGGTCCGACTTGTGCTTCGCGCCCGATATTCTTTTTCCCCAGGTGAGGGGGGCGGATTCCGTGTACGCCTCGCAGGTAAGCTGGTAAGTCTCCCAGTCCCCTGGCCGTGATATTAAGAGCTTCGTAGCCAGCAGCGCGAATCCGACGTTGGTAGCGCCCTTCAAATCCTCCTTCTAAAGGGACGTATACACCTAAAGCCCCGTGTTCTTCTAGATCGCGGAGCATTTTTTTGCCACTTGTTAGCAATGCCATAAACGCTTCCTACCTTTAGCAAGTTTTTGCTCGGATATGAATCCAGTCTCTACCATGAGTGGAAAGCAGCCAAACCATTGATTTGGGCTGATAGCAGACTCTCCAGTAGGGGAGTGGACAAGTTCCCAACAACCATACCTAGGACCAACCATCCCTGTTGGAGAACAAACAGTTCGTTAGTTGGTTGCCGGTCGTTCACCAGTCTACACTAGGACTGGTTCTTTGGATTGTAGCACGATCGATCCGTACTAGAGCCGCTTCAACGGTTTTGCCTCTCCCTCGATCTATCTATAGAAAAAACAATGGTTTGGCCGGATGCATGTAGGGCCACCACCTTCAGCCACAGATCTTTTCTATAAAAAACATCTTGAGGACTGGACAATTTTGTGGGTATTGTGTAGAATTATCAATCGTGGCTAAAATAGCTAGAGGAACTGCTATCGCTTGCCAAAAGCGATGGCAGAGCTGGTGCCGAAACCATTCGGAGCGACACCAAGCTGGTCAAAAAGCCGCCAACATACCCGCTGCCTTCTTTGGCTAGGAAGTCAGTTTCCCTCAAGCAGCCATCTGGTGTTTGGGGAACTTTGCACGCTTAGCAGCTCCTCCCAAAAGTCGGTAAAGACACACGTAGTTGCTTCAATCCTAATCGAAGGCGCGAATAAAAGCAAGATAGAGAAGTAGTCAGCAAAGCTTCTATCCGCAATCTTGTCAAGCAGCATGCATGCTTAACCAGTAGGGAGTTGGGAAAAGGTGGTTTGGATACTGAGCAGGTAGCTGCTTAAGTCCCCAGCTTGTTTGAGATGCACCATCGCGTGTCGGTCCAGAGACAAGCTCAATCACGCCAACCAAAAACCACCAGTAGCAGGAAAACCAAGGGTGGCCAGGCCACCAGGTTGAGGTTGCTTTACTGGAGTGCAAACAAACGTTTTTGCAGCGTTGTCTAGGTGGCTAGACGCCATCGACTGTCAGCAAGGCCATAACTGGCTTGTGGGTAACTGCTAGCAATTGCCAGCTGTGGAAACTGACATTTCGGCTGTAGTGGGTAGAAAAAGGAGAACCTCGTGTCTATCGGTCTTCTTGGTACAAAACTCGGCATGACCCAAATTTTCGACGAGGAAGGTCGTACCATTCCCGTCACCGTCATCCAAGCGGGTCCTTGCCAAGTCACCCAAATCAAAACCCAACCGAAAGATGGCTATACGGCCATTCAAGTTGGGTATAAAGAAATTAAAGAAAAATCGCTAACTAGACCCGAACTCGGTCATTTACAAAAATCCAATGCCCCCCCTTTGCGGCATTTGCGTGAATTCCGGGTTGAAGATCCTAGCGAATACGAACTGGGGCAAGAACTGAAAGTAGATCGCTTTTCCCCAGGACAGTTGGTAGATATTAGCGGCAAGCGAATTGGTCGTGGATTTGCCGGCTACCAAAAACGACACAACTTCCGACGGGGGTCTCGGACCCACGGTTCCAAAAACTATCGCTTGCCTGGTTCGGTAGGACCGGGAACCGATCCGTCACGGGTTTTCCCCGGCAAAAGAATGGCAGGTCGCATGGGTGATGCCCGCATTACCATCCGCAAATTGACCATCGTCAAAGTCGATCCGGAACGCAATCTGCTCGTGGTCAAAGGTTCGGTGCCCGGCAAATCAGGAAACTTACTTAATATTAGACCAGCCAATATAGTTGGAGCCAACTCGTAACCAAAACCTTGAAAAATAGCTGCCCTAACCAATATACAAAACAGCACGGGGAGAACAAATATGGTTAACTGCGCTGTCAAAAACTGGGAAGGAGAAGAAGTCTCCCAAATCAACTTCGAGTGGCGGGTGGCCAAACCGGAAAATGCCTCTCATATCGTGCATCGCGCCTTGGTGCGTCAGATGACCAATTCCCGCCAAGGGACAGCCTCTGCCAAAACTCGTTCCGAAGTTCGAGGTGGTGGACGCAAGCCATGGCGTCAGAAAGGAACCGGTCGCGCCCGGGCTGGTTCCATTCGTTCTCCACTGTGGCGCGGTGGCGGTGTCATTTTCGGTCCCAAACCTCGGAACTTTGAAGTCAAAATGAACCGCAAAGAAAAACGGTTGGCTTTGCGGACCGCATTCCAAGATCGCTTGGCAGATGCCGTCGTGGTAGAGGATTTCAACGACCAACTACCGCGACCAAAAACCAAAGAAATTTACGCCGCTTTGCAGCGGTGGGGCATCGATCCCGATAATTCTCGGGTTTTGGCGATCGCTCCGAAACCGGATCCCAACCTATACTTATCCATGCGCAACCTACCAGGGGTCAAACTCATTTACGTCAACACCTTAAACATATACGACCTGTTGGCTGCCGATCGCCTGGTCATCACATCAACAGCCATGAACCAAATTCGGGAGGTATATGGTGACGACTAACCAACAAGAAGATCTGCGTACCCTAGCAGATATTATTCGCCGCCCCATCGTTACCGAAAAAGCCACCATTTTGATGGAAGAAAACAAATACACGTTTGAAGTGGCTCCCCAGGCGAGCAAACCGCAAATTCGAGCTGCTATCGAACAGCTGTTTGACGTCAAAGTGGTCAAAGTCCATACCATCAATCCCCCGCGCAAAAAACGTCGGGTCGGTCGGTTCATGGGGCACAAACCTCGCTACAAAAAAGCGATCGTAACCCTAGCCAGCGACGATAGCATCACCTTGTTCCCAGAAGTATAAAATTTGGCTTTTTGCCATCTGTTGTAGCTAGCGAAAGCAATTAGTTATGGCGATTCGTACCCTCAGACCCTATACACCTGGAACGCGGGATTACAGTCTTTCCGACTTTTCGGAAATTACCCGCGAGCAACCAGAAAAAAAACTTACCAAAGGCAAGCATCGCGCCAAAGGAAGAAACAATCGCGGTACAATTACCTGCCGGCATCGCGGTGGTGGTAGCAGGCGTCGGTATCGGCAAGTTGACTTCCGGCGCAACAAACACAATATTCCTGCCAAAGTCGCGGCTATTGAATACGACCCCAACCGCAACGCTCGCATTGCCCTGCTTTACTATCAAGATGGGGAAAAACGGTATATCCTGTACCCTACCGGTCTGCAAATAGGAAGCTTTATTACCGCCGGTCCCGACGTTCCCATCGAACTAGGCAACGCCCTGCCTTTAAGTCGAATTCCTTTAGGAACCGCCATCCATAACGTAGAATTGGTTCCCGGGCGCGGCGGACAAATCGTCCGTGCTGCCGGCAGTATGGCAAAAGTAGCTGCCAAGGAAGGCAACTACGTCACCATCAAACTCCCCTCCGGAGAAGCTCGCATGGTCCGCAAAGAGTGCTATGCCACCATCGGACAAGTCGGCAACTCCGAACATCGCAATATCAACCAGGGCAAAGCTGGTAGAAAACGCTGGAAAGGACGTCGTCCTCACGTACGCGGCAGCGTGATGAACCCAGTGGACCACCCCCATGGCGGTGGCGAAGGACGGGCTCCCATTGGCAAGCCCAGTCCGGTTACACCTTGGGGCAAACCAACTTCGGGCTACAAAACCCGCAAGCGCAAAAACAGCGATAAATTTATTGTCCGCCGCCGGAATAAATAAGAAATCGTTTTGTTTTTGCAATCAGATTTGTTTCATACATTCGTTCGCCCAAAAATGGAGGGATCGCAATGGGTCGTTCTCTGAAGAAAGGTCCTTTCGTAGCTGACAGTTTGCTCAAAAAAATTGAAAAGCTCAACGAAAAGGGTGACAAACAGGTAATTAAAACCTGGTCTAGAGCTTCAACGGTTCTCCCAGATATGGTGGGGCATACCATCGCCGTTCATAACGGCAGACAGCACGTGCCTGTTTACATAACCGAACAAATGGTGGGGCACAAGCTAGGTGAGTTTGCCCCCAGCCGTACCTACCGGGGACACCCCAAAGATAAAAAAGCCGGTCGCTAGGAAGTTTTTTCCATAGAAGCAATGATGAGGAGAAAAATATGGCTGTTGCTGTTGACGATACACAAGAAG
This sequence comes from uncultured Geitlerinema sp., assembly GCA_964477525.1. GTDB lineage: Bacteria > Cyanobacteriota > Cyanobacteriia > Cyanobacteriales > PCC-9228 > PCC-9228. The sequence goes on along the minus strand of CAYZHY010000007.1, from coordinate 16,322 downwards.
TGAAGGCGATCGCGCGCCACGTGCGGATGTCTCCCACAAAAGTACGTCGCGTTCTCGATCAAATTCGCGGACGGACCTATCAAGATGCCTTGATCGTTCTTCGCTTCATGCCCTACCGCGCCTGCGAACCTATTTTGAAAGTCTTGCGTTCGGCAGCAGCCAACGCCGAACATAATGAAGGCTTGGACCGAGCTAGCTTGGTCGTCAACAAGGCTTTTGCCGACCAAGGAATTTACCTCAGGCGCTATCGACCTAGGGCACAAGGTCGGGTTTATCAGATTCGCAAGCCCACCTGCCACATTACGATTTTCGTGGCTCCTCAACTAGAAGAGGAATAGAAATGGCTAGAAACCAACCAATATCTTACGCCCAACTGGTGGATTCACTTTAAGGAGAGATTCGTGGGACAAAAAATACATCCAACGGGTTTCCGCCTTGGCATCAATCAAGAACACCGTTCTATTTGGTTTGCCAACAGCAATCGCTACCCGGAACTAGTCAAGGAAGATTTCCAAATCCGTGACTACGTTTACAAGCAACTGAGCAATGCCGGAATTTCCGAAATTCGCATCGAACGGAAAGCCGATCAAATTGATTTAGAAGTACGCACGGCTCGTCCTGGCGTCGTAGTCGGTCGTGGTGGAAGCGGCATTGAAGCCCTTAGAACTGGATTGCAAAACCTGCTAGGGGGCAACCGTCAAATTCGGATTAATGTCGTGGAAGTAACCCGCGTTGATGCCGATGCCACCCTGCTGGCAGAGTACATTACCCAGCAGCTAGAACGTCGAGTTTCCTTCCGTCGGGTAGTGCGACAAGCTATTCAAAGAGCCCAAAAAGCTGGTGTAGAAGGAATTAAAATTCAAGTCAGCGGGCGCTTAAACGGCGCGGAAATTGCCCGTACAGAATGGACCCGGGAAGGTCGCGTTCCCTTACATACCCTACGTGCCGATCTCGACTACTCCTATCAAACAGCCCACACGCAATACGGCATTTTGGGTGTCAAGGTATGGATCTTTAAAGGAGAAATTATTCCTGGGGAGGAAGATACTTCTGCTGCCGCCGAATCCCAGCCCATACGCCGGCAACAACGCCATCGAGATGGCGCGGGGGCTTAACGACGCCCAAATTTGGTGAAATGACGCCAGTTAGAACTTTCAAGGATAATCGTTATGCTTTTTCCCAAACGCACAAAATACCGCAAGCAGCATCGCGGCAGAATGAGAGGGAAAGCCACTAAAGGCAACAACCTCAATTTTGGTGAGTATGGTTTGATTACTCTAGAACCTCACTGGATTACTGCCCGCCAAATCGAAGCCAGCCGTCGCGCCATGACCCGATACGTGCGCCGGGGTGGGAAAATTTGGATTCGGATTTTCCCGGACAAACCCATCACCATGCGACCTGCAGAAACCCGTATGGGGGCGGGTAAAGGGACTCCCGAGTATTGGGTAGCCGTCGTAAAGCCCGGTCGGGTTTTGTTTGAAATGGGAGGCGTTTCTAAAGAGGTAGCTTTAGAAGCGTTGCGCTTGGCTTCCCACAAGTTGCCCGTTAAAACCAAGATTATTTCGCGCGAACAGGAGCAGACGTAACTATGGCGTTTCCCAAAATTTCCGAAGTTCGACAATTAAGCGATGAGGAAGTGGCTCAAGAAATTGTGCGCCTCAAGCAGAGATTGTTTGAACTGCGCCTGGAAAAAGCCACCGGTCGCTTGGAAAAACCCCACGAAATCAAGCATGCCAAACATCGTTTGGCCCAATTGATGACCGTAGAACACGAAAGAAAACAGCAAAGCGAAGGGTCGCAAATCTCTGCTACTTAAGGGCATAGAAGGAGTCATTGTCCATGACAACAAAAGAAAGAGTTGGTGTTGTTGTTAGCAACAAAATGCAAAAGACGGTGGTGGTGGCAGTAGAAAACCGCACTTCCCACCCCAAGTATGGCAAAATCGTGGTTCGCACCAAGAAATATAAGGTTCATGATGACCAACAACGCTGTCTCGAAGGCGATCGCGTGCGTATCAAAGAAACGCGACCCTTAAGCCGTACCAAGCGTTGGCAAGTTGTGGATATCTTGGAAAGTCCTTCTCGACTGGAACAAGTAGGAGAGCAAACGTCGTGATCCAAAAAGAATCGTACCTCAAAGTAGCCGATAATAGTGGCGCCAAAAGCTTAATGTGCATTCGCGTGTTAGGCAGCGGCAACCGTCGCTATGCTGGTGTTGGCGATGTCGTCATTGCCGTGGTTAAAGATGCCATTCCCAACATGGCCTTGAAAAAATCCGATGTCGTACGGGCCGTGATTGTGAGAACTCGCAAAGGGTTGCGTCGCGAAAGCGGTATGAATATCCGCTTTGACGATAACGCCGCTGTGGTCATCAACCCCGACAACAACCCTAGAGGAACCCGGGTGTTTGGTCCAGTAGCGCGGGAACTACGCGATCGCAACTTCACCAAAATCGTTTCTTTGGCACCGGAGGTTCTCTAATGGCATCCAAGAAAAAGCGCAAACAAAAACAATCCCGCAAACCTTTCAAAATGCACGTGAAAAAAGGAGATACCGTGCAAGCGATTTCCGGCAAAGACAAAGGCAAAATTGGGGAAGTTTTACAGGCTCTCCCCCAAGAAAGCAAAGTCATTGTCAAGGGAATCAATGTAAAAACCAAGCACGTGAAACCCCAACAAGAAGGGGAGTCCGGACAAATCGTGACGCAAGAGGCTCCCGTGGACAGCTCCAACGTCATGCTGTACTCCACCAAAAATGAGGTAGCCAGCCGAATTTGCTATACCTTCACCGAAGACGGACGCAAAGTCCGCAAACTCAAAAAAACCGGTGAAATTATCGACTAATTCCATCCAATTCCTTCTTTACGAACGCTTTCCCCTGACCAAGACCAGGGAATTACGAGGAAGCCAACCATGACCCTGAAACTAAAAAAACAGTATCGAGAAACCATTGTTCCGAACCTGATGAAAGAGTTTAACTACAGCAACGTCCATCAGGTTCCCCAACTCGTGAAAATCACAGTCAACCGTGGATTGGGAGAAGCTGCCCAGAACGCCAAAGCTTTAGATTCTTCCATTCAAGAACTGTCCACCATCACCGGACAAAGACCCGTGGTTACCCGCGCGAAAAAAGCGATCGCCGGCTTCAAAATTCGGAAAGGCATGCCCATCGGGTTGATGGTGACGCTACGACGCGAACCTATGTATTCCTTTCTCGAACGCCTAATCGACCTAGCACTGCCACGCATTCGCGATTTTCGGGGCATCAGTCCCAAAAGCTTTGACGGTCGCGGTAACTACACCCTAGGAATTCGCGAACAACTTATTTTTCCAGAAGTCAATTACGACAGTATCGACCAAATTCGTGGCATGGATATCACCATTGTCACCACAGCCAATACAGACGAGGAGGGTCGCGCCTTGCTGAGAGAATTAGGCATGCCCTTCCGTGACAATTAAGGGAATAGAATCAGGAGGGAAGATGGCGGCTAACGACACAATCTCAGATATGCTCACCCGGATTCGCAATGCCTGCTTGGTGAAACACCCCACTACGGAAGTGCCTTCCACCAGAATGACACGCAGCATTGCTAAAGTCCTCAAAGAAGAAGGCTTCATCGCCGACTACGTAGAAAACGGCGAAGGAGTCAAAAAAAATATCACCATTTCCTTGAAATACAAAGGGAAAAACCGCCAACCCACAATCCATACATTAAAGCGAGTCAGCAAACCAGGATTGCGCGTATATTCCAACCGCAAAGAATTACCACGTGTCTTGGGCGGTATCGGCGTGGCAGTGATTTCCACATCCAAAGGCATTATGACCGACCGCGAAGCCCGACGCCAAGGTGTCGGCGGGGAAGTCCTCTGCTATATTTGGTAACTTCCCAATGGGAATCGCATACAAAGACCCACAGCAACAGCAACTCGCCTTGAGGAAAACCAACTATGTCTCGAATTGGCAAGCGTCCCGTTGAAATCCCCGAAAAAGTCGATCTCACCGTAGACGGACAACAAGTCAGCGTTCAAGGACCGAAAGGAGAACTATCCCGGGTTTTCCCCTCGCGGATCCTGATCGAACAAAACGACAACACCGTGACCGTCACCCCCCGAGATGACTCCCCGCAAGCCAAACGATTGCACGGTTTGTGCCGTACCCTCATTGCCAACATGGTGGAAGGCGTATCCAAAGGATTTGAAATCCGCCTAGAAATCCAAGGGGTTGGCTACCGCGCTCAATTACAAGGAAACACGCTCACCCTCAACCTGGGCTTCAGCAAACCCGTAGAAATGAAAGCCCCAGAAGGTATTGAGTTTGCCGTAGAAAACAATACCAACATCTTCATCCGTGGCATTAACAAGGAAAAAGTAGGCGATACGGCCGCCAAAATTCGCAACCTACGACCTCCCGAACCTTATAAAGGCAAAGGAATTCGCTACCAAGGAGAACAAGTACGGCGCAAAGCCGGAAAAGCCGGGAAAAAATAGTGGTAGTTTGGCCTGGCAAGCAACTGGCAGTCAAATGATTTTCCTCTATATTTCCTTCGATCCAGTCATTTGAGTAGAAACGATTATGAAGCGAACTCGTAAAGAACAAATACAACGACGCCACTATCGGGTACGTAAGCGCGTCTTCGGTACCTCCGAACGTCCTCGCCTGTGCGTCTTTCGATCGCACCAACATATTTACGCGCAAGCCATCGACGATACCAAACACCATACAATCGCTGCCGCCTCGACCCTCGACAAAAACTTGCGAACGGAACTGTCATCTACATCCACCTGCGAAGCTGCTGCTTCTGTAGGTAGACTAGTGGCCCAACGAGCTCTCGACCAAGGCATTCAAAAAGTGGTTTTTGACCGCGGGGGCAACATTTACCACGGTCGCGTAGCAGCTCTAGCCGAAGCTGCCAGAGAAACTGGTTTAAACTTCTAAGCAACGCCATTCGATGGATTGCCTAGCTAAGTGCCGGAGTTTCTTCTTTATCCCAGAACGAACCATACGTAAAATCGAAATCAACCAAACCATCCATCTAACAAGGACATACTATGGCAGAGCGTCGTCAAAAAAACAGTCGTACTCGCGAAAAGGATTCCAACTGGCAGGAGCGGGTTGTACAGATTCGCCGGGTTAGTAAAGTTGTGAAAGGCGGTAAAAAACTTCACTTCCGAGCCGTTGTTATCGTAGGCAACCAAAAAGGTCAAGTTGGCGTTGGCGTTGGTAAAGCTGGTGATGTCATCAGCGCCGTCAAAAAAGGTGTTGCCGACGGCAAAAAGGACCTCGTTGACGTTCCTCTAACCAAATCGAACTCTATTCCCCACGTTTCCTACGGTTATGCCACCGCTGCGGAAGTATTGTTGCGTCCGGCTGCTCCCGGAACCGGTGTAATTGCCGGTGGTGCCGTGCGCACGGTTCTAGAACTTTCTGGTGTCCGCAACGTACTGGCCAAGCAGTTGGGTTCCAACAACCCGCTCAACAATGCTAGAGCTACCGTAGATGCCCTAGCAGAACTGCGTACCTTCTTGGAAGCAGCCCAAGAACGCGATATTCCTCTAGAGCAAATTTACTCGTAACTGGGAACAAGCCTGGGGAGTTCCCTAAGTTCCCTATCCGAAGAGTTCGTGGGGGAACCGGAGTTTTGCAAAAACTCGAACGCCAAACGGCGATGAAGAAAAATTAAGTTTCTTGAGGATTCTAGGAGCGATATCTAATGAAAATTCACGAAGTCAAACCAAAAGCTGGTTCCCAAAAACAAGGTCGGAGACTAGGACGTGGCATTTCTGCCGGGCAAGGTGCCAGCTGCGGGAAAGGCATGCGCGGACAAAAAGCTCGCGCCGGCGCTGGCCCCCATGCTGGCTTTGAAGGTGGTCAACAACCCCTCTACCTGCGTTTGCCCAAATTGAAGCATTTCCCCCTTGTGAATCCCACCGAGTACACAACGGTTAATGTAGGACATTTAGCAGTTTTTGAAAGCCAGACGGAAGTAACTCTAGAAACGCTGGAACAAGCGGGAGTTGTCCACGATCCTAAGCCTCCTTTGAAAATTTTGGGCGATGGCGAACTAAATGTTCCTTTAACTGTAAAAGCAGATGCTTTTAGCCGCAATGCTCGCGCCAAAATTGAAGCTGCTGGCGGTAGCTGCGAAATTGTTAACAATAAGTCTTAGAGTCGAGAGCCCAAATCTAGGCGCGTTGGTGGCAAGCTCGCAAACACGCAGCTACCTGCTGGTTGTTGGGAAAAATGGAACTGCTACGCCTATTTTTATACCTGTTTTGGCTTGGCTAGCTGCTAGCTCGCACGATTATTTATTTGGTTGTTAAAACCATTCATATGCCGATCCCCAACAATGGGTTAAGCTAAACGTTAGGCTCTGTACTTTTACAAGAACTGAGGTATCCCTTTATGGTTGCTCCTCGAGATTCAACGACACCAAGCGCTCAGGAAACCTTCATGCAGATGGCTAGAGAGGCCGGACTGCGAGGAAGGTTGCTGGTCACTATTGGCTTGATTTTTCTGGTCCGCTTGGGGATTTATTTACCGGTTCCTGGCATCGATCGCGAACGATTTGCTTCCGATATCCAAAACGCTCCTTTTATTGGATTTTTAAATATTTTCTCCGGGGGCGGGTTTGCTACTTTGGGAATTTTTGTCCTCGGCATTCTACCGTTTATCAACGCATCCATTATTATGCAGTTGATGACGGCAGCAATCCCGCATTTAGAAGATTTACAGAAAAATGAAGGCGAAGCGGGAAGGCGCAAAATTTCCCAATACACTCGTTACGTAGCCCTGGGATGGGCAGTTATCCAAAGCACGGCCTTTTCCTTTTGGCTGCAAAACTACGCCCAAAATCCCGACACCCCCGTGCTTTTTATCCTGCAAACCGTCCTAACTTTAACAGCCGGCTCCATGTTTGTCATGTGGGTGTCGGAGCTGATTACTGAAAAAGGTATTGGTAATGGTGCTTCGCTCTTGATTTTTGTCAATATTGTGGCGACGCTGCCGACTTCTTTGGGACAAACCATCGAACAAGCTCAAGTTAGCGCCCAACAGGGCAACCGCCAGTTTCTGGCTGGGGTGCTGGTGCTGACGTTGGTCTTTTTGGTGATGATTGTCGGCATCGTTTTCGTACAAGAGGCGAACCGTCGCATTCCCATTGTTTCAGCTCGCCGACAAGTTGGGAAAAGGCTGTATCGCGAACGTAACAGCTATCTCCCTTTACGCCTCAATCAAGGCGGGGTTTTGCCCATTATTTTCGCTTCTGCCGTGTTGTTCTTGCCCCTCTCCTTGGCGCAGCTAACTGGCAATGCTTGGCTCAGCGAGTTTGCCGCTTACTTAAATCCAGCTGGACAGGCTCCTTGGTTGTATGCTGCGGTTTATTTGGCGTTGATTGTGTTCTTTAGCTATTTTTATACGTCTTTGATTATGAATCCCGTGGATATTTCCCAAAATTTAAAGAAAATGGGGTCTAGTATTCCGGGCATTCGACCGGGCAAGGCAACCAGCGATTATCTCCAAGGGGTTTTAAATCGTTTGACTTTATTGGGAGCCATTTTCTTGGGTTGTGTAGCCATCGTGCCGACGGCGGTGGAAAGCGCCACTCAAGTACGAACGTTCCAAGGATTTGGTGCGACTTCCTTGCTAATTTTGGTTGGGGTAGCTATTGAAACTGCCAAGCAAGTCCAAACAGCGGTCATTTCCCAACGCTATGAAACAATGGCGAATACCAAACTGTAGAAATTTTTGAATGCTAGGAAAGAATAGCCATAAATAACCATGCGAGTAATTTTATTAGGGCCTCCAGGTGCAGGAAAAGGAACTCAAGCAGCCGAACTTTCCCAAAGGGAAAATATTCCTCATATTTCAACAGGGGAAATTTTGCGACAGCATGTTGCCGAATCTACGTCTTTGGGACAAAAGGCCAAATCCTATATGGATGCAGGCGATCTGGTTCCCGACGATTTGATCGTGGCCATGATTCGCGATCGCTTGATGCGGGAAGATGCCAAGCAACGCGGCTGGATTTTGGATGGATTTCCTCGCAACGTGCATCAAGCTTCTTTTCTGGAAGAACTGCTGTCGGAATTAGAGCAACCGTTTGATTGTGCGGTTAACCTAGAGGTTCCGGACGAAACCTTGGTGGCACGTCTTTTCGAACGCGGACGTAACGACGATACTGAAGAAGCAATTCGCCGTCGTTTGCAAGTGTATCGGGAACAAACAGAACCAGTCATCAATTTTTACCGAGAGCGCGATCGCTTGCAGTCGGTCGATGGCGATCGCAGTATGTCGGAGGTCACCAATGCTTTGCAGGTGGCTTTGCAAGAAAACCCGAGTACGGCTGGTAAATAAAAGTTTGATGGCGGCCAGCGCACGGATACTTCCTTTCGTCGTCTGTCCAAAATAGCTATCGGACTGCTGGAATTCGTTGTAGAGTGACTGGGACAAAAAGCAACTTTTCTAAAATCAATTGGGGAAGGCTTGGTCTTAGTCACTCGCTGTTACGGAGGAAATCCACCTTGGCTAAACAAGACTTAATTGAACTAGAAGGCACGGTAACCGAATCGCTGCCCAACGCCATGTTCCGGGTCGATCTGGATAATGGCTACAATGTCCTTGCCCATATTTCGGGCAAAATTCGCCGAAACTATATCAAAATTTTGCCCGGCGATCGCGTCAAAGTAGAACTAACCCCCTACGACTTGAGCAAAGGAAGAATCACCTATCGCCTGCGGAAAAAATAACTCACCACGGGCTACTTCCTTCCTCCTAGTTGCTGGAAAAATCTTTGCAATTCAACCGGAAATTGGTATAATATTAAGTTTGTAGTGTTGCCTTTATCGGCATGAAAGTAAGAGCCTCCGTCAAGAAAATTTGCGACCGATGCCGCGTCATCCGTCGTCGCGGCCGCGTAATGGTGGTATGTTCTAACCCGAAACACAAGCAACGTCAAGGTTAGCCCAGTCATATCATCCATTGTGCCAAAATTAGTGGGTACGAAATCATTGTTGTTCGTCGTTCGTTATTGCAGCTAGAGAAGCAAGGGAGACAATCGTGGCACGGATTGCTAGTGTCGATTTACCGCGCGATAAGCGTATCGAAATTGCCCTCACCTACATTTATGGAATTGGCATGACCTGTTCTCGGGAAATTTTGTCTCAAACCGACATTAATCCCGATACCCGGGTCAAAGACCTACAAGATTCTGAAATCGCTACTTTGCGAGACACCATAGAAAATAACTACCAAGTAGAAGGGGACTTGCGGCGTTGGGAAAACATGAACGTCAAGCGCCTCATGGACATTGGCTGCTATCGGGGTCGTCGCCACCGCATGGGACTTCCCGTACGCGGTCAAAGAACTCGCACCAACGCCCGTAGCCGACGGGGAACCCGTAATACCATCGCCAACAAAAGAAAAGCGCCATCTCCCAAATAATCCCTTGGCGATTGAGGTTCCCTACCACTGTTGGGGAATCCTCCCAATCAGGTATCTCCCAGTTCAAGCTGGAAAAAAGCTTTCCATGGGTTCGTGTTGGCCCGATGGAAAACTCGTTTTGTCAGCCCGCCGAATTGGATGTTTAGGTTTCCATCTCCCTTGGCCACCTGGAAGCGCTTATTATTGTGCGTGAAGGGGGATTCGGCGGCCTTGGTAGCAAGTTTTCGCAAACAGCCAGAACCATCTGAGTTGCGAACGGAAACTTCCCAATACAGCGCTTAGCACAAACATTTACAGAGATTCTCAAAGTTCTCAAAGAAAGTCTTATGGCCAAACCAAAAAAAGGCGGAGCTCGCAAACAAAAGAAAAACGTCCCGAATGGGGTAGCGTACATCCAATCTACATTTAATAACACCATCGTAACCATTAGCGACACCAATGGAGAAGTAGTTTCCTGGTCCTCGGCCGGTGCTACTGGTTTTAAAGGAGCCAAAAAAGGAACTCCCTTCGCCGCCCAAACCGCTGCTGAAAATGCCGCTCGCAAAGCCAGCGACCAAGGCATGCGTCAAATTGAAGTGATGGTCAGCGGTCCTGGGTCCGGTCGAGAAACTGCCATCCGCGCCTTACAAGCTGCCGGATTGGAAATCACCTTAATCCGTGATGTTACCCCCATTCCCCACAACGGCTGTCGTCCCCCCAAGCGCCGTCGCGTCTAAGCGATAGCTGTTGCTTCGGGAGATTTTTTAGGATTGAGAGCGGGTAGCTCAATACCAGACAACACTCCTTGCCAACAAGCAAAAACTGATTCGGAAGGCAATAGCGCTTTCCGTCGATCTAGGAGAAGGGAGGTTACTCCGTGGCGCAGTTTCAAATAGAATGTGTGGAAACCCACACAATTGAATCCGATCGCAGTCAATACGGCAAATTCGTCATCGAACCGCTAGAAAGAGGGCAAGGAATCACCGTCGGCAACGCCTTGCGGCGGGTACTGCTGTCCAACCTAGAAGGGACAGCAGTCACGGCGGTGCGCATTGCCGGTGTCAATCACGAATTTGCCACGATTCCAGGCGTTCGGGAGGATGTGCTGGAAATTCTACTCAACATGAAAGAAATCGTCCTCAAAAGCCATTCCTCCCAGCCACAAATTGGGCGTTTGCTGGTACAAGGACCTGCCGAGGCCAAGGCAGAACATTTTGACCTCCCCTCGGAAGTAGAAACCATTAACCCCAACCAGCACATCGCCACTCTATCTGAGGGCGCTACCTTAGAAATGGAGTTCCGAGTCGAACGAGGTGTTGGCTACCGTCCGGTAGAGAAAAGTCAAGAAGATGGCTCGGCTTTGGATTTTCTCCAAATTGATGCCGTCTTTATGCCCGTGCGTAAAGTGAACTATATGGTCGAAGATGCCCGGGTAGGCGGTACTTTGGAAAAAGAGCGGGTAATTTGGGAAATTTGGACCAACGGTAGTTTGCCCCCCCAAGAAGCCCTTAGCGAAGCCGCCAAAGTACTGGTGGATTTATTCTCGCCTCTCAAAGACATTACTTTAGAGTCCATGGACAAAGAAGAATCCCCCGTGGAAGATCCCACCAGTCAAATTCCCATCGAAGAACTACAACTATCCGTGCGTGCTTACAATTGTCTCAAACGCGCCCAAATTAACTCGGTAGCCGATTTACTGGATTATACCCAAGAAGAACTCCTAGAAATTAAAAACTTCGGACAGAAATCTGCTGACGAAGTGATTGAAGCCTTACAAAAACGTTTGGGAATCACCCTACCGCAAGAAAAACCAGCCAGAACGCCGTAACTACAAATTCGTTGGTAGCAAGTGTTCTGGGTGCTAACCTCAACACAGTGAAAACTGTGTCCGTCTTTTTGTCCAATTGTTGAGCGATATAATCTCTTACAACTATGCGTCACCGTCGTCGTGTTCCCCACCTTAGCAAGCCAGCCGACCAAAGGCGGGCTCTGTTGCGATCGCTAACCACCGAACTCATCCGCCACGGTCGCATCACCACCACCAAAGCACGAGCCAAAGCCGTGCGTTCCGAAGCTGAAAAAATCGTCAACCTAGCAAAAAAAGGAACCTTAGATGCTCGTCGGCGGGCGTTGGGATATCTCTATGATAAATCCCTAGTTCACGCCCTGTTCAGCCAAGTGCAAGAGCGTTACGGCGATCGCCAAGGCGGATATACACGCCTGATTCGCACGGTCAGCCGTCGTGGCGACAACGCGGAAATGGCCATTGTGGAATTAGTTTAACGCCCCAGCAAGTTCATGAGCGAGTCCAAGCAGCGAATCGCCCTGGTTCTCCAATATGTGGGAACCCACTTTCATGGATGGCAGCGGCAACCCCAGCAACGAACCGTCCAAGAAGTCGTAGAAAACGCGATCGCTTCTGTGCTGGAACAATACGTTCCTCTAATTGCAGCTGGCAGAACTGATGCGGGCGTTCACGCCGCCGCTCAAGTAGCCCACTTTGAGGCCAAAAGCGCCATTCCTGCTGCCAAGTGGGCTGCGGTTTTAAACGCCCAACTGCCCTCCGATATAACCATCCTCAATTCACGGGAAGTCCCTGCCGACTGGCACGCTCGTTTTTCCGCTTGCTGGCGTCGCTATCGCTATACCATTTATACCGAAGCGATGCCCAACTTGTTCGTGCAACCATTTACTTGGCATTACTACCATGCCGCCCTCGATGAATTTGCTATTCAACAGGCGCTGATGCCTTTGGTCGGACAACATCACCTCGCTGCCTTCCAACGTAGCGGTTCCCAACGCACTCAGGCTTGGGTAAACGTCCAAGAAGTAGCCTGCCATCGCGTAGGGAACTTTATCCACATTGAGATACAAGCTAATGCCTTTCTCTACGGCATGATGCGTTTGTTAGTGGGCATGCTAGTCTTGGTAGGGAGAAAACAGCTATCAGTCGCTGATTTTCAAGATATTTGGCAGCACGAACGTCGAGAACTCGTTAAATACGCCGCACCTCCTCAAGGACTGTGTTTGTTGGGCGTAGGCTATCGAGATTGGCCTTTCTCCTATCGCATTTGGAACGCCACCATGCCCCACTTCCTCGTCAATCCCCTTGAAAGAGGAAACGAAAATCCACCCAACTCATCTGAAAGCCAAACAGAAACAACCATCAAAAGGTAAAACCATGAACAAAACCTATACACCCACCCCCAAACAAGTGGAACGTCCCTGGTACGTCGTCGATGCTTCCGGGCAGCGTCTGGGACGTTTGGCCAGCGAACTGGCCAGACTGCTCAGAGGCAAAGATAACCCTGAGTTTGTTACTCACATGGATACCGGTGCCTTTGTCGTAGTTGTCAACGCCGATCGAGTTGCCGTTACGGGGAAAAAACGCTATCAAAAACTCTACCGCCGCCATTCCGGTAGACCCGGCGGCATGAAAGTAGAAACCTTCGAACAGCTCAAAAATCGCATTCCCGAACGCATTATCCAACAAGCTGTTAAAGGCATGTTGCCCAAAAATAGTCTGGGTCGGCAAATGCTGAAAAAACTAAAAATTTACGCCGGTCCGGAACATCCCCATACCGCTCAAAAACCTCAAAAAATTGACTTACAAACCATACCGAAAGGAGGAGAACAATGGCAGTAAACGACACCTCGCGCGTTGTGTATCGGGGAACCGGTCGCCGCAAAACCTCTGTGGCCAGAGTGCGATTGGTTCCTGGTGACGGTCAAATCACCATCAATAAAAAAAGCGCCAACGACTACTTTCAATACAATCCCAGCCATTTAGCCAAACTCAAATCCCCCATGGAAACCCTGGGACTAGAAAATGATTACGATATGCTGGTTAACGTATACGGCGGTGGTTTAACCGGACAGTCAGAAGCCATCCGTTTGGGAGTAGCCAGAGCTATATGCCAGCTCGATCCGGAAAATCGCCATCCCCTGAAAAGTGAGGGATATTTAACCCGCGATCCCAGAGCCAAAGAGCGACGGAAATACGGACTGCGCAAAGCTCGCAAGTCTCCTCAATACTCGAAACGCTAACGAGTGGCTGGTCTCCCACTTTTAAACAGTTACAGTTACTTGCAGAAAGCGTTAAAATGAAAGTAGGAAACAGCAAAACTAGCTGTACCAGTTTGCTGTAGCAATATCGGGTCAAGCAAATTTATTCAGATTGTTCGGGAGTTGGTTATGCCCAAATCAGACATTCATCCCCAATGGTACCCAGAAGCCAAAGTTTACTGTAACGGTGAGTGGGTAACCACAGTAGGTTCTACCCAACCAGAACTCCACGTAGACGTTTGGTCGGGAAATCATCCTTTCTACACCGGAACCCAACGGATTATTGACACGGAAGGTCGTGTCGAACGATTCTTGAGAAAATATGGTATGAAAGGAAAAGACAACCAGAAAAAGTAGGGAGACAATCGTCCCTGGTATTTGTTCTGGTTGGGCGAGTGTTTTTTTTCTAGCAGCATCAATGGGCTGCTAGAATTCCCTGCTATCTGGACATGGCGATCGCGGCATTATGGCTGAAGCTTATTTACTAAACAAACTGGAATCCGTCGAACAAACCTATCAAGAGCTAACTCGTCGTCTGGCCGATCCGGACGTAAGCAGCGACCCAGCTGAATTACAACGGATTGCTAAAGAACGCTCGACTCTTGATGAGATTATCAATACTTACAATACCTGGAAAGAGGTCAATGAGGAACTGGACGGAGCCAGACAAATTCTCAAAGATACGAGCGGCGACCAGGAAATGCGCGAAATGGCGCAGCTGGAAGTCCAACAGTTAGAAGAAAAACTAGAAAATATTGAAAATCGATTAAAAATCTTGCTGTTGCCGCGCGATCCCAACGATGAAAAAAGCATCATGTTAGAAGTGCGTGCTGGGACCGGCGGCGATGAAGCCTGCATTTGGGCTGGGGATTTGGTGCGTATGTACACCCGCTACGCTCAAAGCCAAAACTGGCAAGTGAAATTGTTAAGCGAATCTCCATCGGAAGCTGGCGGCTTTAAAGAAGCGATTTTAGAAATTCAAGGAGACTGGGTGTACAGCAAGCTCAAATACGAAGCTGGCGTGCATCGCGTGCAGCGGGTACCGGCTACTGAAGCTGGTGGTCGCGTGCATACTTCCACAGCTACCGTGGCAGTTATGCCAGAGGTTGATGATGTGGAAGTTCATATCGATCCGAAAGATCTAGACATAAAAACCGCTCGTGCTAGCGGTGCTGGCGGCCAAAACGTGAACAAGGTAGAAACGGCCGTGGATTTGTACCACAAACCTACTGGATGGCGGATTTTTTGTCAAGAAGAGCGATCGCAGCTACAAAACCGCGAACGCGCCATGCAGATTTTGCGAGCCAAGCTCTACGAATGGCAACTCCAAAAACAGCATAACGAAGTGATTGATATGCGACGCTCGCAAATTGGGGGTGGCGAACGTTCGGAAAAAATTCGCACCTACAATTACAAAGACAATCGGGTGACCGACCATCGCCTCAACCAAAACTTTAACCTCGACACCGTTCTGGAAGGAGATACCCTCAGTGGCAGTCACAACCTAGAATCGATTATCCAAGCCTGTATTAGTAAAGACCAACAGGAAAAGCTAGCCAGACTGGCAGAGACCGCTTCAGCTTAAAACCAAACAAGCAGTCGATCCAGGTAAAACCAAGGTTCCGCCCAGCCAAAGAAAAGATAGCTGCGATCGACCCATTTTTTGGTAGCGTACTATTCAGGGGCGATCGCATTCCCCCCTATTTGCTTTTTGGTTTTTAAGTAATTTTCACTAGTTCTTCACTGTACTTTACTTGGGAGAAAAGGAACATGTCTATTTTGTTTCAAGTAGCTTTAACGGCTTTGGTTTTACTTTCTTTCGTAATGGTGGTGGCTGTGCCAGTGGCCTACGCTTCTCCTGCCAACTGGGATCAATCCAAAAGATTGATTTTCGTTGGTTCTGGATTGTGGATTCTTTTGGTTATTGCTGTTGGTATTCTCAACTACCTGGTGGTTTAAGCTCTAGCTCGTCAAAACCATATAACCAAAAATTTTTGCTAGGTATTTGGAGACAAGTAAGTGGGGCCATGCCAATCCCCTCCCAATCCATGGGTTTGGCTATCCCTACTTTCTTGTTTTGCCCGCAATGTTTGTATCTTTATCCAGTTTTTTTCTCCATAATTTTCTATAAATCTCTATTCATAAACCGAAAATATGACCGTTTTTGAAGGAAAGTTTACCAACGCTCATTCCCTGCGATTGGCGATCGCCATTGGTCGTTTCAACGATATGATTACCAACAAACTCTTGCAGGGATGTCAGGATTGCCTGCAACGTCACGGCGTAGATACCAATCCCCACGGTACGCAAGTAGATTACATTTGGGTTCCCGGTAGCTTCGAACTTCCTATGGTGGCTCGGCAGTTAGCCTTGGCAGCCAACTACGATGCGATCGTTTGCCTGGGAGCCATTATTCGGGGTCAAACGCCGCATTTTGACTACGTTGCCGCCGAAGCCTCAAAAGGCATTGCTAATGCCAGCTTCCAAACCGGCATTCCTGTTGTTTTTGGCGTCGTTACTGCCGATACTATGCAGCAAGCTTTAGAAAGAGCTGGCATCAAAAGCAATTTAGGGTGGAGCTATGCCATGAACGCCATAGAAATGGGCAGCCTCATGCAAAATTTACGGCAAAACTCAATTCCTGGAAAACTAGGAACTTCTCCAGGAATGCTGGCCGGAACGACAGAAAACCAGCCAGCCACCACCAGTGCTGTTGAATCTACCTCTTGGTTTTCTTCATCCGAAAATCCCCAAGATTTTGGCGAACAAGTGTAGCTAAATAAGGCTCTTCCGAACTTACTGTGTCAAAAATCGCTAAATTTCCCACTATAAGGCACT
>CAYZHY010000006.1:55721-70674 GCA_964477525.1 uncultured Geitlerinema sp. | reverse complement strand
CCCTACTCGATCTAAACTCGCTATTATAGAAGTATGACGGCTTGACGAGAAAACAATTTCCAGCCCAACCCGTGCGATGAGTTTTTGCCTGAATCCCATTTGCCAACGACCCCATCATAATCCTCAGGATAGCAATTTTTGCCTCCACTGCGGCCATCCCTTGCGATTGGGCGATCGCTATCGTGCCATCAAACCAATTGCTACAGGGGGATTTAGCAGAACGTTTTTGGGTGTCGATGAAAGAAAACCTTCTCAAAGACCCTGCGTTATCAAACAGTTCTATCCAGACAAAGGCATCAATTCCAGTCAAAAAGCTATAGATTTATTCCAGGCGGAAGCGGAACGTTTGGAAACGCTGGGCAATCACCCGCAAATTCCCGAACTCTATGCCTATTTTGCCGATACCAATCCCCAATATTTGGTACAGGAATTTGTAGATGGATTGAATTTAGAAACAGAAGCCCAGCAAAGGGGCGCTTTCACCGAATCCCAAATCCAACAACTTCTCAACAGCCTGCTGCCAGTTTTGGATTTTATCCATCAAAAACAGGTGGTTCACCGAGATATCAAACCTGCCAATATCATTCGCCGTCGGGAAGATGGCGAGTTGGTTTTGGTGGATTTTGGGGCAGCCAAAATGCTAACTGGCGCGTCGCTACAAACTGGTACTTCCATCGGTTCTGCTGGATATGCGGCGCCAGAACAAACCTTTGGCAAAGCCAGTTATGCCAGCGATTTGTATGCTTTGGGCGTAACTTGCATTCGCTTGCTTACCAATATTGCTCCTTTCGATTTGTTTAACAGCCACGAGGATACTTGGGTGTGGCGGGATTATTTGGTGGAAAACCAGATAAGCGATGCTTTAGGTTGGATTCTCGATAAAATGATAGCCAGGGCTGTTAGCCAACGCTACAGTACAGCCCAACAGGTTCTCGCCGACCTTAACAATCCCTCGACAGCACCATCGCCAGCTTCTAATGGTGGCGACAATTCCCAACCGCCAACAACGCCTGTATCCGACCAAATTCAGCAAACCATCCTCCAATTGAAGCAAACGCCGCGCCTGAAGATTTCTTATTTTCTCTGGGCTGTAAGTTTAATTGCTGGCAGTATGGCCCGCCCCCTACGCGGTTTGCATCGGTTTTACAATGGCAAATTTGTGACTGGATTTCTATGGATGTTGCCTGTTGTGGGGGATATTGGCCTTATTTTAGATTTGTTTTTACTTCCTTCTATGGTGGAGGAATACGAAGCCAAAACCAAAGCCAAATTTGGCTTGTCACCCCAGGGGGTTCCCCTACAGAGTTCTCCAGCAATTACCGAAATCGTTTCTTCTCCCACGCGCGAAGAACGGAAATTAAAGGTGTTGCAAGCTGCCAAAAAACGGAATGGTGTCATTTCTGTTGCCCAAGCTGCGGTCGATACGCAAATTGGTTGGAACGAAGTGGAAATGTTGCTGCGAGAACTAGAAGCTGAAGGGTATGCGGAAGTGGGGAACAATGGGGAAACGGGTACGGTGGTTTATTGGTTTTGCGATATTTAGGAAAGATTGACTACCACAGCTCGCTCGGTCGTTCGCAAAAACCATCACAGGTAACCATTTTCTGCCAAAAATTCTGGGGTGATGTCTTCACTAACGACTGTATTAGTAAACCGTTGGCGTAGGAGTTTTTCAGCGTATTTGCCTAGGAGATCGGTTTCTAGATTTACTAAATTTGATGGTTGTAAGTAGCTTAAGTTGGTGTTGTGGTAAGTATGGGGAATAACAGCAACATCAAACCAATTGCCGCCATCGTCGCAGTCCGATATTGTTAAACTAATGCCGTTAATCGCTATACTACCTTTAGATACGATATAGGGAGCAATGTGTTTTTGCCAATTGTGGACTTCTCCAGGGGCAGGTCTAAAAACCATTTCCCAAGCTGTAGCTGTTTCGACAACGCTATCTAACGAACCAATGCCATCTACGTGCCCAGAAACAAAATGCCCGCCGAGTTTGCTCCCTACACGTAAAGCGGTTTCTAGGTTGATCCATTTGCCCGAGGCATGGCCTAAGGTGCTGCGGCGGAGCGTTTCTGGAGATACGCTGGCAACAAATCCCGATGGTAGAATTTTCTCCACGGTTAGGCAAACGCCATCTACGGCAATGCTGTCTCCTACAGCTAAGTCTCTAGCAATTGCAGGGGAGTCGCTGTTGTCTTGCCAAGCAATTTCTAAGCGATCGCTACTGATTGTATTGATGGTCCCTAAAGTTTGTATAATTCCGGTAAACACAGCTAACTCCTTGTTTGTTGACGCTAGCCGAAAAAAACCCTGCCAAGGGAGGGGGAACCACAAATCTAGCACAACAGCGATATCGATGGACCAAGCTAATGGCGATCGGTTGCCTATCTACTCCAATCGAGTTAGCTATAAAATAAAATAGAGAATACTGTGGGGGCTGTTCTAGGTCGGTTTGTTGAGTCCTATCACTTGACGATGGCAAAGGTTCCCGATGGAATGGTTAAAACCCGCATCCTGTATAGGAAAAGCCTTATTGTATTTCCTAGAATTTGAGGTAGCTTCCCATCGACCCTTCATGCTTTTCCTAGGAACAAAGCGTGCTTTTGCCGATGTTTTCACGAGGCTGAACCCATGATTGAAATGAAAGTTGCTGGTATTGCTCTAGATGCAGCTACCAGAAGTCCCATTGTACTGCTCAAAGATAATTCCGAACGCCGCGCCTTGCCGATTTACATTGGTCAAGACCAAGCGAGAGCCATTATTGGCGCGATTGAAAACCAAAAACCGCCGCGCCCTCTGACCCACGACCTTATGGCCAATTTCTTGGAGGAGTGGGATATGGTGTTGGAAAAGGTGGTTGTTCATGCGTTGCAGGATAATACATTCTATGCCCTGCTGATGATTCGTCAGGGAGATACCAAGAAGGAAATTGATGCCCGACCCAGCGACGCGATCGCTATAGCGTTGCGCACGGATAGCCCTATTTGGGTCATGGAAGAGGTGGTTGCCGATGCCTCGATTCCTGTCGATCGCGATGCTGACGAGGCCGAACGCCAAGCGTTTCACGATTTTGTTTCCAACTTGCGACCGGAGGATTTTATTCAACGTGGCGGTTCCGCAGGTGCAGAAAGCCAGTAACCCCTTTCCTTACCTGCTTTTCAAAAGAAGAAGAATTGGTGCCTGCTGCACCACCCACTCCTTTTGGATTCGTCATTGGTCATTGGTTGCGGCTTGAAAACAGGTCGGGCTAATGGCTGATGGCGAGGAGCCTTTTTTTTTACTGTTTTTGCTAGTTTGGCTGGTTATTTTTTAGAACCAACATGCATTACAAACGCTTTGGTCGCACCAATCGCTCGATTTCGGTTTTCTCTCTAGGAACGATGAGATGCCTCGGCAGTGAGGAAACGGCGATCGCTACCGTACGTGAAGCTGTGGGGCAAGGCATCAATCACATTGAAACAGCTCGTGGATACGGTCGCAGCGAGGTGTATTTGGGGGCGGCTTTGCAAGCTGGTTTGCCCTTACCACGCCAGCAACTGTTTGTCACGACGAAAATTCCGCCCCTAGATAGTGCCGACCAAATGGAGCGCTACATTGACGAATCCCTGCAACGTTTGCAACTAGACTACATCGACGGACTGGCCGTTCACGGTATCAATACTTGGGACCACGTTCGCCAAGTTGTAGCCAAAGATGGCTGCCGTCGCGGGTGGCAAAGAGCTTTGGATGATGGTCGCGTTCGCAACGTTGGCTTTTCTACCCACGCCCCTCTTGAAATCGTTCAAAAAACTATTTTAACAGATATTTTTGATTTTGTCAATCTCCATTATTACTATTTTTACCAGCGCCTCCATCCTGCCGTAGAGTTAGCTTATCAGCAAGACATGGGAGTCTTTATTATTTCTCCTGCTGATAAAGGCGGACAGTTGTTTGCGCCACCGGCCAAACTCCAACAACTATGCCAACCTTTTACACCGTTGGAATTAACCTATCGATTTTTGTTAAGCGATCGCCGGGTCACCACCCTCAGCGTCGGTCCTGCCAATCCCGAACAACTACAGGATGCCATACAATTGGGCACGCGCACCGAACCCCTCACTGCTAAAGAAGCTGCTACCCTACAAAAATTAGAGTCTACCGCCGACACCGCCTTGGGCAGCGATAAATGTAGCCAATGCTACCAATGTCTCCCCTGTCCGGAAGAAATTAACATTCCCGAAGTTTTGCGACTGCGGAATTTAGCCGTGGCTTACGACATGAGCGAATTTGGCAAATATCGCTACCGCATGTTTGAAAATGCCGGCCACTGGTTTCCCGGTCGCAAAGGCAACCGCTGTACCGAATGTGGCGATTGTTTGCCTCGCTGTCCGGAAAATCTGGATATTCCCCAACTGCTACAAGATACCCACCAACGCCTCCAAGGAAAAGAAGGTCGCCGCTTGTGGGAATTTTAAATGGTTCGATTTCAAAACGCTTCCAAACAATGAAAACATTGCATCTGTTTGTTACTAGCCAACTTGTCTTAGCGGGATTGAGTTTCTGTTTTTCCCCTGTAGCTACCCCACAATCTTCCCAAAGGGAAACGCCTGAATCTCCCACACCTTTAATTATTCCTTCTCTGAACTCTCCCAATTTTGAACCTTTACAAGAAGGCAGCAAAGCCAGGCAAAACAGTTCCCTACGGACAATGAACGATGTGTCTCGGGAAGGACTGACAATTCCAAGTTTGTGGTGGTCCCGCGAACAACTTGCCTATCCGGTTTTGGAAGATTGGGTGGTTTCTCCCGAAACCCAACAGGTGGATTTGCTGGTCAACCGCCAGGTATGGAGTTTTATGGGATATCTGGAACGCTATGGGTTTGTCAATCGTGTGGGAACGGCGGCACAGGATTTTGGCTACAATATCCGCGTTTTTAATCGCCAGCAGGAGTTGTTAGCTATCTATAATTGCAATACGGGGGGACAATCTTGTCGCGTTTGGATCGATACTGCAGGCAAAGGTGGCAGTTTGCGCGGCAGCAGCGGTTTTGATTTTTAATTGAATTCCCCAATTCAAAAAATAAAATTGCCCAGCTTAGATGTTTGAGCGAAGGATTCTCAACCAAAACCTTCCCCGCTGCTAGGGGGTTTGAAAAATTTTCCTTCTAGATTTTTAGGAAAAAACTCGGGAAAATTGGCTTCCTAGCTAAGCCATAATTTTTATAATATGAATTATTATACGATGATTTCTTGATTTTGTCAATAAAAATTCGCTGCATCTTTCAACCCCCCTGACGAACCTTCCGACCGAGAGCCTGATATTGCTTGGCGGTTTCCGGGGAAAGGGGTTGTAAAAATTCGCTGCTGTCCAGGGTAGCTGGTGAGGGAAATAAAATAGAACGGTATTGTTCGGGAATCTCCTTGGCATCCTCGTCAGAGAGAACGGGAGACGAACCTTTGCTGAGTAAAGCTAGTTGCAAAGCAATTTCCGGTTGTAAGTAGAAATCGAACCATTGGTTGAGGGTAGAAGTAGTTTGAGAATTGCTGGTGCTGACCTCTGCCGAAGCATCCGATTCTGGCAAAGCCGGACAAACCCACACATCTTCCCACAAAGCCGTTCCTGAGGATGGCATGGCGATCGCGATTTCCGGATGGCGGGATAAAATCGGCAAAATATCGGTAGACCACCCTACAGCCACCCAGGTATCGCCGAGAACTAACGGTTCCAGATAGGTAGTAGAACTGTAAAATTTTACCTGTTGGTGAAGCGATCGCAGTTCGGATTCTAATTCGGGAACTTCCGATAGGGAAGATTGGTTGTAAGAAAATCCCAACTTTTTCAGCGTC
The DNA here is from genome assembly GCA_964477525.1 of uncultured Geitlerinema sp. Classification (GTDB taxonomy): domain Bacteria; phylum Cyanobacteriota; class Cyanobacteriia; order Cyanobacteriales; family PCC-9228; genus PCC-9228. The sequence goes on along the minus strand of CAYZHY010000006.1, from coordinate 64,845 downwards.
AAACCAATGGTTTCGCGGGGACTATCCAAAAGCGACAGGCGTTGCTTTAGTTGGGGTCGCCACAAATCGGACCAATCCTGGGGTTTCCAATCTAGTTTATCCTGGCGATAAGCGATCGCGGTACACCCCCAACGATAGGGAATTCCCCAAATCTTGCCGTTGGTGTCGATATAACCTTGTTGGTTGCGGCGAACGGGAGTTTGCCAGCGTTGGGAAAGCCGCGACCAATTGGTAAGATTTTGCGTATCTACAGGATGGATGAGATTTTGCGTTATAGCTTGGCTTAACCAGTAATCTCCTAACGTCACCACATGGGGACGGCGTGGGGTATCCTCAGCAATTTCTACCCGTTTTTGCCAAGTTTCTAGCAAAGCAAACAAATCTTGTAATTGCTGTTCCGGTTTTACATGTAGGGAAATATCGGCAACCGGTTCAAACTTATTTAAAATCCGCAGGGGAATGGAATTTTTCAGAAAATGGACGCGAAACGAAGTTTGGTTGCTACCACCGCATCCAGGCAGAAGGAACCCCAAAGCCAGCAAACCAGTCCCAAAAATAAAGTCGCGGCGATGCATAATTTCAAGCGATCTCCAGACAGTGCATTTTCAGTACCTACTCCTCGACGTGTCGCTGTTCCAAGCCAAATCCCACCAAATTCACCGTTGTGGGAGGCTGGTTATCCTGGGGACGTTCGTAGGTAATAATGGTACGCAAGCGTTGGTTGGGAGCAATAAAACGCATGCGATCGACAGCTACGGAACGGCGGTAAAATGTCGTCATTTCCAAGGCTTGGCGGCTGGGTTGGTAGGTGAACCGACCCGCGATCGCGCCAGTTTCCGAATACCCTTGGTCGCGTAAGTAGTATCCCCGAATCACCTCGTCGTCGCGATCGGATACTTCCGCTGCTGCTGGTATAGCAATGGGAGAAGCATCCCACCCATCGGAGGACATATAGCGGTCCGGTACGAACAAGGCATTTAAACTCATAGATACCTGTTCGCCGGTTTCTGAGATAGTATCGAAATGAATGGAAAAGCCAGGAATTTCCCCATTTTGAGCTTCGGTTAGCTCAGTAACAGCCATTTTTGGTTCTATCCCTTTTTCTTGGGTACCGCTAAGGGAGGATATGATATTTTGCTTGTATGCCTTTTCGAGAGGCTGCACGGTAAATTCCGTGTGCGACCGTTCGATTTCATTTTTGAGCGTATAGTGATAAGTTCTTTCGGTTGTCCACCGACCGGAACAAGCTGTAAAAAAGTCTGGAAAACTGAGCATTGTTCTTTCTCTTGAATTCTTGGTTGAATCTTAATCTATCTTTAAAATTTTCCAAGCACGAAAACTTGCTTCGACAGGAGGTTCCATGGAACTTACCATCGAAGCCTCGCTACCAACGAACCTTTTTTTGATGGCATAACAGGAGTGAACGGAATATGCGATCGCTAACCAACCATTCTCCCACAATTTTGACCATTGTCCTAGCTACCAGCACATCCATGTTGGCAGCCCCCAGCTACGGACAAACCCAATCTTCCTCCCATCCTAGCCCAACCAACGAATCGTTGGCCCCACCAGAAAATCCCGTCCCCCGAGAAAACGCCAGCCACCTGCTGCAAGTTCCATCCACGGCAAATTCCCCACCTCAAATGGCGCAAACCCCCACCGAAAATGACAATGGTAGTGATAGCTTTTCTATTTTTGGATTTCCCAGCAACAGTTCGACCAAAGGCTGGTTCGGACAAATCAACGCCAGTTTGGGAAATCTAGAAGGCAGTTTTGAAGCTGGCGAACAAACCTTTGGCTACTCGTTGGCGTATGACAAAGACGCCACCATGGAAGATACGGGATATCGCCTGTCCTTTTTTAACAGTCGTTCTCCGGAAGGCGTTTTTATCCACGGCGGTCAAGATGTAGAATTGGTTCACGACCACACCCCTTGGGTACACCGTCTGGGAGGAGAAGCGGAAATTTCCCAAAAAGTCCATCCCGATGTGACTCTCAGTGCTGGCGTTGGCTACCAACGGGTTTCCGTACGCAATCGCGCCTTTACCGATGAAGTTCAGGAACGCGACGAGTTTGGCAATCGCCTGACTTTTGGCGAAAACGGTCAAGATGACCTGCTAACCCTAAATTTTGGGTTGGTGGGAGAGAGTCTCAACAAACCCGTTTTTCCCACCAGCGGTTCCAAACTCAAAGTCGGGGTAGAACAATCTATTCCTATTGGGTTTGGCGATATTGCTTTCAACCGCATTACCACTGGTTACAGTCAGTACATTCCCATGGCAGAAAAACAAACTCTGCTGCTGAACTTGCAGGGAGGTCATGTTATAGGCGATTTGCCTCCTTACGAAGGATTTAGCTTGGGAGGTCGCAAGTCCGTACGCGGCTACAGTACTGGAGAACTGGGAACTGGAAGGACGTTTTTGCAAGCGACGGCGGAATATCGCTTTCCTTTGTTTGGGGAAGTGGATTTTCCGTTTTTGCGAGAAATTAATGGTGCTACTTTTGTAGACTTTGGTACGGATTTCGATACGGCGGAAACTGTGAAAGGAGAACCAGCCGACGAACGCGACAAGGCCGGAACGGGTTTTGGGGTCGGTGTTGGTTTGCGAGTGGACTCGGAATTTGGTCCGGTGATGGTAGATTTAGGATTTGCCGACCAGGGAGATGTTAGCTTGCATGTTAGCTTCGGAGAACGATTCTAGCTAGCATTTTCCACATAGCAACAGCTAGATTGGCTTTTCGGCCATCTATTTTCTCCATCCGCATCCGATTCGTTCGGACTACAAAAATCGGGGTGGGCATTGCCCACCCTACAAGACGCTGACAATGATGACAAGAAGTTTTAGTCTAGGGCATTTCTCGGGTTTTGGCAGTGCGGATAATCTATGAAATGAAATTTTTTTGGCGATTGGGGGTTGATTTTTGGAGAGGTTTGACATACAATCTAGATAATGGAAATAGTATGTTTAATTTTAAAATTGCGTCTATTCCCATTATCTAAAAGTACCTACTAATAAAATACCATATTTGGGGAGATAGTGGCAAAAAATTTCGCTTTTTTCTTTCGTTTCTCCCAGACCAAGCCGCATCCGATTTGTTCGAACCACAAAAACTCGTGGGTGGACATTGCCCACCCTACTAAAAATCCTACGATCAAACGTACCGAGTCAACTGTACCCGATATCGCTTTTTCTTGGTGGTACTAACTTCGCCAACTTCCACTCTGCCTTTGCTGCGTACGGAAATTAAATCGCCGGGGGATATGGGATGGCTGGTGTTGGTAACGAGTTTCCAGTTGACGCGAACGTCGCCGGCAGCGATTCGTTCCGACATTTTGCTGCGAGACATGCCAAATCCAGCTGATGCGATCGCATCCACCCGCATGGAAGGTTCTACCGTAGTAATTTCTTTTTTCTTAGGAGGACGAACTTTGAGTTCTTTCCAGTCAATTTGTCGGGTTTTCACCGGAACCGATCGCACTTGGGTCAAACTTAGTTCCAAAAATTCAGCAATTTCGGGAACCACAATGACTTGAGCGCCGCGTTCTCCCAAAATAATAATATCGCCGACTTTGTCCCGAACAATCCCCGTGCCTAAAATAGCACCGAGAAAATCCCGATGGGTGGCGGTATCGAAGAGAAAATTACCGCTAATGTCAAGAGGCGTTAGGGGAACCATGGAGGCATCCAAAGGCAGTTCGCAGCGCGCGATCGCAATACGCTGGCGTTCGGCTTGCGGGTATCCCCCGGCAGCCAGCAGGTGAACTTCGCTGAGTTGGTTCAATACTTCCTGAATTTCCACCACTTCCGGCGGCGATAGAAAATCCGTATAGGAAACTTCCCAAGTACGCAGTGCGTTTTCTGCTAAATCGATAACTCTAGCCAGGGTTTCGCGGTGTTCGACACCTTTAAGCAGGGTATCTCTTGGTAGCATGGTAAGACAATCTAGGATTCGGGTGCGGTATAGCCTTGGAGATTTTCGGGTTCGTAGGAACGCAGCAAACTGGTGGCGCGGCGGGTTTGGCTGTCGGACCCTTGGACGACAATGATATATTTACCAGCATTGAGGCGATTGCGGTAGGTGAGTGCATCGCCACCGCCAATGGCAACACCAACAGCGCCACCGACAAAAGCACTTCCCATACCACCAGCGATCGCGCCTAAAAAGCCACCAACTACATGATTGCCGATTTCGCCGGCCCAAGCAAAGGTGTTGAGTCCGGTGATATAACTAAAGGTAAACCCGGCCACGAATCCAAAGGGAATCAACCAAGTAGCCAAAAATTTGCTTTGATTTAAGGCTTGTTCGTTGGGGTCGATTAAACCAAATTCATCGGCGGTTTTGTATCCTGTTCCCAGGATGGTTACTTTATCCATGGGAAAGCCTTCTTTTTCTAAGGCTGAATAGGCTGCTTCTGCCTGGATGCGATCGGCGAGTACGGCTACTAAATAGTTCATGAAAGGTATTCTTTAATTGGCTCTATTCTCTATACTTTCAAAATAGCAAAGATGGGACGGTAGGGATAGGGGGAGGAGTGGGAAGAGGGGGAGGAGTGGGATGAGGGGGAGATTTGATGTTGATGTTCCGGTGGTATAGATGGGTGGAAAAAATTTGGCAGCGATCGCGATCGCTACTATTGTAATAGGGTTAATAGCGTTGGGAGGGTGGCAACTGAACAGAATGTTCGATTCAAACATCCAAGCCATGGAAAACAAGAATAATGCGATCGCGGTGATGCCTTTAGGAGATTCGATTACCGACGGGTATAACGTTGCTGGTGGCTATCGCATTGACCTGTGGCAAACCCTGGTGGAACAGCGTGGCTATGCCATTGATTTTGTTGGGTCTTTGCAAAATGGACCGCCACAACTACCCGATAAAGACCACGAGGGTCATTCCGGTTGGCGCATTGGCCAAATTCGCAAGCGTATTTCCGGCTGGTTGCGCAAATCACAACCGGATGTGGTCTTGCTGCTGATCGGTACCAACGATATTGTACAGAATTATGCTTTGGAAACGGCCCCCCAACGCTGGTTGGCATTGATACGAGATATCCAGCAACAGCAACCAGAAACCCAGATTTTAGCAGCTTCCATCCCACCCATTGACGATCCGGTTTTGAACCAACGCGCCGAAGCCTTCAATGATGCGATCGCCGATTTGGTTGCTAAAGACAGCGACAGCCATCCTGCTATTACATTTGTCGATATTTACTCCCATCTGAGTACAGACGATCTGGCTGATGGGGTTCATCCCAACCGTCAAGGTCATCGCCGCATTGCCGCTGCATGGCAATCTCCCTTATCCGAAGTTTTAGACCGCTACCAATCCAAAGCAAAAAACGCCACTTAAGTAGGCTAGGATATTTTAGGATATTGGAAATCTAAGCAAATAAGGACTGGACTGTGGCACCAGCAGCCAATCACATTTTCTTATTTTTGGAAATTTTCTCCGGCGAAGGGGGAATCCAATCCTACGTTAAGGATATCCTCCATGCCTACGAACAGGCTGTTTCTGACTTTTCCCGACCCCGCGATCGCTCACCAAAAGCGGAAGTTCTCCTGCTGCGGGATACGCCAGATAGTGACAATCCTTTTGCTAGCAATACTGATGTATTTGCATTTCGCTATTTGAAAACCTTGCCACCTTGGCTGGGTCGAGTGCGAATCGCGAGTTTGCTGCTGCTATCTTTACTGTGGCGGCGACCGCAGCGGGTTTTTTGCGGACATGTTAACTTGGCACCCATGACCCAGCTTGTGTGCCAATCTTTGGGAATTCCCTATACAGTGTTAACCTACGGCAAGGAAGTTTGGGATCCGCTACCACCTCGTTACGTACAAGCCTTGCAAAAAGCGCACAGTATTTGGACGATTAGCCGCCACAGCCGCGATCTTGCTTGCGAAGTCAACCATTTAGACCCGCGCCAGTTTCGTATGGTTTCCTGCGTGGTCGATGGGGATACATTTACCCCTGGGGAAAAACCGCCGAAACTAATAGAAAGGTACGGATTGTACGAAGCTAAGGTGTTGATGACCGTGGCACGTTTGTGGTCGGGAGATATTTACAAAGGGGTGGATGTCACCATTCGCGCGTTGGGGAAAGTCGCTGCTGTTTTTCCCGATGTTAAGTATTTGGTGATTGGTCGAGGAGATGACCAACCGCGTTTGGCGCAGTTGGCGGAGGATTTGGGAGTTCGCGATCGCGTAGTGTTTGCTGGTTTTGTTCCCACCGAAGAACTTCCCGACCACTATCGGGTAGCGGATGGGTATGTCATGCCATCGCGGGAAGGATTTGGTATTGTGTATTTAGAAGCTATGGCTTGTGGTGTGCCTGTTATTTCTGGAGATGCGGATGGTTCTGCCGACCCCCTACAGGATGGTCGGGTAGGCTGGCAAGTTCCCTATCGCGACCCGGAAGCTGTTGCGGCAGCTTGTATTGAACTGCTACAAGGACAAGACCAACGATGTCAGGGGGACTGGCTGCGATCGCAAACGCTGGCCAAGTTTAGCAAAAATGCTTTAACCCAAAAAATCCAAACGCTTGTGCAGGAAGGCTAGGATAGAAATAAAGAACCCTGCCGAATTTTGTAGGTGATCGCCGTGAATCGCGAAAACATTAAAAGCATACGCCTAAACCTCTCCGGAATTGGTTTTTGGCTGGCCGTCATTGCCGGTATCTGGTTTCTCAGCTTTATCGGTCTTGGCTGGCTGGTCAAAGGAACGTTCCAGCTTTTGCTCATTTTACTGCTATTTATCTTTATTGCTCCCAGTTTAATTTTGTTAGGGGTGCGTTGGTGGGTCAGCCGCCAGTTGGTTCAAGATAGCTGTCCGGTATGCGAGTACGAATTTACCGGTTTTCGCAAACACGAGTTTAAATGTCCCAGCTGTGGCGAACCCCTGAAGGTTCAAGATGGGAAGTTTCAGCGTATGACGCCACCAGGAACCATTGATGTAGATGCGGTGGAAGTGTCGGCACGTCAAATTAACGAAAATTCGTAAAGCGATTTTGCTGTTGGTTATGGGGGAAACTCGTGCCTCGAATTTAATGGTTCGGTGGCATTTACCAAGCTTCGAGTTAGGCTTTGGCCTTGTCAAAAACGATTCGTAACTAACTCATCACATGGAGGAGGATGCCAAGAAAAACGTATGACTGGCTGGTCGTGGGTGGCGGACTGACTGGCGCCATGTTGGGGTACGAACTGGCGCGCGCTGGGTTTGCCATTGCCTTACTGGAGCAACAGTTGCCCCCGCACAATGCTACGCGCTACAGTTATGGTGGTATTGCGTTTTGGTCGGGAACCGATCGCACGGTGGGAGGCGTTTCTACGCGACAGTTGTGTCGGGAAGGTCGCGATCGCTATGACCAGCTTTGTGAGGAGTTGCCGGGAGAAATTGAGTTTCGCGAGTTGGATCTGTTGCTTACCATCCCACCAGGTAGCGATCCGCAGCAGGTGGCGCAATCCTATGCCAACTTTGCCATACCGCCGCAGTTACTGGATGTCCAACAGGCTTGCGAGTTGGAACCCCTTTTAGAGGCTAACGCGATCGCGGGTGCTTTAACGGTACGCCACGGTCACGTTCATCCAGAAAAATTGCTGCTGGCGCTTTACGCGGGAATCAAACAGTGGGGTGGTGAGGTCATATGCGATCGCGCTGTGGAACTGCAACGAGAAAGCGATCGAGTTCGGGGAGTGCAGGGAGTTGAAAATACCTACGAAGCCAAACAGACGGCCATTTGTGTGGGTGGTATGGCGCGTTCTTTTTTAGCTAAAGCCGGCATCCACGTTCCCATTTATTTTACTCACGCGGAAGCGATCGAAACACCGCCAGCAGATGTAAACTTGCAAACTTTCGTAATGCCAGCGGAGTTGCAGCGGATTCAACTGCAAGCCAATGCCACGCAGCCACAAGCCGAACCCTTATGGGAAGAATCGGGAAACGAACCCGTACCAGCCATTTTGGATGCCGGTGCCGTACAATTTCTTGATGGCAGCTTTCGCCTCGGTCAAATTTCGCGCGTTCTCACCAATCCGCAAGCAAAAGTCAATTTAAAGCAAAGCGAGGCAGAAATTCGTGCTAGTGTTGGGAAAATTTTGCCCTCATTGGCAACTTTAACAGGAGAGTGCCGTCATTGCCTGGTGGCGTTTAGCAGGGATGGGTTGCCGTTGGTTGGCGAACTGGATGGTTTTGAGGGAATTTCGTTGTTTTCTGGCTTTAGCAATCCCTTTGTTTTGGTACCAGCGTTGGCACAGCGGTTTGCACGGCATGCGGCAGGAGAAAGGGATGAGACAATTTCTCAATCAAGAATATCAAACGACGCGCGTCGCGGTTCCATTCCCTAGAAAAACCCGATCGAAAATGAAGCGACTCGAAGCTAGGAAAGCATTAAGGACGTTCTTGAGTTACCGTTAGTTCGTAAGAAGTTTGTACGCCACTTTCCACTTCACCCACATACACTTCATATTTGCCAGCCGACCAATACCCGGAATGTTCGGCATTTTCTCCAGAAACCGGATCGGTTTGAGAGCAATATCTAGCTTTGTTATCCGTATTCAAAGGACCAATCATCAACAGTGTTGGTTTTCCTTGCCCTTCTACATAGAAACGTAGGTAGGTAAAATCCTGCTGTAGGTTGATGATGTAATCCGGCTCTTCTCCATGATACCCACAGTTTTGGCGATCGCCGCCAGAAGTTTCTGTCAAGGTCATTGGATCGGAAAAATCCGCAGAAATATTTACCACTTCTTGAGCGCGTGCCACTGGGGTCATGGTTAGTATAGCACCAACCATAGTAGATACAAGTAAACGGCGAGGTTGGAAGTTCACCATCGCATCCTCCGTACAATATTATCGCTAATCGTTTGTTCTACAAGTTTATGACGGCATTCTGAATCGATAAGTTCCAAGCACCACAGCAAATAGACATTGCTGCTATCTCCAAGTCGATCGAACAGATTAACGATCTGTATTTTGTATAATTTTTGTATAATTATGCAATCCCATCCTCGTAAAGCGGATCCAAAATTCACCAACTCAAGCTGGGTTCGCTTTGTCATATCTAGGAAGCTTCTCTATCAAACTTGTTACTTATTTTACCGACAACAACTTGACAAACAGTCGTAGTT
>CAYZHY010000006.1:12604-55621 GCA_964477525.1 uncultured Geitlerinema sp. | reverse complement strand
TCTATCAAACTTGTTACTTATTTTACCGACAACAACTTGACAAACAGTCGTAGTTAGGGAATCTGATTTTGTAGGTTGCGCACTTGTAGGATAGTCCCTACTTATCGATCGCTTTTTACCAGAGAATTTCCCATTCACCAATTTGTGGTTTTTGGTTTTCGGCTTTGGCATGGCTTCCTGGTTCCGCTAAAAATCAATTGGAAAAAATATGCATTTATAACGTAGCTACTGCCTATGGCCTTATGGAGAAACAAGACCAAATATATAAAGTAGTCTTATAAAATTTATGACTGTTTATCAAGTTGGCGGTAGCCTAGCTAGCAATGCACCTAGCTACGTAGAAAGACACGCAGATACCTACTTGTACGATGCCCTCAAACAAGGACAATTTTGTTATGTCTTTAACTCCCGTCAGATGGGCAAATCATCCCTGTTGGTTCGAACCTACCATCGCTTGCAAGAATCGGGATTTCGCTGCAGTACTGTAGACATGACCCGTTTGGGAAACGAAAACGTCACTCCTTCCCAGTGGTACAAGGGAATTGCAGCGGAACTGTGGCGTGGATTTGGCCTGCTAGGAACCATCAATTTAAAAACTTGGTGGCAGCAGGTAGAAGACATGTCTCTGGTCCACCGACTGAGTGCTTTTGTGGAAGAAATTCTGCAGCAATATCCCCAAGAAAATATTTGTATTTTTATCGATGAAATTGATAGTATCCTGAGCTTACCTTTTTCTATTGATGATTTTTTTGCTTTTATTCGTTTTTGTTACAACCAACGTGCCAATTCTGCTGAATATCAGCGGTTAACCTTTGCTTTGTTCGGCGTTGCCACCCCTTCCGATTTGATTCAAGACAAACAAAGAACCCCTTTTAACATTGGTACAGCCATCGAGTTGGGTGGATTTAACTTTGACGAAGCTCAACCTTTGTGCGAAGGATTTCTAGAAACAGCCGAACGTCCCCAAGTGGTTTTGCAAGAGATTTTACATTGGACTGGAGGACAACCTTTTTTAACTCAAAAATTGTGCTATTTGGTGTTGCAAGCATTGTATCAAACACCAACTCGAGAATCTTATATTGCGAAAAATCGGGAATCGTTTTGGGTGGGATTGGTAGCGAGAACCAAAATCATCCATCGTTGGGAATCGCAAGACGAACCGGAACATTTGAGAACCATACGAGACCGGTTGCTTTACAACGAAAAATATGCCGCTAGATTGTTGGGAATTTATCAGAAAATTTTGCAAGGAGAAACGGTGGTAGCGGACGATTCCCAGGAACAAACCGAACTGATGCTGTCGGGGTTGGTTGTTCGCGATAGGGGGATTTTACAAGTGAAAAATCGTATTTATGCGGAAGTTTTTAACTTGGATTGGGTAAAACAGCAGTTAGACCACTTACGCCCTTACTCGCAAGCACTTGAAGCCTGGGTAGATTCTAACTTTAGCGATAGCTCGCGCCTGTTGCAGGGGAAAGCCTTGCGAGATGCCCAAAAATGGGCGCAAGGAAAGAGTCTCAGCGATTTGGACTATCAGTTTTTGGCAGCCAGCCAGCAGCACGATCGCGCTACCGTCCAGCAAGCTCTGGAAGCCTCGCGCGCTCAGGAAGTGGAAGCCCGGCTGACGCAAGAAAAGAGAAGCGCTCGATTGCAGCGACTTTTGCTGCTAGCCGTCAGTGCCGCGTTATTGGTTTCTTCTAGTTTGGGTGCTTTTGCGTTTCATATGTATCGCAACGCCCGTCAAGAAACTCGGAGAGCGAAAATCAACGAGATTAAAGCGATCGCAACTTCCGCCGAATCCTTATTTGCATCCCAATACAATCTCCAAGCTCTGAAAGAAGCCATTAAAGCAACCAGACGTGTACGGCAAATGGATAATATTGAAAAGTTCAATCCCCAGTTGCAAAAGCAAGTGCGACAGGTACTGCGGAAAACGGCTTATCAAGTACGTGCCTACAACACCTTGACCGGTCATGAAGGGACTGTCTACGAAGTATTATTTTCGCCCCATGGAGATGCGATCGCTTCTGCCAGTTGGGATGGTACCATCAAGCTATGGAAACCAAATGGCACCCTTATTACGACCCTGCGGGGACACGAAAAAGGAATTTTTGGGATTGCACTTAGTCGCGACGGTCAGTATCTAGCCTCTGCCAGCGATGACAATACCGTCAAACTCTGGAAAATCAATCGTTCCGATGGCAATATTGAATCAGCCAATCTGGTGAGAACATTTCGAGGCCATGAAGACAGCGTCCACGAAGTTACCTTTAGTCCCGATGGCAAACTTATCCTCTCTGGTAGTAACGACAATACCATCAAATTTTGGAAACGAGATGGCACGCTTATAAAAACCATTCCCGCACACAACAAATCAATATTTGGTTTGGATTTTCATCCCAACGGCAAAATATTTGCCTCTGGCAGCTGGGACAATACCATCAAAATTTGGAGGCGCGATGGCACGCTTTTGCGAACCATTTCCCGACATAAAACCGATGTCAACGAAATAGCGTTTCATCCCAGTGGCAAGTTTTTAGCTTCCGCCAGCGACGATAAAACCATTACACTGTGGACGTTAAATGGAAAGGAAATTACAACCCTTCGCGGCCATCAAGATGATGTGAATCGATTGGCTTTTGACAAACAGGGACAGATTTTAGCAAGTTCTTCCGACGATGGTACGGTCAAAATTTGGGATATGACAGAAATTCAAAATCTCAATAACTTCCAAAATACAAATAACTTAGACCTGACCCCTATCAATACGTTTCGGGGACCGAAAAGTGCCGTATGGGGAATTGATATTAGTCCCAACAATCACTTGATTGCATCTACTGGAGCCGATTTCACGGTGAATTTGTGGCGTCGGGGAGAAAATTTGCTCACCCGGCTGTCAGAACATCAAGATAAAGTAACAGCGGTAGCTTTGAGTTCGGTAAATTCTGAGCTAATCGTAACCGGAACCCAAAAGGGCATCCTCAAATTTTGGCATAGCAATGGGAAGCTACTACGTACGATCGAGGCCCATCAAGAATTGATTTTGGGAATTACGTTCGCTCCCGACGGTCAAACCATCGCTTCGGTAAGTTGGGATGGAACCGCGACCTTGTGGCATCTGGATGGTAGCAAACAATTTACACTCCAAGACCATGATGGCGGTATCAATCAACTATCGTTTTCGACCGATGGTAAGCTAATGGTAACTGGTAGCGACGATGATACCATTAAGTTGTGGCAGCGAGATGGTACCCTGTTGAAAACGCTCACCAGACATGAAGAGGATGTGAATAGTGTGGTGTTTTCTCCCGATGGGGAATTTATAGCTTCTGCTAGTCGCGATCGCACTATTAAGCTGTGGACGCGAAAAGGGACGTTTTTAAGAACGTTGGGCACCCATGAAGATACCATTTATGCGGTAGCGTTCAGTCCTGATGGGGAATTAATAGCTTCTGCGGGTCGCGATCGCACGGTGAAAATTTGGAAACCCAATGGGAAATTGGTTAAAACTCTAAAAGGACACACCGACCGCGTGCGAGATGTAGCTTTTACCCCCGACGGTCAGTTTATTATATCTGCCAGTTGGGATAATTCCATACGAATTTGGCGGCGAAATGGCTCCTTTATCACCCCGTTGCGAGGCCATCGCGATGGTGTTAGCAAGATATCCATTAGCCAAGATGGTAACACTTTGGTTTCAGCTGGAGGTGGTGACCAAGTAGCAATTGTCTGGCAATTGGATCGAGTATTGGATTTCGATCGCTTGTTAAACTATAGTTGCGATTGGATACGCAATTATTTGAAAACCAATGCGGAAGTTCCCGAAAACGAGCGAGATTTGTGTGAGGGATACCGAACCCAATCTCCCCAAACCAAAGACTAGAAAATGCGTCTAATCTCGCTGAATTCTCACCGCACGCATGCCCACTGCCTTAGCACCTTCCACATCTTCCGACCAGCTATCTCCCACATGCCAAGCAGCTGCTGGATCGCACTCGTGCTTTTCTAAAGCTTTTTGGAAAATGGTGGTATCTGGTTTGGCTGCCCCTACTTCTGAAGAAATGGTGACCGATTGGAAAAAATCTTCTAACTTTAATTCTTTTAATACATTGTGAAGTCGAGAATCAAAATTACTAATTACACCGAGTTCGATGCCCATATCTTGCCAGCGTTGAAGCGATCGCGGTACATCATCGTATACCACCCAGGGTTCGCCACTGGCAAAATGAGCGTACAACTCCGCAAAAAACGTCGAAAAATCGCTAAACTGTTCCAATCCCTCCGCCATTTGAAACGTTTGTGCCACGATGGCCCGCCACCACTCGTATTCGCGTCGTTTAATTTCTCGCAAACTCGCCCCAGGAAACGCCAAGGGGTCTGCCATTTTAAAACTCTTGTAAAAAGCTTGATTGATGACACTAGGACTTAAATCCACCCCATAATCTCGTGCCAAACGAGCGTAAACGTCTCCCACGCTTGGTTGAACGCCAAACAACGTGCCCACCGCATCCAGAAAAATAACTTTTGGTTTTTCCATCATCAAAAGCCTTAGAATTTGAATTTCTTTATAATCACCTTAAGACAGGCTGAAGGATATGGAAACGACCGAACTTCGAGCAGCAAGTGTATGATACTCCCAATTTATCCAAAATTGCCAAATCTTGCTAGTATGCGATCGCGGTTAGCCAGCCATGGGATTTTCCAAAAATCGCAATCTTTTGTAATATATAGAAACATATAATGTAACAATTATCACCAGTCGTTGGCTAAACTCATCCACAAAGTTTCATCTAGGAGCAAGCCCCGGTGCTTGCTCGGTGCAGGTATGGTTCCCGTACTCAGGCAAATTGCATACCTGCTATATTTAAGACCATACAACAAACCTATCTCATCGGGATAGCCTCTTGTGGATCCTTAAACGCCAAAGCTATCCCGTCCGGAGAAACAATTGTAGCTATACTGTAGGAACGAATTCCTACCTCTGGCCACATTCCCATACTGGGGAAAGGTGCCAAAAAATTGCAGAATTTTGGAAAGCTATATGAACAGTCCTTTTCTAGAAAGACTCCACAGTTCCGAACGTCCCGTACTCGTGTTTGACGGCGGTATGGGCACCAGTTTGCAAGCCCAAGAACTAACTGCGGAAGACTTTGGAGAACCAAAATACGAAGGGTGCAACGAATATCTCGTCCGTAGCAATCCCAAACCCGTAGAAAACGTCCACCGTTCCTTCCTAGAAGCCGGTGCCGACGTCATCGAAACCGACTCCTTCGGCAGCAGCTACATCGTTCTAGCCGAATACGACCTATCAGACCAATCCTACGAACTCAGCAAAGAATCTGCCGAACTAGCTAAAGGGATAGCAGCCGAATATTCTACCCCTGAAAAACCCCGTTTTGTCGCCGGTTCCATGGGACCGGGCACCAAACTCGCCACCCTAGGACACACCGACTACGACACCATCGAAGACGCCTTCACCATCCAAGCCAGAGGCCTGTTCGACGGCGGTGCCGACTTGTTCTTGCTGGAAACCTGCCAGGACGTTCTGCAAGTCAAAGCCGCCCTCAACGCCATTGAAACCGTCTTCAAAGAAAAAGAAGAACGAAGGCCCATCATGGTATCCGTCACCATGGAAACCACCGGTACCATGCTGGTCGGCAGCGACATCAGTGCCGTGGTCTCCATCCTGGAACCCTATCCCATCGACATCTTGGGACTCAACTGCGCCACCGGTCCCGACTTGATGAAAGACCACATCCGCTACCTGTCGGAAACCTCCCCCTTCGTCATCTCCTGTATTCCCAACGCCGGTTTGCCAGAAAACGTTGGCGGTCAGGCCCATTACAAACTGACCCCCACCGAACTGCGCATGGCATTGATGCACTTTGTCGAAGACCTAGGCGTTCAGGTAATCGGCGGGTGTTGCGGAACCCGTCCCGATCACATCGAACAGCTAGCCGACATTGCCAAAACCCTCAAACCCCAAGAGCGTCCGGTTCGGGTCCGCACCAGCACTCAAGAATATCCCCCCCGGGAAATTTTCAACTACGAACCCTCTGCCGCTTCCATTTACACCAGCGAACCCTACAAACAGGACAACTCCTTCCTGATTATCGGCGAACGTCTCAACGCCAGCGGTTCCAAAAAATGTCGGGACATGCTGGATGCCGAAGACTGGGACGGTCTGGTTTCTCTAGCCAAGTCCCAGGTGAAAGAAGGGGCACACGTTCTGGACGTCAACGTAGACTACGTGGGTCGCGACGGGGTCCGCGACATGAAAGAGGTAGTATCCCGCCTGGTCAACAACGTTACCCTGCCCCTGATGTTGGACTCCACCGACTGGCAGAAAATGGAAGCTGGCTTAAAAGTGGCCGGCGGTAAATCGCTGCTGAACTCCACCAACTACGAAGACGGGGAAGAACGCTTTCTACAAATTTTGGATCTGGCGAAAAAATACGGTGCCGGTATTATTATCGGTACCATCGATGAAGATGGCATGGCCCGTACTGCCGAAAAGAAATTTGAAATTGCCCAACGGGCCTACCATCAAGCTGTAGAATACGGCATGCCAGGCCACGAAATCTTTTTCGACCCGCTGGCCTTGCCCATTTCCACCGGTATTTCCGAAGACCGAGGCAACGGTAATGCCACCATCGAAGCCATTCGTCTCATTCGGGAAAACCTCCCCGACTGTCACATTACCCTCGGGGTATCCAATATTTCCTTTGGTTTGAATCCGGCAGCACGTCAAGTTCTCAACTCCGTCATGCTGCACGAAGCCATGAGTGTAGGACTGGACAGTGCCATTGTCAGTGCCAGCAAAATCCTACCTCTGGCTAAAATTGACGAACAACACCAAGAAGTTTGCCGCGATCTAATTTACGACCGGCGACAGTTTGACGGGGATATTTGTACGTACGATCCCCTCACCAAACTGACAGAAGTCTTCCAAGGTAAAACGGCCGAGAAGAGCAGCAGCAACGACGAAAATCTCCCCATCGAAGAGCGTCTCAAACGCCACATCATCGATGGAGAACGTCTGGGGTTGGAAGATGTGTTGAAAAAAGCCATGGAAACCTATGCACCCCTGGATATTGTCAACAACTTCCTGTTGGATGGCATGAAAGTCGTCGGCGAACTGTTTGGTTCCGGACAGATGCAGTTGCCTTTTGTGCTGCAATCGGCAGAAACCATGAAAGCTGCCGTGGGATTCCTGGAATCCTACATGGAGAAAGACGAAGCTGGCGACAATGCCAAAGGAACGTTTGTGATTGCCACGGTGAAAGGCGACGTCCATGACATTGGCAAAAATTTGGTGGACATTATCCTTTCTAACAATGGCTACCGGGTGGTGAACCTGGGTATCAAACAGCCGGTGGACAACATTATCCAAGCCTATCGGGAACACAACGCCGACTGCATCGCCATGAGCGGTCTGTTGGTGAAATCCACGGCGTTTATGAAAGAAAACCTGGAAATTTTCAACCAGGAAGGCATTACCGCTCCCGTCATTTTGGGTGGTGCTGCTTTGACGCGGAAGTTTGTCCACGGTGACTGTCAGGAAACTTACAAAGGACAGGTGGTGTACGGCAAGGATGCGTTTGCCGACCTGCACTTTATGGACAAGCTGATGCCGGCGAAAGCTGCCGATAAATGGGACGACATTCAAGGCTTTTTGGGTGAGTTCAGCGAAGGTGACAGCGACAACGGCGATGGGGCCGGTGCTGCCACGAAAGAAAAATCGGCAGAAACCGCAGATGCAGCTAGCAACAACGGTCAATCTGACAAATCCAAGAAGAAAGAAACTACGCCAGCACAGTCTCAAGAAGTTGATACCCGTCCTTCGGAAGCTGTAGACCAGGACATCGAACGACCCACACCGCCTTTCTGGGGAAGCAAATTGCTACAGCCGGAAGATATTCCGCTGGATGAGGTGTTCTGGTATTTGGATTTGCAGGCCTTGTTTGTGGGACAGTGGCAGTTCCGCAAGGCCAAGGGACAATCTCGCCAAGAATACGACCAATTTCTCGAAGAAACGGTCTATCCGATTTTGGACCATTGGAAAAAGCGGATTTTGGAAGAAAACCTGCTGCATCCGCAAGCCATTTACGGCTATTTCCCCTGTCAGTCGGAGGGCAATACGCTGTACTTGTACGATCCTCAAGATCCGGAAGCGAAAAAAGAGGTTGCCCAGTTTGAGTTTCCCCGTCAAAAATCTATGCGGCGTTTGTGTATTGCTGACTTCTTTGCTTCCAAAGATTCCGGCATTATCGACGTGTTCCCCATGCATGCGGTGACAGTAGGGGAAATCGCTACGGAATTTGCCCAGAAACTGTTTGAAAGCGACTGCTATACGGATTATCTGTACTTCCACGGTATGGCGGTACAGACGGCAGAAGCGATGTCAGAATGGGTCCATGCCAAAATCCGCCACGAACTCGGGTTTGGGGATGAAGAACCCAGTACCGTTCGCGATGTTTTGCAGCAACGCTATCGCGGTTCTCGTTACAGCTTTGGCTACCCTGCCTGTCCGAACATGCAAGACCAGCACACGCAACTAGAGTTGTTGCAAAGCGATCGCATTGGTATGTATATGGATGAAAGCGAACAGCTCTATCCAGAACAGTCTACAACGGCGATCGTGACGTATCATCCGGTTGCTAAGTACTTCAGTGCCTAATTAAAGAATAGGCAGAATTGGGGGCGATTTTATGCTGAGCCTGCCGAAGCATGCGGATCGTCCCCCTTTTTTTTGAGAGTGGGAGGAGACCGAGGAGGACCGAAGATGGATTAAAAGTCAAAGTAAATATAAGGGAGGGTATTTTCTGGGGAAAACAACCAAACGGCGTACAAACATAAGGGTACTAAAAACATTTTTAAAGACCATTTGAGCTGGAGATGGAGTTTTTGTTGGATGCCGTACGCTACCACCATGGCAATTCCTAACAATCCTAATATGGAAACCAACTGCAAGCGATCGATACCCAAGGTTTCGATATACACTTTTTGGGCAAACTGAACGTCGGCGGTATATCCCCATAAATGTTTGACCACCCAAGTCGCATCCTGCCAGTTGGGCAGGCGAAAAAATATCCAAGCAAAAAAGACCATTGCTTGGGTCATGACCCATCCCAAAAGCATTCCGGGGAGGCTATGCCACCAAAAACGCCATATACCAATTTTTTGCGCGATCGCGTCGTTGATGCGATGAATGGCCAAACCAACACCGTGAATGCCACCCCAAATCAAAAATCCCGTGGGGTCGTTTTGAGTGCCTACACCGCCATGCCACAATCCTGCCACCAGCATTACCACAATTAAATTGGAACAGGTACGCATCAACCCCTGGCGAGACCCCCCTAACGGAATATATAAATAATTCCGCAGCCACGCGCCTAAGGTCATGTGCCAACGACGCCAAAAATCGGCAATACTGGTACTGAGATAAGGAAATTGGAAATTTTGGGGCAGGGTAATCCCCAATAACATGGCGCTTCCCCGGGCAATGTCCACGTAGCCGCTAAAATCGAAATACAGCTGCAATCCGTAGGCAAACGTGGCCATCCACAAATCTTCGCTACCGGCCCGCTGGAGATTTTCAAATGTTAAATTGACATAAATGGCTAAGCGATCGGCAAGTACGGCTTTTTTAATCGCTCCCGTGGCAATCAACCACAACCCTTCCACCAACATGGTATTGCGGGGCAAAATTGTTGGCCGGCGCAACTGCGGTTCCATTTCCCGATAGCGGGTAATGGGTCCAGCGATTAATTTGGGAAAAAATAATTTATAAGCAGTGAATTTGAGCGGATTGCGACTGGGAGTTTCCCCGCGATAAACATCTACTAAATAAGAAATAAATTCAAAACAGAAAAAACTCACGCCCAAAGGTGCTACCAGTTCTGTTTGCAACCAATCTGCTTCCTTTCCCAGAAAGGACCAACGAATAAGACTGCCAAAAGAACTCAAGAAAAAGGGGCCGTATTTGTATAGAAATAGCAATAAAACATTGAGAATAACCCCCAAAATCAAGAAGGATTTTTGGCGATCGCTTTCTGGCGACGATCGCTTTTCTTTGGTTTGGTGAGAAGACGTTTGATGGCTGTTTTGTTCGGAAGATGGGGGATCGCTCGATATGCCATTACCAGCATTGGCGATCGCCAATCCCAAGGTAAAAGTTAAAACCGTACTAACCAGCAGCAGGGGCAAATATTGCAAATCCAACGAAGCGTAAAACGCAACACTAGCCACCACCAAAACCAGCTGCCGCCACCACGACCACCACATCAACCAATAAACGATAAAAACGGCAGCTAAAAAGCAAAAGTATAAAATTGGTGCTGCTGAGAAGTTCATAGAATGCTAGTTAGTATTGATTACTATATGGGCATGGGAGCGACCGAGTATGGGAGCTTGGGAGTTTCTATATAACTTCGATGGTTTCATATCCCACTACCTACGCTCAAATTTTTCGGCCAACTTTCCGGAATGAAAGCGATCGCGGCGAACAAAGTAGCTACGATGCTACCATTCGATGCACCAAACTCGCCAAAATATTATAGACTTATGACTTTCGTACCAGAATCTTTTTCCGAACCAACTACCTCTGCTGCTAGTAACCTTTCCCCAGAACAACAAAAAGCGATCGCAGAGCAAGTAGAAACCGCCCTGTACGATAGCGAAGTTTTCCAACGTACAAGCTCAGCCTTACAAAAACTGCCAGAGCGCAAGAGAAAAGCCATAGAAAATGCTATCAGAGTTAATTGTCGTCAAGCCATTCATTTAGCTATTCGGGAAATTTTGCAGCAAAACCCCGAACTTGTTGCCGAACAGCAGGAGCCATCAAGTTCCAACGAAGGAGAAACAACCACTGCTGAATCCAGCAACGATCGCGACAATAGCAACAGCGATAATAGTGACGAATTGGATTTTGACTTTGTACCTTCTCCCTATCTATCCCAAACACCAAATTCCCCATCACAAGATGAAGGCGATGGCCACCGATGGCAGCAACTGTTTCAACTACCCGGTCGCGTTTTGGGAAAAAAATCTTCGCCTTCAGCAAGGGGAACTACCAAAACCAGCCATACCCCTGACCCACCGCCAACTTTTGAGCAACGACTTCAACAAATCGGTCAAACCCTGCAACAAGCGAGAAAATCGCGATCGCTGTCCTTACAACAACTCCACCACCAAACCTTTATTCCCATCTATCAACTTCAAGCTTTAGAATCTGGTCAATTCAATAGCCTCCCGGAAGATATTTATATCCGTGGATTCATTTCCCGCATTAGCAAGGCTCTAAACATCGACGGTAACGCCTTGCTCGATTCTTTACCCCAATCCCCAAATTCCGTCATTCCTTCTTGGCACGGTCAAGTTTCTTCTCGGGATCTCTCTGTTAATTCACCCTCCATGTATTTAGGATATGCAGCCGTATTTGCCACCGCTTTAGGGAGTGTGGTTTGGCTGGCAGACAATACGCAAGCCTCTTCTTCTGTCGATGCCAAAGCTGAAAATCCATCGCAGCCAGAATCTGAAACCAGCCCATCCAACGATGGTGTTTTCACAAGGGAGCATCGTTCGCTAAAAGAAGTTAGCAACAACATGGCCCCGCCAGAGTGGGTATCGGGATCTGACAGCCTCAAAATAGGGGGACATGGTCGATAGTTAGGGCATGGGAGATGGGAAACAATAGGGAGTTGGCTGCCCACAAGGGAATGACTGTTCAATGTTTTCCTTAATCCCATTCTCCTATTCGTTTCCCAACCACCGAATCATGGGATCGGCTGCCAATTCTTGGGAAACGCGGTAAGCACCGTAGCGGTTTAAGTGGCTGGGATCGGAGAAGTATTTGTATTTGTTGGGCCACAACTGCGACAAATTCCGAAAGTGGAAATCTCGTTTCATGGCTAAACGCAGCATGTACTGTTGAAATTGCTTTTCATAGGCACTGCGTACGGGGTCTAGATATGGTTCGGTAAGCGGTAAGTTAACAAAAACTAATTGAATGTTGTGTTTTTCTGTATACTCGAGCAATCTCTGAGTCGCTTGCTGTTGCTTTCCATTGAGGGAAAAATCTTGGTAATCTCGGTCGTATTTGCCGCTAACTTTAGAATGTTTTTTGTAAAAAGTTTCCGGGTTAAAACGCTTATCTATAGGTAGGAAGCCAGTAAAATCAAATTTATCGGTAGCAACGGTACTGGTAGGGGATTCTGGTTCTAGGGTTGGGGTTGGTAAAACGGCCTCCCATTCTGGCAACACGAGAGCTGTATACCCTCGCAAAAATTGATTTTGTAGGTACGTTATAATATGTTTTCTTTGGTCGTAGGTTTGAGAGGCACCAGCAAGCTGTTGCTGCAACCATTGGTTGACTTCCTTGGCAGAGGTATCGAGGGAGAATTCTAGAGGTTTTTGAGGAGACTTTTCGGAAGCAGTTTTTGGTTCGGGACTAGGGATGGGTCGCTGACCAGTTGTCGATAGCTTTTGATAGCCACTGGAAGCGGCAATGGCATTGTAGGTAAGATCTTCCCGACCGCTGTTAAAAGCACGCACTCCATCTGCCCAAACAATCAAATCTGGTAGGTAGGCGGCAGGCAACAGTTCTCGTACCATAAAATCCACAACCTGCGCTGTTGCCCCATTGACTGCCATATTGAAAACATCGATATCTTCATAACCTTGTTGTTCTAGTTTCAAACGCAATACGGCCGGGTCTACGCCTCGCAAGGCCCTGGAACTGCCCACAACCAAAACATCTGGCGTACCCAATTGCTGCAAATATCGTTTGTACAGGGCTAGCTTGCTATCGACTTGACGGGCGTTAAACGTGGGATAGTCTAGCGGTACTGCTGGTTTGCAGTCTCTGCTGACAGGCTGGTTTTCCCAAAAATCGGGATGGCAAACACTACGTTTCGCCCAGGTGGGACTGCTTGTCTGGGTGAATTGAGAACGATTGAAAACCTCATTTTCATCTTGGGATTGGCTGGATAGGTTAATTCCGGATAAATCAATACCTCGATTTTTTCGATCTTTTGTTGCAAATGAGGTGGGCTGGGAACGATCGCTGGTTTCAGTTATATCAGACGATTGCACCACTGGGTTTGATTTTTCTTGGTTGGTTGTAGGGACCAAAACGCCCAGCCATCGATCGGCTTGGTAAGTAAGCAAAACCCCGAGGATGCTTGCCAAGAAAACACCTAACTTGCTAGGAGAAACAGAGTGGGGTAACAACAAGCCAGTCCCTAACAAGAGGCGAGCCATCCGTCCTGGAGATGGTCCCGATTGCTCGGATTTTGCCGATGTTTCTGATGTTTTTGCTTGTTTTTGTGACGGTTGGTGCGTAGTTTCGGTTTGGGAAGAAACCTCAGAGGTGGTGGCACTCCTTTCGTAGGTTGGTGGGGAATTGGTGGGGGCTGCGGTGGTATGGTCCCAACGATATTTCCAAGCGGGCGATCGCATGCCAGAACGCCGCCCGTATACTCGTATCCCCGATAAGTTAGGAATTTCTAACGCCGATACATAAGCCCCAACGGCATCACCTACTCGATGGCGCGCCGGACAGGCAGGGGCATCTACCATCACATGCAGCAGTTGTTGCCGCCACCGACAGCGCACCCGAACGCCACCCGTGGCCAGTTTGGTATCCAGATCGGGAGTAAGCAATCGCTCCAACAAAAATTCTAAGGCTGGAATATTGCCTTGTTGTGCCTGTTCCTTAACAGGGGGAGTATCTCCGCGAGGTAAGTTAGCCCGATACACCCACGCTGGTGCTGCTGACGCACGGCTAGCAGGATTGGTATGTCCGCGATCGCCGTATATGGTTGCTACTTGAATGCCGGTGGGAGCTAACTTTTGCAAAGCCGGTACGATCCACTGTAGGGTTGTGGGTCGCATGGGGGGACCAACACCATCTGGTCCAATTTGGGAAACAAACAGATAGAGGGTGGTGTCTTGAACTTCTCCCGATACCTGCCACCCGGAAGAAGGAGCCTCTTGACGTAGCAAACGCGCGATCGCTTCGCCATCGCCCCAATATGCCCAGGCTTGTAAAATTTCCCTGGCCGGTCGCAAGTCCACCCAAAGGGTCCAGCCAATGGCAGTTGAAGTGCGGCTGGCTTCTAAAGCATGGTATTGCACGATCGCATCGCAGGCAGTTGCCAAGGATCCATCAATGGCAATACCATCTAGCGATCGCAAATGTTGGGCTACCGCTTCGGCCACCAATCCCGGGTCGGGGCTGGTTTTAGCAGTACAAACAAGTACCAACCGCTGTGGTGACGAAGGATTGGTCGTACCATCGGCGGTGGGCAATGCTTTCCATCGCGCCGTAACGCGTACTCGCACCCCTAATTGAGCAAACCCGGCTTGAACGAAGGCTGCGATCGCTTCTAAATGGCCCTGACGCGCTTGGTAAAATATCTCGTCGTGGGTCTGACTTTCTTGCTTTCCCCAGCGAACACCAGAATGGATCCCATCTGGGACCGCGGTACTGGAAGCTGCTTGTTGGTAGGAGGGGGTCACGGCTACCTCCAATTTCCATGCACGATCTTGTTGCTGCTGACGATCTTCGTGTTGGGGGAGCTGGTTGCGGTATCCGTAGAGCAATATCCGTTCGATCGCTGCTGTTTCTGCCGGTAACTGACGATTTTGTTGGGCAATCGTCCATCCGTCAGTAAGCTGGCTCAGCATGTGTTCTATAGGAGGACAGGGATAACCTTGTAGCCAAACTTCCAACTGGGTTCCCCTTATTCGTACCCGTACTTGATGGAAAGGTACTTGTAAGGTATGACAAACCCACTGTTGAAGGGAAGTATGGGCCTGAGCGAAGGCGTCTTGATGGAGATTTACCATGGGGATAGAAATTTGGCCAGCAGCGTTGGGGTTGAGTGGAGTGCAAGACCTCTAGAGTAGCTTGCCCAAGATAGAGCATACGAATTGCTACAATAGATGGCATCATCTGCACATCAAAGGTCAGGTTCGTCAAAATTTCAAAAAAAAGTTACCAAATTATGACATCTCCTACCAACAACGTTCCAGAAAGCAACCATTCCCAACCGGAAGACCAAGACCTGGCAGCGATCGCTGCCGAGCTGGCCGATTTGGGATTGGCAACGGCTACTATTCCTATGTTAATAGCTACAGTAGGGATACGTACTGTAGAAGATTTTGCCAATGAATTGGGAGAACTCAGCGAAGAGGCTTTTCGCGGCGATCGGTTGCCAATTTTAGATGTTCCTCCAGTTTCTCAGGAAGTTTCTCAGGAAGAATAGAGCGATCGAGTCTGGGAACGACTGAGCGTGGGAGTTTCAGAAGTACGATTGATGGTTGTTTTCCCATTTTCCATGCCCCCATACTCGGAGGTTCCTATTTTCCCTCGTCCATCTGGCTGCCAGATGGTTAGAAAATTCAAAATTTGGCAAACAACCGGTTGCGATCGCGCAGGTAGATGAGATACTAAAAGCGTACAATAAAACAAATGGTGCTACGCCAGCAAAGAACTTTATCTTGCTGGCTGTCGCTAGGGAATTTTCATCGGTTGGCAATGGGAGCGGATTGGATGAAACCATTTATGGTAAGCATAGTCAAACCGTCGCAATTGCCAACCACTTGTAGTTTGCGGTCCATATCGTCAAACTGCAAACCAGGCAAATTGCCCTTGCCAAATTGGGAGAAAATTCCCCTGGCGGTGACCATAGTCGAACTGCCTCGCTAACAACAGGTTCATGTGGGAAGGGTATGCAGTTTTATAACGAAGCGATCGCCAATGCAACCAGCCATCAGCCACCAGAATCGGGAATGACATTCCCGGCCACATCTTCGGAGTTGTGGCTGCGTCGCCGTCTGAATTTGGTGGCCCAGCTCTGGGAATCGGTACTTCACCAAGAATGTGGTGCCGATTTAGCCAGTCTTTTAAGCCAAATTCTGTCGCTGGAATCGCCAGAAGGACAAGCCCCTGCCAAAATTTCTGAATCCAAGGCCATGCAAGTTGTCCAACAGTTGGACATCAACTCCGCCATTCGTATGGCCCGAGCCTTTGCCCTGTATTTCCAGCTCATCAACATTGTCGAACAACACTACGAACAGCGAGAACAACTACGCGAAAGCCGCGCCGATACCTGGTCCACCCGAGATACAAGTTCCCAACAAAACAGCGTACAACAGCAACGCCACAGCAACTCCGAATCTTTTCTAGGCAAGTGGGCAACCCTCAATGAAGTCAAAAGCGTAGCTACATCCGAAGCCAATCCCACCAGTTACAAATCAGATACCTTTCGCAAGCTACTGCCCAAGCTGCGTCGCCTCAACGTACCGCCGCAACGCATTCAACAGTTACTCAATCGCTTAGACGTTCGCTTGGTCTTTACCGCCCACCCAACCGAAATTGCCCGCCGTACGATTCGCACCAAACAGCGGCGCATTGCTTACTTAATGAAGCGATTGGACGAAGCAGAAGGCATCCCCGAATATAGCGGCAACACCACCTCTACCGAAGTCGAATCTCTCAAACAGCAACTATGCGAAGAAATTGGCTTGTGGTGGCGTACCGACGAGCTGCATCAATTCAAACCTTCGGTGTTGGATGAAGTAGAATATTCCCTGCACTATTTCAACGAAGTGCTGTTTGACGTAGCTCCCCAACTATACAAACGCCTCGAACAAGAAGTAAAAGCCAATTTCCCCAGCTTGGAGCTGCCCGCCTATAACTTTTGTAAATTTGGTTCCTGGGTGGGGTCCGACCGCGATGGCAACCCTTCGGTAACTCCAGAAATTACCTGGCGTACCGCTTGCTATCAGCGCCATTTGGTTCTGGAAAAATACGAAAAATCCCTGCAAGAACTGACCGAATTGCTCAGTTTGTCCCTGCATTGGAGCGACGTGCTGCCAGAACTGCTGGAATCGTTGGAAAAAGACCGCCTGCAAATGAGCGAAGTGTACGACCAACTGGCCATTCGCTACCGCCAGGAACCCTATCGCTTGAAACTTTGCTACATGTTGCAGCGGATCCAAAATACCAAAGAGCGCAACTGGCGGCTTTACGAAGGAAATAGCACCGCCCAAGAACCGGATCCTGCTACCCAAGAAAACGCACCTCCCATTTACCGTTGGGGCGAGGAACTGTTAGAGGAACTCAATTTAATCCAGCGTTCTTTACAGGAAACCGGACTGGCCAGTAGCGAACTGGAAAAACTGATCGGCCAAGTCTCCATTTATGGTTTTCATCTAGCCCATTTGGACATTCGCCAGGAATCGGTACGCCACGAAGAAGCGATCGCGGAAATTGCCGAGTACCTGCAAATTCTACCCAAGTCTTACTCGGAACTTTCCGAAGCCGAACGTGTTGAGTGGCTGACTGCGGAGTTGCAAACCCGTCGCCCCCTAATTCCGCCAGAATTTCCCAGTTCCGAAACCACTCAAAACATCATCGAAACCTTGCGAGTGGTACGGAGACTGCAGCAAGAGTTTGGTTTGCATATTTGCCATACCTACATCATTTCCATGTGTACCCAGGTCAGCGACATCCTGGAGGTCTTGCTGCTAGCCAAAGAAGCGGGGCTATACGACCCAGTCAGTGGTTCTGGAACCTTGCACGTGGTGCCCCTTTTTGAAACCGTAGAAGACTTAAAACGGGCACCTTCGGTCATGCAGCAACTCATGGATTTGCCCCTTTATCGGGACCTATTGCACGGCGGCAAATCGCCAGAGTCCCAACCAACCAAACCCATGACCCAGGATTTACAAGAAGTGATGCTGGGGTATAGTGACAGCAATAAAGATTCTGGGTTCCTCAGCAGCAACTGGGAAATTCACAAAGCCCAAAAATCCCTGCAGGCGATTGTGGAACCTTATGGGGTCAACCTGCGGATTTTCCACGGTCGTGGCGGTTCCGTAGGTCGCGGTGGCGGTCCTGCTTACGAAGCGATTCTGGCCCAACCAGGCAACAGCATCGACGGCCGCATTAAAATTACCGAACAGGGAGAAGTGCTGGCTTCCAAATATTCCCTGCCCGATTTAGCGCTGTATAACTTGGAAATTATTAGTTCTGCTACCCTAGAAGCCAGTCTTTTGGGTAGCGGGTTCGACGACATCGAACCTTGGAACGAAATCATGGAAGAACTGGCAGCGCGATCGCGGCGTCACTATCGTGCTTTAATTTACGAACAACCAGATTTCATCGATTTCTTTACCCAAGTGACCCCCATCGCCGAAATCAGCCAGCTGCAAATTTCCTCGCGCCCAGCCCGCCGTCGCAGCGGCAACCAAGACCTCAGCAGCTTGCGGGCGATTCCTTGGGTATTTAGCTGGACCCAAACCCGCTTTTTGGTCCCAGCCTGGTACGGCGTGGGCACTGCTTTGCAAGAGTTTCTGGAACAAAAACCAGAAGAACACATGAAACTGCTGCGCTACTTCTATCAAAAGTGGCCCTTCTTCAAAATGGTGATTTCCAAAGTGGAAATGACCCTGGCCAAAGTAGACTTGCAAATTGCCCACCACTACGTCCGCGAACTTAGCTCCGAGGAAGATTATCCCCGATTTCAAGCGGTGTTCGAACAAATTTCTGCCGAATACCAACTGACCAAAAAGTTGGTCTTGGAAATCACCCAACACCAACGCTTGCTAGACGGCGATCCCAGCTTGCAGCGTTCCGTTCAACTACGCAATCGCACGATTATTCCCCTGGGATTGCTACAAGCTTCCTTGCTGAAACGCTTGCGCCAGTACGAAACCAACAGTGCCGCCGGTATGGTACATTCTCGGTACAGCAAAAGCGAACTCATCCGCGGTGCTTTGCTAACCATCAATGGCATTGCCGCTGGCATGCGCAATACGGGATAGGATGTTGCCTTTTTAGGATGTGGCGTGTGGGAGCGTACCGAGCGTACCGGGCGTACCGAGCTTACCGAGCCTGAGAGATAGGAAAGTACGATCGATTGTTTTCTCTCATGCCCCGATGCACCCATGCCCCCATACCCCGATGCACCCATGCTCTTTTTCCCCAGCGGATGGCGCTTGCAAAGGGAAATGTTATGGTAGAGGAAAGTACCAGCGATGGTCCCTCGATCCCTTATGCCTAGATTTCGCGAACCGACCGGTACCAGCAGTTCGATCGACTTCGCTGCTCAAGGTGCCATCGTAGCGAAATGCTTCTAGGTCGCTACTTGCGGCAGAAAAAAACATGTTCTTCAATTCCACCAATCTCCTGATTGAAGAATTCACCCGCTACCTCCAAGCGGGGTATCACAACACTTACGGCGGCCTCAAGCCTGACTACCCAGATATTATTACCTGGGCGGGAAGGATGGCCCTGGAAAATATTGCCAACAGTGATGCTCTCTATCACGATGTGGAGCATACAATTCTCGTTACCCTGGTAGGGCAGGAAATTTTGCGGGGCAAACACATCCGCGAAGGTGGTGTTTCTTGCGAAGACTGGCTGCATACGATGATTTCCCTGTTGTGCCACGATATTGGCTACGTAAAAGGGGTATGCCGTCAAGATCGAAAAGGCGAGTACGCCACCGGTATCAACGGGGAAATGATTTCCCTAGAACGCGGTTCCACAGATGCGGCCCTAACGCCCTACCACGTAGACCGAGGAAAACTGTTTATCGACGAACGTTTCGGCGGTCACCGTCTCATTAACGCTGAGGTCATCAAGAAAAATATTGAACTCACCCGATTTCCCGTTCCCGACGCGGCCGACCGGCAAAATACGCGCAACGTACCAGGTTTGGTCAGGGCAGCCGATTTAATCGGTCAGCTGAGCGATCCGCGCTATTTAAAGAAAGTTCCTGCCTTATTTTACGAGTTTGAAGAAACGGAAGTGAACAAAACGTTGGGGTATCGAAACCCAGACGATTTGCGCGATAACTATCCCAAATTTTACTGGAGTAGCGTTTTTCCCTACATTCGGGATGCTTTGCAGTATTTGGAACTAACCCAAGAAGGAAAACAGTTTATCGCCAATCTCTATGCCAATGTCTTTGTTGTGGAACACGACAAGCATTTCGAACCTTCTTCTTTAAACAAATAATGGCATCCAGTGGCAGCCCCTACCCCTACCACCGCAGGGGTTCTTTATTTAGCGTCTTGCCACAAAATCCAGCTACCAGAAACTTCCGCGATCGCACCGCCGGGAAAAGGATCGGTACGCGAACGGTTGGGTGCGTCAATCAAAGCTACCAACTTCTCCACATGCTCGAAGCGAGGCGCGCTGGGCAACACATCTTGTAAAAATTGGCGCAAAGCACGGCGTTGTAAAGCTAAAGGGGCTGCTTGCAAAACCGTACGGTCAAAAGCATTTTCCGCACGATAGGCACGCTGGCGCCAATCCCGGGCGGCTGCTTCCAAATACGCCACATCCGCACGCAGCAATTCCGCTGTTTGAGCTAAAGATTGTTCTACGTTGGGATTGAACTGCGATCGCAAATACGGTAGCAACTGGTGGCGAATGCGCGTACGAGCGTATTGCAAATTGTCGTTTTGCGGGTCTTCCCAAACCGGCAATTGCATTTGATGGCAAAATTCTCCCGTTTGTTGGCGGGAAACCTCTAACAAAGGACGCACCAATTGCAAATTTGGCTGTAAAGACCGCTGCCAGGTCAGTGCTTGCAAACCATCGGCACCAGCCCCCCGCATCAGATTGTACACTAACGTTTCTGCGCGATCGCTGAGGGTATGGGCAACCACCAAATAGCCATAACCCGCCTCCGTTGCTATTTCCTTTAGGGCTTGGTAGCGCCAATTTCTAGCAGCAGCCTCGCTTTGGGGATTGATGGCTTGGCCGTTGCCGGTTGGTGCCACCTTCAAATAAAAAGGCAACTGCCACCGATTCGCTATTGCTTTCACATGTTCCGCCATCCCCGCATCCGTATGCCAGCGGTGGTCGCAGTGGGCTATCCCCAACTGCCATTCCCACTTTGGCTGCAAATCCCGCAACAATTTCGCCAAACATAGAGAATCTTGACCGCCAGAAACCGCCACCAAAACCTTCTGGCGGCGGGGCAAAAGCTGTTTCTCTCGTAAAGTTTGGTGAATTTGTGCGTGTAGGAGGGTCCAGCTATCCTTGTTCGGCATACAACTGTCTTCCCGTAGGCGTTGCCAACTCTGCCACCCCAGCTTCGATTAAACCTCGATCGCGCAGGCGACAGGAATCGCAGACACCACAGGGTTGTTGGTTCCCTTGATAGCAAGACCAAGTTTCGGCAATGGGAACCCCCAATTGCAAGGCGCGGCGAACGATATCGGCTTTGCGATCGCGTACCAATGGCGCGACCAATTTGGGCGGTTTGCCTTCTACCCCTACTTTTGAAGATAATCCTGCTACTTTTTGCATGGCTTCTAAATATTCGGGGCGGCAATCGGGATAGCCAGAATAATCAATGGCATTGATGCCTAAATAAATGGTTTCGGCGGCAACGGCTTCTGCCAAGGAAAGGGCGATCGCAATAAACACCGTATTGCGACCGGGAACGTAGGTGGAAGGAATGGCATTGGGATTGACCCCTTCGGTGGGAAGATCTCGATCGCTGTCGGTAAGGGCAGAACCGCCCCACTGACCAATGGGCACATCCACCGTATAATGCTTTTCAATGCCCAAATGCCGGGCAATCGTATTGGCGGCTTCCAGTTCTCGTTGGTGGCGCTGACCGTAGCGAAAAGACAGCGCGATCGCTTCAAAGCCATCGGCGATCGCTTGGGCAGCGGAAGTCGCCGAATCCAATCCGCCAGAAAGTAAAACGACAGCACGTGGTTTCATTGCACTTGCAAAAATTTGTGGATTTGCAGGCTAACGCGCCATTGCGGGTGCTGCAATACGTAATCAAAAACCAACTGTTCGCTACCGGCTGTTTCCCATTCCGGTTGCAAATACAAGCGAACGGCGTTGCCAACTTTCGCAGCTTCGGCCTCAGCCCATTCTAAATCTTGTTGGCTGGCAACCACCACTTTTAACTCGCTGGCATGGGGATAAATATCGGCAACCGGCGGTTTAAATCGTTTGGGAGAGAGGGTCACCCAATCAAATGTACCGGTTAAAGGATGGGCCCCCGAGGTTTCCAAATGCACCAGCAATCCAGCTTTGCGCAACGATTGGGTGAGTCCAGACAAATCGTGCATTAGCGGTTCCCCACCTGTAACTACCACCATGGCCGGTCGCGCTGCCACCGCCTCTCGTACCAAATCGCCTACAGCGACTTGCGGGTGGCGTTTGGGGTTCCAGGATTCTTTGGTATCGCAAAACCAACACCCCACATCGCAGCCGCCCAAACGAATAAAAAAGGCGCTGGTACCGCTAAATTCTCCCTCCCCTTGAATGGAGGCAAACGTTTCTACAACCGGGTAGGTTGTCTGAGTTTGAGAAGCGATCGCTGAGGAGGTCATAACGAAGCTGGGACAATACAACTGACCACGCAACCCGTTAGCGATTGCGTGGCTTGGAATTACTTTGATTGTAGCAACAAAATTCCCCAGTGCAAGCCTGCTTGCCGCTGGAGATTACTCAGCAGTAGCGAACTCGGTGCTGCCGCGAGAACGGCGACGGGTGATGGTATTGAACAGCATTTGCCCGATAGCTTTCACCAAATTGCCTTCTAGTTCTTTGAACAGATTCATGTTCAGTTTAAAGGCATAATTGGCTTCATCCACAACTTTATCTACTTGGCTTTGGTCGAAGGGCAAACTATCCATAGCGTTGCGGTAGGTAGCCTTAAATGCCTTTTCGTCTTCGATTTGGTCGAATTCGTAGAAAGACGTACCCTGACCGTCAGATAGGTTCATGCCGCGCATGGCCATTTTCTTCAGAATTTGCCCCCCAGAGAGATCGCCTAGGTAGCGGGTATAGGCGTGGGCAATGAGCAGTTCCGGGTCTTGTTGGGAAACTTCCCGAATGCGGGCTACGTATTCTTGGGTGGCTTTAGAAGGTTTGACCTCTTCTTGCCAGTTGGAACCGTAGTAAAAGCTCAGGTCTTCTTCCAAACTTTCTTTGCGGTTGAGTTCGGGATAGTAAATTTGAGAAACAATGGGGTGGTTCTGGTGGCGTTCAAATTCTTCTTCCATGGCGGTGTATACGAAATATAGATTGGCCACCAGTTTCCGATAGGAATTTTTTTCAACGACACCTTTTAAGAAACACTTGACAAATCCCACATTTTCTGCCATAGTGTGAGATTTCTTGGTGCCTTCGCGTAATTGGGATGCTAGATTACAAGTCATGTTAAATTTCTCTGCGTTATAGGTGGACGAGCGATCTACGATTTATACCAAAAGCAATGGAGCTTACTTACGCTACGTTAGTCCGATTTGCTGAGAAAAATCATTAAAAATTTTTAAGAGTTTTGGGCGATCGCTCCACGAAACCGTGCCTCCAGAGCTTGCTTTTTGAGAGGCACTTGCAATTTATTTATTGGTCTATAGTTGAATTGAAATGAGCCAATCTTTTGATTTTATCCAAATTCACACCAACATTGCTCAAGGGGAACAATGGTTGCATCGCTATGCTGGCAAACAACCTGCGATGGTGTGCGTTTTGGGATTTACCGACACGGGATTGATTGACGGGATTTCTGCCGCTGGTGCCACCCCAGAAGATAGAAAATATACCGCCCTCGCCGATGCAGAATTTCTCTACTATGGCGCTGACTGGTCGCCCCAGTTTCCGCTACCGCCTCTAACCGCAGGAGCATCGCCAGTTTTGATTTCTCGGGCAGTGGTGGAAGCTTTGCAGTTGCCGGTGTATTTGTTTGATGCGGGATTGCCCCAATCGTTACCTGTTCCCCATATTTCTCTAAACGGGAAACCAGCTCGCTGTCTTACCACTGGGCAAGCCATGGATTTGGCTACAGTTCGCTACCTCTTCCAGCAAGGATGGGAATGGGGAACCAAACTAGCAGCACAACATAGCTATTCGATTGTTGGTGAATGCGTTGTCGGAGGCACAACCACGGCTTTAGCCGTACTGACCGCCTTGGGAAAAGCAGCCTACGGCAAAATCAACAGCAGCCACCCCACTTGCAACCACAGCCAAAAAGAAATGGTGGTGCGTAGTGGGTTGGAAACAGCGCAACAAAAAAGGGAAATGGTTTTGGATGCAGGTTCGCCCTTGGAAGTTGTAGCGTCGGTAGGCGATCCCATGCAAATTGTCGTTGCGGGCATGGCACTGGCGGCTAGTCGCACCAGTGGCGTGTTGTTAGCCGGTGGCACGCAAATGCTGGCTGTATATGCTTTAGCCAGTGCCCTCGCTGAGGCTGACAGCATTTGGTGGGATCCGAAACAAGTTGTCGTCGGCACAACACGCTGGGTGGTAGCCGATGCCAGTGCGGATACGGTGGGGCTTGCCCAAATGCTATTTCCTGTACCTTTTGTTTCTACTCAGCTTAGTTTTGCTCGTTCTATATATCCGCAACTGCGAGCTTACGAGTTGGGATATGTTAAAGAAGGGATGGGGGCTGGCGGTTGTGCCGCTGCAGCCCATCTGTACCGGGGATGGCACCAATCGGATTTGCTGCACGCTATCGAATCTTTGGCTGCACGATTTTCCCGCCAGGTCTAGGAATGATTTCGCATAGAAAGCAACTGCTCTTCTAAAACGGCAATGCGGTTGTAGGCTGCCGTTAGTTGAGCGGTTAAGCGTTGAACTTGCACTTCTGGGGTAATGGAATTGTCTCCTTGGTGGTAACCACCTTCTAAGTCGCTGGTTTCCTCCAGGAGGATGCCTTTGTATTCATCAAATAGATGGGTGGCATCGTTTTTTGTTGGTTGCTGAGTGGCACTTTCTTCAGTAGATGGAAGTTGAGTATTTTGGGTAGCCTCTACCGTTGCATGTTGCTGCACTGGAGTCTCAGCTAAAATCTCCGACATTTTCTGGGAGAGTTGCTCTGTAATTTGATAGAGCGCGTCTACCTTTCGGCTTAAATTGGTGACTTGAACTTGTAGGGAATCCATAAATTGCTGCGAACAGCCCTCCTGCTATTTTCTCTTTATCTATAGTAAAAACGAAATACGAAATACTCTTCCAAATTTCGGGTTTATTTAACTTTTACAAAAAAATCTAAAGTTGGTTTTCAGAACGTCAAATCTCTGTTTGCCTGGAATCTCCTATTTTCCCCGTTGGAGAGTTTTCTCTAGAGGGGGGTCAAAAACTAGGTATAGTTGCAATTGCACGCTACAGGTCTTGAAGATCGACGAATTGGGATTTTCCTGCAAAAAGTTGAAATTTTTTGGAAAAACTGTCATATACGCCTCGATCTTTCTACAGATTCTCTATTAGTTGCTCAAAACGACAAAGCAGCCCAGACCAGAACTGTGGCTTTTGCTGCAAATAGAATAGAAAACTTTCCTAAAAAAAGCAACCAATACAGGTAGAAAACGCATTTCTCGGTGGATGGGACTGCCTTTGCTGGTTTTGGTTTTTTCTATGCCCAAATGCCTCTGTATTGTTGGCTTTCGATTTGTTTCTTGGTGGAAGTTGGCATGGCGACAACGTTACACCTAACAATTTAGATGCCATGTAAATTTAGCTACGGAATTTAAGAGAGTTTTCGTTTCACATGGAAATAAATAACGTTGCTTTATATTAAGTAATGTTACAATTTGAAGGAAAGGGCTGGACAAAATCTTGGTCTTGCCTTGTAGAAACCAAGCACGAGGCTTTTTCATTCATGAATGCAACTGTCAAATCCACCCAGATAGCGAACGAACAGCAAATTGCTGATTTTTTCCGTCAATCCCAAGGAAAATGGTATTCGCAACGACGTTACTACACGTTGCCAGATGGAGAGGCGCAAGAAGTAGCCAGTAAAATTACCGTACGATTTTTAGAAGCGGCAACGGCAGAACTGAAGCATCTAGCACAGCTACACCAACTGCCAAATTCTACAGAACTGGTTTGTGGCGCCGAAGTAAGCTGGGAGAGTAACTATACGCTTTCCGGTAGAAAAGCTTCTTCCGGTTCTACCATTTTCGGTGCTGCCGGTAATATTCTTTATCGCGATCGCGGTTTTGCCACTTCCAAACCCGTTACCGCCACCTTTTATTTTCTGCAACCCAATACGTTATGCTTGAAAACCGAATACCAAGGCTCGGTCTTTGAAGAAGAAATCAAGCAAATCTCCTACAAATACCGCACCCGCCAAACAGTCATTTCCCGTTCTGGCGAACAGCAAATGGTAGGACAGTATTTAGAAAAACGGTTGTCGTAGCGCGATTGTAGATTAATCCTTGTTACGATTGGATGAGCTAGAAAAGCGCATCAACAACAAAACAAAAACCACGCCCACCAAAGCACCGCTGAGGTGGGCAATACGATTGATATTCCCCCCCTCTCCCAAGTTCTGAATTTCAAAAAGCACGCGCTGCAAAACAAACTGACCGAGAATTAAAATTTCCAGCAGATTGCGCCAGTTCCAGCTTAATTTCAGCAAAATACTAACCGTAAACAAGCCAAAAACCGCGCCCGAAGCGCCCAACGAAACAATATTGGGTTGCAACCACCAACTAACCAAATTGGCACCCAACCCACAAATGAGATAGCTACCCAAAATTCCCGTTAAGCCTTCTTCCTCTTCCACCAACTTGCCAAAGATATACAAAAAGAAGAGATTCCCCGAAATATGTGCCCAGTTGGCATGGCAAAACATAGACGTAACGAACTGATACCATTGGGGGCGGGCGTGATTGAGGTATAAATTATTTCGTATCAGCCCAATTTGGAGAAATTCATCCAGGATAAATAAAATTAAATTAATCGCAATTAAAATAAAAACGCCATTGTATTGGGGTTTGACGGGTTGGGGGGCGTTTTGTTCTTCTAACATACAACAGTTTCCTTGTGGAAATGGGGAGGGTTTTTTCAATGCAATTGTAACCCTCCCACAAAGTCGTGCCTAGAACTGGTTGAGAAATCGCAAGTCGCTGCTGTACAAACGGCGAATATCATCTAACTGGTGCAAGACCATGGCAAACCGTTCTACGCCCAATCCCAGGGCAAATCCCGTATATTTTTCCGAATCGTAACCGACGGTTTCCAAGACGTTGGGGTCTACCATGCCGCAACCCAACACTTCCAACCAGTCGCCCTGCCACTGGATGTCTACTTCTGCCGAGGGTTCGGTGAAGGGGAAATAGCTGGGGCGGAACCGCAGGGGCAAATCGCCGAACATTTGCCGGAGAAATTCGTGGATGGTGCCTTTGAGGTCGGTAAAACGCAGCCCTTCGTCTACCGCCAGCAATTCTACTTGATGGAACACCGCCGAGTGGGTAGCATCCACCGTATCCCGACGGTAGACCCTGCCAGGGGCAACCACGCGCATGGGAGGTTGGTGGCGTTCCATATAGCGAATTTGCACCGAAGAAGTATGGGTACGCAGGAGTTTGTTGCCTGGTAAATAGAAGGTATCCTGCATATCCCTGGCTGGGTGATCTTCGGGAGTGTTGAGGGCTTCAAAGTTGTAGTAGTCGGTTTCGATTTCCGGACCGGAGGCGACGGTATATCCCAATCCGACGAAAATATCGATGATGCGATCGATGACACCGTTGAGAGGATGGATTTTTCCTTGGGGGCGATAGACCCCCGGCATGGTAACGTCGAGGGCTTCTGCTTGCAGTTTTGCCTCAATTTGGGCGGTTTCCAGGGCCTCTCGCTGTTGCTGCAAGCTATTTTGGATGGTTTCTTTGATTTCGTTGGCGATCGCACCAATTTTTGGACGTTCTTCCGGACTTAATTTGCCCAGATTGCGCAATATTTGCGACAGCTGTCCTTTTTTTCCTAAATAGTTGACCCGTAGAGATTCTAAATCATCTAGATTTTGGCATTGCGCGATCGCGTCTTGGGCATTGCGGCGCAGTTCTTCCAACTGCTCTTGCAAATCGTTTACCTGTGTGGTCATGGTTTTGCTGGTAAATGTGTTCCGGCTATCGCTAAGGGCAATCTGCTCAAGTTTAACGCGATTTGACCGCAGTTGTTTGGCGTTTGTTTAGCAAAGCCAATCGCATCGAGTGAGGGGCAGATTCCATTGGGCATCGGCTTGGCGGCGCAGTAAGGTTTGGGAAATTCCCATGTAGTTGCGCTCGAAGCCTTCTGCCGAACCTAGCAAATACAGCTTCCACAGTTGCAACCAGCGTTCGTCGATATGTTCCAAAACACGATCGCGCTGTTGGTCTAGATTGTGCGCCCAATGACGCAGGGTTTTGGCGTAGTGGGGTCGCCAGGCATCTACGTCGACAATTTCCCAGCCAGCATCTTCCGCTGCTGTCAGTACGGTAGACAAACGTGCCAACTCGCCGTTGGGAAAGATATAGCGGTGGATAAATCGTTCGCCGGCATCGGATTGGTTTTGTTTTTGGGTACAGGTAATGCCGTGGTTGAGGAACAAACCACCCGGCTGCAGGCACAATAAGGCACTTTGGAAGTAGGTAGGATAGTTTTGAATGCCCACGTGTTCTACCATGCCCACGGAAACAATTTTGTCGAAGGTGGGTTCGGCGGGCAAATCCCGGTAGTCTCGCAATTCAACTTGGATGCGATCGCGCAATCCCTGTTGGGCAATCCACTGGCGGTTGTAGTCTACTTGATTTTGGCTGAGGGTGATGCCATAAGCTTTTACACCATAGCGCGTGGTTGCCCAATGCAACAGCGATCCCCAACCGCAACCAATATCTAACAAGGTTTCGCCGGGTTGCAGTTGCAGTTTGCGACAGATAGTATCGAGTTTGTTTTGTTGGGCTTGCTCTAATGTGGCATTTTTGTTAGGAAAATAGGCACAAGAGTACACCATGTGCGGATCGAGCCACAGACGATAAAAATCGTTGCCCAAATCGTAATGAAATTGTACCGCTTCCAAGTCTTGCTGGCGGTGGCGGGGTTGCCAAAAGTTCCAAAAATTGTTGTTTTTGTTAGAAAATGGCAGCGGTGGCAGGGTAATGGCTTGCAGCCAAGTTTTTACAGTTTGGACGGGTTTGCGCGCAACTTGGGGTAAATTTTGTCGAAACAGCAACAAGGCATCGATGGACCCCACAAAGTCGCAAAATCCCTGCAGGTAGGCTTCTGCTAGTACCAAAGGATCTCGCTGCAACAGCAAAGCACGCAACACCCCAGGATGGTAAATTCGTAAAGTTAAGGTAGGTTCGCTTCGTTCTTTATTACCTTGAATGAGAAGTCTGTGGGAATCCCAAAACTCAATCTGCAAGTTAATTGGTAAAGTGGATAGCGTTTCTTGCAGCCAGTTCTCAATGCTGGCAGGAGGAGCAGCATAATTCATATCTTACCTCCAAAAAGAACTTCACAATACTGCAAATGAGTTCAAATCCAGCAATTTTGACGTTACTTTTTGCTGTTTATTTTTGAAATAACTATACAATAAGAAAACGGAAATATAGAGCGATCGAGGGATGGTATAAAAATATGGATGAATTTTTTGGTGTTGGTAGTGAGTTCATTTTGACTGGCTTCCCTGACGATCCGACACGAAATTTCTAAATTCTTGCTTCTAAATTGTCTGCGAATAGGCTGTTTTGCTGCTGCCCATAACAATTTCGCAAGTAAAAAGCTCGCCGCTAAAGGATTAACCCAATGATTTGTTGCCAAATATTAAAGCAAAAATCTACTGTACGATCTTTTAAAACCATGGTCGGTCCATATCTAGCTACGAACAAATAAATGGCTTTCCTTTCTCCGATGGTATTTCCAGCCAACCACTGACACAGTTTTCCACTGCTTTTCAACCAGCCAAAAATCTAAATATGGTTAAACCATCTACTAGCAAGTACGATTTTTGAATTTCCTTACCTTTTTAGTTTCTATTATATAATTTAACACGAATACGCCTTCTAGGATCTTTAGCAATCTTAAGTTAAGGAGATCGCCAGCACAGGAGCATGGAAGATCGGACGATCGCCAACCAACCAGTTGCACATAATATTTATCTCTCCATTGTCGCCATCTTCCTCCACCTCCAAACGCTTTTATGCTTCATTATACACTCGCGATACACTGACGCGATCGCGACGGATTGGTTAAAATATTCAGAAAATACCAAAAAACAACCGCAATTTTACGGAAATTTCCCTAAGCGAATATACTAGCGTATAGCATTCCCGTAGGAGATGGCTGGTCACATTGTCCGTTTTCTTGCGGTTGTGGAAAGTTGCCACGACCCTATATAGTTGCTTCAGAGGGCCTTGGTGGGAACAAACAGCCCCAATCCCCGATATATAGAACGTTTGCAGTTGGCACGCTACCAGCAAAATTCGGAACCATTTGCCGCCAAACAGCTGGAACTCTCCTGCCACAAACCACTCAATTGTTTAGCCTTTCATTTTGTTTTTGGTTGCTATTTCTAGAAAACCTTTGCCATCGTGCTTTTCCCTAGCAAATCCCCCATAACGTCGTCTGAGTTAAATCTCTTGGCAAGGCTGCAAACGCCCATTTGGATTTTCGATCCCCATGCTTGGAAAATGTGGTGGGCGAACCAAGCTGCTGTAGAATTGTGGGATGCTGCCAGCCACGAAGAATTGTTAAATCGGGATTTTAGCGATGCTTCCCATGCCACCAGAATTCGTCTAACCAATTACTTAGAACACTTTCGCCAGGGAGAAACCGTGGTAGAACAGTGGACATTTTATCCCAAAGGCAAAAGCGTCACCATCGAGTGCGTTTGTTCCGGAATTACCATTGATAAAGAGTATTTAGCCATGCTGGTGGAGGGAAAACAAGTAGTTTCCCAACAGCAAAACCGCGAGGCCTTGCGTGCCATTGAAGCCATGCGCCATACTACGGTTTTGATTTCCCTGTATAGCACGGATGGCACTCCCATTTCCCAAAATCCAGCTGCTAGTAGCTGTTACGGCAATTTTTTAATTCAACCGAAACCAGAAATTTTCCAACAATGCTTTGTGGATCGGCAGGTTGCCCAAGCGGCGGTGAATTGCTTGCAGGCAGGGGAACTGTTCCGAACGGAAGCGCAAATGTGGACTCTAATGGGGGTCAGGTGGCATCGGATCGAAGCGCGGCTGACCCGAGATCCGGCTACAGGAGAACAAGTTTTCCTGGTTGAAGAACAAGATATCACCGATCGCAAACGAGCGGAAGCAGCTGTGCGTCGCAACGAAGCGCGATTGCGCCAGCAGACCAGTGAGTTGCAAAAAACGCTGCACGAACTGCAACAAACGGAAGCCCAACTGATTCAATCGGAAAAAATGTCCAGTTTGGGGCAACTGGTGGCAGGGATTGCCCACGAAATTAACAATCCTATTAATGCCATTTACGGTAATCTTCCCTATTTAGAGGATTACATGCAAAGTTTGTTGGAATTGCTG
The DNA here is from genome assembly GCA_964477525.1 of uncultured Geitlerinema sp. Taxonomy (GTDB): domain Bacteria; phylum Cyanobacteriota; class Cyanobacteriia; order Cyanobacteriales; family PCC-9228; genus PCC-9228. Next base: position 24,310 of record CAYZHY010000006.1, on the reverse strand, counting down.
CATCTGTATCAAGAAGAATATCCCTATCCTACAGAAGCGATTCAAGAAAAAATCCATCAAATCGATTTGACATTTGTGTTGGAAGATTTACCCAATTTATTGAATTCCATGAAATTGGGTTCGGAGAGAATTTGGGATATCGTAAAATCGCTTCGTACATTTTCCCACCACGATGAGGCAGAATTAAAACTTTTTAATATTCATGCGGGGCTGGATAGTACTTTGTCAATTATGCAAAATCGCTTGGAAGCTACCAGCGATCGCCCTGCGATTCAAGTCAAAAAACAATACGGCCATCTCCCCAACGTGGAATGCTATGGCCAGCAACTCAATCAAGTGTTCATGCATGTGATTAGCAATGCCATTGATGCTTTGCAAGAACGGGATGCCAAACGTCAATCCGCTGAAATTCAAGAAAATCCCAGTCGGATTACAATTACCACTAGCTATCAGGAAGGAACCAGCCAAGACCATGACATTTCTTCCCCAAAAAACGACTACATTTGCATTGAAATTGCTGATAATGGACCGGGCATTCCTAAAAGTTTGCAAAATAAAGTATTTGACCCCTTTTTTACGACCAAACCGGTCGGTCAAGGAACGGGATTGGGGCTATCGGTTAGCTATCAAATTATTTGCAACAAACACGGCGGCGATCTGAAATGCATTTCTGCGAGCGATCGCGGAACCAAATTTGTTATCGAAGTTCCCATCCGACACCAACAAGCTAAGGCATCGATGGAATCCCAGAAACAACAATAATCGCTAGGGCTGTTTAATTATTGTTGTTCTTGTTTTCCCCGTTTTCTGATTGACTGGATTCGGTAACTTTTTTTTCGATTCGATCGATTCGTTCCTGCAGCAATTGCAGTTGGCGTTGGTTGGCATCCACTGAATTGGTAAGCGTTTCCATTTGTTGGGGAATTTGCCCGTTAATTCGGTCCACTTGTCGCTGTTGGCTTTGCAGTTGTTGTTCCAAGCGATCGAGTCTTTCTTTGATTTCTGAATCTGTCTGTTCGGCGGCTTCGGCTTGTTTGCGATTGATACGTTCTTGTAGCAAAGAACGATAGGCAAACCAACCGGAAATACCAATAGAAATGACCAGGGCGATCGCCAAACCACCTACTAATGTTTGTGCCAATCCACGCAGGCGTTCTAATCTTCCCTCCAATCGTTCTAGTTCCTGTTGAAATTCGGGAGGATGTTCGGGAAAAGATTCTTCGGATTGGCTGGGTTGGGAACTTGGTTCTGATTGAGATTGGGGATTCATGGTTTGCTATCTTGGTATAGAAACAACGAAATCGGATGCAGAAGGATTTTATTGGACTATAGTGACATGGGCGAGTCAATATATACCATAGGTTCTGGGGTCGTAAAATGCAGGCCGTAGTTCGCTAATTTTTCAGCGATCGCGTGGTTGGCTAGTTCTAGCAGGCGTTTGCGCAAGCCTAAGGAACTTTGGTCGGCACTGGAGATAAATAAAATAATCCGGGCGCGGGTTTGTTTTTGGGTTTGGGTGGGGCAAAATTGAATTCTGGTACTGGCGCGATTGAACCCCCAAAATATTTTGGTGGCTTCTTCCACAATTTGTTTGACCAAAGCTTGTTCTCCTTCCGATAGCATCCGCTCAAAATCCAAACACAGTAGTGCCATTAATTTATCCCCACGACTAATATTTTCAATGTTGGTACTTGCCATGAAGGAGTTAGGCACGATGGAAATCGTATTTTTTGCCACCAGACGAATTTTGGTGGAACGCAAGCCGATGGCTTCTATACGACCGTAGGCATCTTCGGCATGGGGATTGAAGGTCACCCGGATGTATTCGCCGGGTCGGTAAGGGCGATCGAGGAAAATTTCCAAAGTACCAAATAACCGGCTGAGGGTTTGTTGGGCGGCAAAGGCAACGGCAACACCGCTAATTCCCAAACTAGTAACCAACGCTACGAGATTTACTTGCAATCCGATGGCAAAAACAATCAGGGCGAACAAGACAATAGCTACGTAAATTAAGGTCTCAAAAATGAGAACGACTTCGTTTACTTCGCCGAACCAACGCTGTACTAAATTAATAACAGTACGACGGATAATCTGTCGGGCTAGTTTCAAGGCTGTCCATGCCATGGTAACGGATAAAGCTAGGTATATGAAAAAACCTAGGAATTTATAAAGTTCTTCGTAGGGCAACAGCCAATTCAGGGAAAGAGCGATGAAGAAAAATGTACCGGCAATGGTAATTAAATTCTGAAAAGGCGTGACAAATTGCTCGTATGTATGTTTGGCATCAATTTCTACGTAGCGTTGCAGCAGTTGCAAAAATTTCCACAATGTACGTGGAAACGATCGCCCGATAAAAGGCGAAATTGCGGCACCAAGAGAAAACAGTGCCAAGCGTAACATTAGTTCGAGAACATCCCGCAGGAGATCCCATTCAATATTAACAACTTCTAAAAGCTGCATAAGTTGGTTATACCATTTCTTTAATTTTGGGCAAGAGACAATCAAAACGTTTTTGTGGGGTCGCTCAGGCGTTGCGCCCCTACTACCTACCGAGGTAATCAGAAAAATTCAAGACGATTGTTGTTTTCTAGAAATGGTATTAGCATAGGTACCGGAAAAGTATTTCGATTGGCGTTTCAAAGTTTATCCAATATTGAAAGGTGGCTTAGATATTCATCGGCTGTACCACATCAACGGTACTTTGCTCGCAGTCAAAAGTAATGCCATGTGTTTGCAATTTCTGTGTCATATTTTCCCGCGCAATTTCGAGCAAACCACGACGCAATTCCATGGAACCTTCTGTGGTTCCTAAAATAAAGAAAATGACTTGGGCGCGAACGCAATTTCGCCCTTCGCGATCGACGATCTCTTGAAAGGTTACTTGGGTTAAATCGTGGTCGATGCCTAAAATATCGCTGGCGCTGTCTACAATTAAATCTTGAATCAGAGCTTTTTCTTGTTCGCTCATGCTGTGGAAAAATCGTAGGGTCACCATGGAAATAACGCGCTTGGCTCTGGTGAGATTTTCGATGCGGTCTTGAGCTAAATGGCTGTTGGGAATAATAACAAGTGTATTTTTTCCGGAAAGCCGAATTTTGGTAGAACGCCATCCTATAGATTCTACTTTTCCTAAAGTGCGGTCGGGTAAGTGGATATATTCGTCAACGCTGAAGGGGCGATCGAGGAACAGAACAATACTCCAAAGCACTTCTTCGATAATTTTCTGGGAAGCAAAAGCGATCGCTGCCCCAGCTACCCCCAAGCTAGCAACCAAACCAATGAGGTTGATGTGGTGCGTTTGGGAAAAGGAAAAGATAATGCTTAAAACAATGGTGGCTTTGCCTAAATATTGACCGAGAGCGATGAGTTCGCTGTTGATTTTGGTACGGTCTTCTAAGGCAACGCCGAGAAAATAATTGTTAAATAATTTTTCAAACAGTTGAAAAGCCAAAATAATGACATTTAAAGCAATGAAAATGCCAATGGGAAATTCCAGCCAGTTCAGCCAAGTTGGATTGGGTAGGGCAACCACGACCGTATCCAAAACAATGGCGATAACGGTCAAGGTCAACCAAATGCGGTAGGGCACTACAATTTCCTGGTAAATGTCTTGGGGAGAAAAGCGGGTTACCAGCGCATCGAACAGTCTCGATAGCGGCAAATACGACAACCCGGCAACCAACAGAAATCCCAGGAAAATTACCAATGCTAGGAAAAATAAAATGCTGAGCTTAAGGGGATCGAGTGTTACGCCCATCGACCAACCATGAAATAAAACTTTCTAATATATTATCGCGTTTGTTTGGCGTTGCCTCGCGATCGCTGGATAACTATATCTCGATCGAGACAAAAAAATCTTGACAAAATTCCCTCGTGGCGGTAAATTTAAATACAAATTCATGAAAAGTTGGTGCCCAGGAAAAGTTTTTCCTCGGTACCCGGGAAAGGGGAAATTGCAATTTGATTGCGGACGTTTCGCTCAAACATCTAGGCAGGGCAAAAATAATCAAAATATTTTCGTGCAGGTTGGATGTTTGGGATGGAGTGTCCTATTAAACTCCCCCTTTTTTACAAGCGAGTTTCCTCACTCTATGTTCCCTTTATTATATACCAAATCTCCAATTTTGGCTAGTAGCTCCCCCATACCGCAGCATCCATAAAAACCACCATAGGAGGGCGGGCATTGTCCATCCTACCAAAGCGGTTTTCCTCAAACAGTAGAAAGGAAAGAGCTATTTTCCTGGGGATCGCTACCGTTGCCTTCATCGCTGCAAGGAGCCAAGGGAACAATTTGCAAACCTACAGGCGTATGCGCGATCGCCACTTCCACGCCAAAGGTACTGGCAATATTGTTCGGGGTCAGCACTTGTTCGGGAGTGCCCGTATCCCAAATTTTGCCGTTGTGCATCAGAGCCAAGCAATCGCTGTACCGAGCTGCCAAATTCATATCGTGCAAAACCGTCACCACAGACAGTTCCCGCTGCTGTTTTAAGCGTTTGAGCAACGCCAGCAACTCCAACTGGTAGCGAATATCCAAAAATGTGGTTGGTTCGTCAAGCAACAACACCTGGGGATCTTGTGCCAAAGCCAGCGCCAAAAAGGCCCTTTGACGCTCTCCCCCCGATAAAGCTGACAAAGGGCGATCGCGCAAGTGACGCATTTGCGTTTGTACCAACGCTGTTTCCACCGGAGAGCGATTTTCCCAATCCAAATCCCACTGCCACCAAGCTTGATACGGGGTGCGCCCCATTTCCACCAACTGATTGACCGTCAACCCATCAGGGGCATCCTGATGTTGGGGAACCAAGGCTAGCTTTTTTGCGATCGCTTTGGGCGACAAACGATGGATGCTTTTGCCATCCAAAACCACACTGCCTTGCCGTGGGGATAGCTGTTTGCTCAAACACTTCAATAGGGTAGATTTGCCCGAACCATTTGCCCCGACAATACTCACCCACTCGCCCCGATGGAGTGCGAATCGAACATCGTCAATAACCGGGTCGTTGCCGTATCCAGCGGTGAGGTGGCGTGTTTGAATCAGCATAAATTTCGAGCCTCATTAAACAAAATCAAAAAACCAACCAAGCTAGCACGCGAGTAGGGAAAATCGCTCCCAGCAAGTTATACCAAATCCGACATGAGAAAACTACATTTTCCATAGAAAGACGGGGAAGAGGGGGAAGAAAACGATCGGGAAGTTCTGCCATTTTTTCAGGTTTTTGCAGTGCGGATTCCGTATTAGAATCTAGAATGTAGAACGTTTCCCCAAGCTGACACCGTGCAGTAGCAACGTTGCATAGAAGCGATTGGGCGTTTCCTAAGCCATACCAAGATTGTAGGTATCGGTCCGCGAAAGGGCAGTTCGTTGCTTTCATTGGCTTTCGTAGCGGGAAAAATCCAGCGAGCAGCGATCGCTAGATGGGATTGGCAAACGAGGTCGCAAAGCAGTTCTGGAAACAAATAAAAAAAGTATCGCTGTCTTTACCCAGCAAATTTTAAATAAATGGAAAAACGCTACAACAACAAGAATAATTGTTGGCAAAAACGAGCAACTGGCATCCATAAAAATTCCCATCATCCGTACCTCGCAGATGTGGACACAAACAATACAACCAACCACCGGCGGGCATTCTGACTTCAGGATTGGCTACAATCCCATCACAGCTGCGGGACAGTGCCGGACTCGCACCGGGCTTTCCCCATTGCTTCTGATGGCTGGTCTCCACCAGAACCGATGGTGTTGGGCAATTATCTTACCACGGAATTTCTTCGTTATGGAATTGAGCAGCGATCGTTGCTATGCCAGGCATTTTCAGCAATCCCAACATTCTTAAAAAAACTTATTATTTTGAAGCAGTAGACCCGCCATTTAGAGGCGGAATTTCTCAGAAAAAAACGAGATACTACAAATAAAGGCAACAATTTTCTATAACAGTTTTCATTATGTCTGCTTCTTTACATACGCTTTACCAACGCATGCGCTTGCAAACGTACGCCCGAATCAAACGCCAAAAGGAAGCTTACGAACAGCGGATGCGTCTCCTTTCTGGAAAACCCGATAAAAGATCCACTTGTAGGTTTAATGCCCATTCCTCGTTTTTGCTATGCGCTGTCAATCCCTCTGGACCCTGCGAAACTTGTACGGAGTACGAGCCCAAGAGCAAGGACAAATAGGTAGATAGCTGGTTCTATTATTTTTTTAAAATTGTGTAATAGATCGATATTAAATCCCCCTTCACAAGGGGGATTTGGCAGTATCTATAACAATCGCCTTTTGTCAGAAATGGAATAATCCAAATCCGCACTGTGAAGACCCGCAAGTCACAACCGAGAACCCCCCTATAGTCAACTTTCTAAAGGGGACAGTTGCAGTCACGTTTGTGGTTTTAAAATCGGATTTGGGATTAGGGATCGTTTCCACCCGACAAAAAAGGTTTTTGCTCGATTGTGCTTGTACCTTTTAGGTTTCCATGCCCTAACTCATTGGACGCAGCTGACATTTAGACAGCTTTTAAATCGTTCACAAGCTCATCTTGTAGCAACGGCTCGTCCTGGGGCAGCTTGCCCGTGCGCAACCATTCATCTACCTCTGGCAATGTTTCGATGCGCTCCAGCTGCCGTGCCAATGCATCTGACTCCAGGACCTCCTCTTCTAATAGCATTTGCGCTGTCTCCGAAAGTAGCTCGCGGTTGTGCTTCAAGAGCTTGAGCGCCATGTGATGGGCACCATCGACGATGGTTTTGACTTCGTTGTCGATAGCTTCAGTGACCTTGGAACCTACCGCACGGCGCGGACTTGCACCAGGTAGAAACGGCTGCTGCGGTTTTTCATACGAAATCGGTCCCAGTTTGTCGCTCATGCCGTAGAGCGTGACGCAGCGCTCGGCCAAATCGGTGGCTTTTTGAATATCGTCGGTTGCCCCTGTGGAAACTTTGCCAAAAATTAACTCTTCAGCGGAGCGCCCAGCCAGCATAATGGCAATGCGGCCGCGCAACTCGTCTTCTGCCATGAGGAAGCGATCTTCTTCCGGCATTTGTAGCGTGTAACCCAAAGCCCCCATACCGCGAGGCACGATGGAGATTTTTTCTACCTGACCGGCACCGGGCATGAGCGAGCCGACCATGGCATGTCCAACTTCGTGGTAAGCTACGGTATTTTTCTCTTGCTCGTTGAGGACGCGGGATTTTTTCTCCAGTCCGGCGACAACGCGTTCGATTGCTTCGTTAAAGTCAGCCATGGTCACGGCGTCGCGGTTTTGGCGCGCTGCCAGCAGGGCAGCTTCGTTGACCAAATTAGCCAAATCGGCACCAACAAAACCGGAGGTACGGCTAGCCAGGGTATCGATGCCTACGTCATCAGCCAAACGGACATTGGGCAGATGCACGTTCAAAATGGCTTTGCGCCCCTGTTTGTCCGGGCGATCGACCAAAATGCGGCGATCGAAACGTCCCGGTCGCTGCAGGGCTGGGTCCAGAACTTCAGGTCGATTGGTGGCAGCCAAAACAATGACACCACTGTTGGGATCGAAGCCATCCATTTCGTTGAGAAGTTGGTTGAGGGTTTGCTCCTGTTCGTCGTTGCCACCACTGCCGGTCATCGTACCGCTACCACCACGGGATTTGCCCAGGGTGTCCAATTCGTCAATAAAGACGATGCAGGGAGCATTCTGCTTGGCTTGCTGGAACAGATCGCGTACGCGCGAAGCTCCTACGCCAACAAACATTTCGATGAACTCGGAGCCGGAAATGCTATAAAACGGAACATCAGCTTCGCCGGCAACGGCTTTGGCTAGTAGCGTTTTCCCAGTACCGGGCGGTCCTGTCAGCAAAACGCCTTTGGGAATTTTGGCACCAACGCGGCGGTATTTATCGGCATGTTTGAGAAAGTCCACGACTTCTTGCAATTCTTCAACGGCTTCATCGACACCGGCAACATCGCTAAATTGCACGCCGGTTTTGCCCTGAGAATAAATGCGGGCTTTGCTTTTACCAGCTGCCAGCGCTGCTGGACCACCGCCAGCCGCTTGTTGTCGGCTAACCAGAAAATAGCCCAAGCCCAGAAACAGCAACGGTAGCAGTATCCAACTCAGCATACCCAGCCACCAATTGTTGCTCTGGGGAGCAGCTGAAAATTCTACTTGGTGCTGCTCTAATAGTTCGGGGAGGTCATCATCCATGGGCACTGTCTGGGTTACGCGGTTGGGCGAGGTTTCTGTTTCCTTAACCGCACTGGATTTGAGTTGGTATTGAATTTTGTCCGGTCCGATGGTAGCTTCTTCCACCTGACCGGCTTTCACTTGCTGCAAAAATTGACTGTAGGGGACTTGCTTGGCATTTTCAGCTGTTAAAGCCATGCCCAATAGAGAAATAGTGGCAGCCACAAGCAACCACCCACCAATGGTTTTAAACGGTGGCCATTTTTTAGGGGTTTGCTCCTGTTGGGGATTTTGGCTCTGTTTGTTGGTTGCCATGACAATCCTCCTAAACAGCGATCGCTTCCAGCGAAACTCCTCGCTGGCTAGCTTTTATTTTTTTCTAGTTTGGTAACTGCGATACAACACTGTCAGTTGTGCAAAACCGAATAGGAAACTTGCTGGGGCTGTACGCGATCGCAAAAAAATGCTGGAATCGTCGGAATTCCTGATACTATGAAATCCGGCTGTAGGCTTGATTTACTTCAATCGATACTCAATTGGGTCAGAATTCCCTGCAAGTCCTCCTTGCCAAGCTTGTGCTGAGCCTGTCGAAGCCGGGGGTCTAAGGGTGATTGAATTTTATTCAAGCGAATTTCATATAAAAATTGTTTCAAAATAAGATTTCCAAAGGATAAAATTGACAAACTATCCTTCCTTCCGGTAATTTCAGAACTTTTCGATCGCTATTTTTACACATGGGATTTTGATTTGATGGCGATCGCAAAAAATAGGAGCAGATTCGCGAATCCGCCCCTAAAATCGAACAGTGGATGGGTTGTACAGATAGGGGTATTGAAGAAATAGAACAAAACAACTCAAATCGGCAACCAAGCTCTCATGCTCGGTTTCCCGATGCTTTCCACCTTAAGCAGTCAGGATGTAGTCGGAGTTAATGGCAACTTCTGTACCGCTGTTGACGCGCATTTGATACATAACAGCAACAACCTCAGCCCGGGTAGCTTCTTGGTTGGGATTGAGTTGCGACGGGTTGGGATGGTTGACCAAAATTTGGTTTTCAATGGCTGCTGCTATTGGTTCCCGTGCCCAATCAGGAACGGAATTGGCGTCGCTGAGTTTCTGCAGGCTGCTGTCAGGATTGCTGGCTTGCAAGCCCAAGCCATTGACCAGAGAAACGATCGCTTCTACTTTGCTGATGGGGTTGTCAGGTCGGAAACTACCGTCTTGATATCCCGACATAAAGCCAGCGCGATAGGCTTTTTGGATGGCTTCGCTGCCCCAAAACTGTTCCGATACGTCACTAAAGTTCTTGGGGTCGTTCTTGACCATGGCATCTAAGTTGTAGCTACTATTCAACAAAGCAGCGAATTGGGAACGGGTAAGTTTACGATCGGGTTGGAAGCTACCATCTTGAAATCCAGATAGCACGCCAGGATTTTTGGCCATGCCGCGAATGAAGTCTTCTGCCCAGTGACCGTCAATATCGGAGAACATGACGATCGCATCGGAGCCAATGGCTTCGGCTTGACCTTGGGATACCATGGCTTGATATACGGAAGCCGCTACCTCAGCACGGGTAATGTCGCGCATGGGTTCGAGGCGATCGCTTTTTCCGGGAGCATTAACCACCATCCGTTTGGCGGTGGCAGTTGCTATTTCATCGGTGGCGTAGCTGGGAATTTGGGCGCGATCTTTGTACAAAGCCAAGATATCTTGAGGTCCGCCAGTCAACCCCAAACCGCTAATCAGCGATACAATGGTTTGCGTGCGGGTTAAGTTTTGATTGGGTCGAAACGTACCATCGGGATATCCCGAAATAAAGCCCATCCGCGTGGCCTTGGTAATGGCTTGTTTGCCCCAAAAATCATCGCTCACATCAGTAAATGCGATCGCGTCTTTCTGCAAGGACAGATCGAAAGCATTTGCCAAAATGGCTGCGTATTGGGCACGGGTCAAACTATCGTCCGGTTTAAACGTGCCGTCCGTGAATCCACTAATAATGCCTTTGTTTACCATGGCTTGAATGAAATTTTCTGCCCAGTGCCCTTGAATATCCGTTAGCTGTCCATCAGGCGCTGGTGTCGGTGATGGTTCTGGTGATGGTTCTGGTGATGGTTCTGGTGTGGGTTGGGGTTCTCCCGAGGAAGGTGGTGTGGGCGATGGTTCTGGGGTCGGTGATGGTGAGGGTTCTGGGGTTGGTGTGGGAACGTCGCTGCTGGCAAATTCGATATCTCCTTTAATATTAGAGGGCTGAAGCTGGTTGCCCACCGAGAACAACTGATTGGAAGAGCCATTCTCAATGTCGTAGTTTTTATTGTCGCGAAATAGATTCTCGCCTGGATCCGAGGATTGCCCTAAATCGGCTGAGGCGCTACCAATGACGGTTAAACCATTTTCATTGTTATCGCGGATTTCATTATTGCGCAAAACTGGATGGGCTTCGGCTTGCACGAGAATGCCGGTACGGTTGCCAAAGACTAGGTTCCCTTCCAGCAAGGGCGCTGATTCGTCGCCGATATTGATGCCATAACCGGTATTTTCAAAGATATTGCCCCGAACTTCGCCTTTGGCATTTTTCACGAAGGAAATACCATTGCCGTCATTTTGGACAAATTTGTTTTTGAGAATATTGGGCTTGGCTTCACCGGTTACCAAAACGCCTTCACGATTGGATTGGGTAAAGGTATTGTTCGCTACAATGGGCACGACTTCTTCGCCGGAACGGGATTCCATCCAAACCCCCGTACCGCGACTTCCTTGGTTGGTTACAGTAACCCCACGTAGTTCGGCTTTGTTTTTCGCTAACACGGTAATATTGGAACTACCAAAGGTTAAGTTGCTATATTCTCCGTATCCGTTAATCGTAATGCCTTCTCCTTTGGTGTCTTCGTTGCCCACAACTTTCACCTCAGGAGGAATTTCTAGAGGAAAGGTTTCGCCACTGTCAGAGGTATAACTTCCTGCATCTAGTTGGATGGTGGTTCCCGCACTGGCTTGGGAAAGAGCTTTGGTAATGGTTTTCAGAGGCGAACCTTGCGACGATCCGTCTTGGGAATCGTTACCGCTGGTAGGATTAACGTAAAGCGTAGCCATAAATTAGCCCCCGATTGCTGGACAAATGGTTTTCTTCATTGTATTGTCTTTGATTTTCACCGAAATTGTTGCCAAAATGTGGCATGGTTGTTTGGCCATACGGCAACCAAATCCCACCACTGAACTACGGTGGAAGTCCGGAATTCTCCTTGGGCAGCTAGAGTTGCGTCAGAGACTATACAAGCAAGCCACTAGCCGTGAATCGCTGAGAACAGATTCTTTTCAACCCTAGCATCGGTGGAAAAATCGGAGAGATTCGATCTTCTGATGAATCTGATAGGATGATAGCGGTTTGCCCGTGGCCATGCCACCAAGTCAGCTTCAACCGTTTTAACTCAACATGACATGATTGAAGTAGAAAACTTAAGTAAAATTTACGGTTCTACCCCAGCCATCGAAGATGTCACCTTTTCGGTGGAAGCTGGTGAGATTTTGGGATTTCTCGGTCCGAACGGGGCAG
>CAYZHY010000006.1:9144-12504 GCA_964477525.1 uncultured Geitlerinema sp. | reverse complement strand
ACCTTTTCGGTGGAAGCTGGTGAGATTTTGGGATTTCTCGGTCCGAACGGGGCAGGGAAAACCACGACCATGCGAATTTTGGCAGGATATTTGCCGGCTACTCGCGGTACGGCCAAGGTAGCAGGACACGAAGTCCATGAAAATTCCATGGCCGTACGCCAAAATATTGGCTATTTGCCAGAAAACCCGCCGTTGTATCCGGATATGACGGTGGAAGGGTTTTTGCATTTTGTGGCTCGGATTAAGCGCGTCAGAGCTGGCGATCGCGCGGCTATGGTCGATGCAGCCATTCAAAACTGCTACTTGCAAAGCAAACGTCATTTGCTGATTCGCAAACTATCCAAAGGATACCGACAGCGGGTAGGCGTTGCCCAAGCGATCGTACACAATCCACCCGTGATTATTTTGGACGAACCCACTGTCGGGTTGGACCCACGCCAAATCATTGAAGTTAGAGATTTGATTAAAAATTTAGCCGGCGATCGCACGATTGTGCTATCCACGCACATTTTACCGGAAGTTAGCGCCACTTGCACAAAAGTTACCATTATCAACCAAGGCAAGGTTGTAGTTACCAATACACCAGACAAGCTAATGTCAGATTTGACGCTGGGTTCGGGCTATGAATTGGAAGTGGAACCGGAAACCAGCAACTGGGAAACCGTTCTTTCTTTGCTGCGACAACTAGCAGGGGTACGGTCAGTGGAAGTTGTAGACGAACCAGAGCTAGACAAGAATCGACGGAAAATTCACATCGTCGCTCAATCGGAAAAAGAACCTGGTAAAGATATTGCTAAAATTCTTGCCAAGTATCAAATTGGCTTGTACGAAATGCGACGAACTCGTGCCAGTTTGGAAGACGTATTCTTGAAACTAACGACTGAGGAAAATCAAGTTGCTAAGCAAGAATCTAGTGAGGAGAAGGTAGGTTGAATAGGGGCATGGGAGCATGGGAGCATGGGAGCATGGGAGCATGGGGGCTTCGGGGCATGGGGGCTTCGGAGCTTCGGGGAAAACAATTCATTGCACTTTATTTATGTACTTTTCTATCTCCCAAGCTCGGTACGCTCGGTACGCTTCCACACATCCATATCCATTAACCGTCAAACAGACAAGGACCTATGTTTCGTAGTATTATTGCCATTTACCGCAAAGAACTTCAAGGATATTTTGCTTCGCCGTTTGCCTATGCCATTGCCGGGATTTTCTGGTTGATTGCTGGCTTTTTCTTTTTGAGTATTTTGTTTGGACCTCAGGGAATTATAACCCAAGCTGCCTATCGCGATCGCATGGGAATTAGCGAACCGTTCGACGTTCCCTACGAGGCATTGCGTTTGTTTTTAGGAACGTTGGGGTCGCTTTCTTTATTTGTGTTGCCCATGCTTTCCATGAATTTGTATACGGAGGAAAAAAAGCTGGGTACTTTAGAACTTTTGGCTACTTCTCCTTTAAGCAACTGGGCGATCGCATTGGGAAAATTGCTGGCAGTATCTACGTTTTATCTGACCATGTTGCTGCCTTTACTCGTCTACGAAGTTATGACTTTTACCGCTTCCAGTCCGCCGTTAAGTGCCACTTTGATCGTTTCCGGTCACGTGGGACTGTTATTATTAGGAACCAGCGTTTTGTCTTTGGGAATGTTTGTTTCTTCTCTCACCGATAAAACCATTTTGGCTGCCATTCTAACGTTTGCTTTGGTGTTGTTTTTATGGGTTGTAGATATTGTCGCTGGCAATCTCAGCGGCGTTGCTGGTGAAATTTTGGGTCATTTATCCCTGGTGGAACATTTTCAAAATATTTCCAAAGGTATGCTCGACCCCAGCAGCATTATTCTGTTTTTGAGCTATATTTTTCTCGGACTTTTTCTAACAGCACAATCCATTGAAACGTTCCGCTTCCAACGATATTAAACCCTCTCGCTGCTCGTTAAAGGTTTTTTTGTTCCAGCCAAATTCCCAATTTCCCAAACAACGCAGGAGGTGTGAAGTTGAAAAAACCATTTAAAGGTTATTGGAAATATATTTTTCTGCTGAGCCTATTTTTGCTAGCTGCAGGTCTCAGCGTTCAAATTCTATCTGGCGAGTGGACTGCAACTGCAATTGGATTGATTATTGGCGGTGCGGTGTTTCTGGGATTGTGGTTAATTTTTCAAGGGGATGCTCTGCTGGCTAGTAGTTCTCCTCGTTCCGCAGAAGCAGGAACCAATGCCCTGTTAACAACCATAGCGGTAATTGCCATTGTAGGATTAATTAATTTTATCGGCGTTCGCTATAGCGAACCCATCGATCTAACCGAAAGCAAACGGTTTACTCTGGCCCCTCAAACCGAAAAATTGCTAGAAACATTAGACAAACCAGTGAAAGTTTGGGTGTTTAGCAGCCAGCAAAAATCCGAAAATCAAGAGTTTTTGGAAAACTACCAGCGTATTGCATCCCGTAACTTTCAATACGAATTTGTGGATCCAGTCCAACAACCAGGGATTGCAGATCGATTTGGTGTGGAACAACAGGGAGAAGTTTACATCGAATACGGCGACCAACGCCAGTTCGTACAAAATATCCAACCAGGTTCCCAAGGAGGTTCTCTAGAAGAAGCCAAACTTACCAGCAGCATTGCCAAATTGGTGGGAGGTCAGCAAAGTACGGTTTATTTTGTTCTCGGTCACGAGGAACGTTCTCCCAACAAGCAAGGCGATGGCGGTTTGTCGCAAGCTGTCAAACGGTTGGAAAACAGCAACATGGCTGTAGAAACGTTGAAGTTGGCTAGTGAGGAGGAAATTCCCAGCAATGCTTCTGCGATCGCTATTATAGGTCCGAAACAAAATTTTCTAGACTCGGAATTAGAAACTTTACAGGAGTATCTCAACGATGGCGGCAGCGTTTTGCTAACTGTTGACCCCCAAAGCGAAGCGGGATTGTCGGAATTTTTATCGGAATGGGGGGTTTCTCGTAGCGATCGCGTGGCGGTCGATCCTTCACAATGGGTACAAGGGTTTGGTCCTGTGGCCCCTGTTGTCACCGATTACGGCAACCATCCCATTACCCAAGAGTTCGGACAAAATTATACCTTTTTTGTTTTAGCCAGTCCCCTAGAGGTCAAAGCTCCAGAAGGCATCAACGATACCCCATTATTGCTTACTGGTCCCAAAAGTTGGGCGGAACAAAATATGGATGAAGGTCCCAATTGGGAATTTAATGCCGAAGAGGATATCAGGGGTCCGCTCGTTTTGGGAGTTGCTTTGACCAAGTCTCTGCAAGAATCAACGCCAGAAGCTTCTCCGACGACCGAACCATCACCAACACCATCGCCAGAGCCTTCTCCACAAGATTCGCCGCAAGCTTCGCCAACGCCATCGCCAGA
>CAYZHY010000006.1:0-9044 GCA_964477525.1 uncultured Geitlerinema sp. | reverse complement strand
CCATCGCCAGAGCCTTCTCCACAAGATTCGCCGCAAGCTTCGCCATCTCCGAGTGCAGAAAATGGGGAAACGCCAGCCAAAGATTCGGTACCCCAAGCACGACTGGTGGTATTGGGAGATTCTGATTTTGCCACCAACGGATTGATTTCGGGGAACTTAAACGGCGACTTATTCGTAAATACAATTAGCTGGTTGAGCCGACAAGAGGAAGAATTTCTATCGATTCAGCCCAACAAACCAGAAAATCGCCGTCTCAACCTGAATCCCCAAGATGTACGTTCGATCGGCTTTTTAGCCTTGCTGTTTCCCGTACTTGGCTTTATGGCTTCCGGTCTGTTTTGGTGGATTCGGCGGTGATTGGTTGAAAAGCATGGGTGCATGGGTGCATGGGAGAAGTAGTTAGGCTTTGCAGATTTCCGGTTTTTGTACGAACAAAATACAGACAGTTTGTTTGGTTTTGGGGGAGGAACTTATGAAGATTCGACGGTCTACAGTAGCTCTTCTGATTGTGGCTGCCGCTTTTGGTGGGGTAGTAGCTTGGTACGAAACCAGGGTGGTTCCCCAACGAGAGGCGGCGGAGGCGAAGCAAAAACAGTTGTTTGGGTTTAGCGAGGACCAGGTTGCTTCGGTTAAAATTACTATGCCCGATCGCACGTTGCAGTTGCGGCGGCGAGAGAAATCTGATAGTAAAAGTCAATGGATGTTGCGGGTGGTTGACTATCCGGAAGACATGGAACCTTTACAGGAAAATCCGACACCAGCGAAGGAAGGAACGGTGGCTTTTTTGTTAAATTTATTGGCGACGGAAAAAAGCGATCGCTCCGTACCTATGGGGAGTCCGCAAAAGGAATTGGAAAACTACGGATTGCGCGAACCATTAGCTAGGTTGCAAGTTCGTTTAAAAAACAAAGAATATCACGAGATAGTTTTGGGCGGTACTGATTTTAGCGGTCAATTTCTCTACGCGCAGGTAGACCCGCAAAAGACACCGGACAATCAAAAAACGGTTTTGTTGGTTTCCAAAAGTTTCCAGCAAGCAGTAGAAAAACCGATTTCCCAATGGCAAGCCGGTGGTTCTGAAGAATCCGATGCTACCAGTGACGATTCCCAAGCCACGCCCAAGCCAACTTCCACGCCGGAAGAGTAGCTAGGGAAAAAGAGGAAAAACCTAAATCCCATCTATTTTTTCCGGTTTCGCTCGAAGCGGATGCAGATTTTGTATCGGTATTTCCCACTATTCCTCTTGCAAAGCTGAGGTTCTGCCTTCGTTGTTTTGCCGGCACCGGTCGTATTGGTTAAAGGTTTTCCACTGTCGGGCATTTATAGGGAATCGTTATTGTGCCATTATCAATACCCCACTTTTGGAAATTATCGCACAAAACAATCGTACGGACTTTTTGAGTGCGAACGCGCCAAGGAGCTTTGCCTTCCACAGCTCTAGAAACTTGCGAAAGCAACTTCAAAGTCTCGGCGTTGATGGCGTTGTGGTTAACGAGAGAAAATCCGGTACTAAGCAAAGAAATCGAGAAAATTGTATGCCAGTTCGTGAGCTTTGAGGCTTCGATTCGGATTGTAGAAGATTGCTGGGAATCGAAAACGTTTGGAGATTTGGGACTTGTCGTATTGGGTGTAGAGATTATCTCTTCGTTGAGTCGGATTGTAACCTCTCCTTCTGTTGGTGATATCTCATCTTCGTCGTTTGAAGGTTCTTGAGATTCTTGAATGGAGCATATTTTGGAAATTTTCACGGTTCCACTGTCGATACGCTGTTTTCCAAAATCGTTGCACCAAATTACAGCATAGGAACTTCGATCTTCTGGAACGCGCAAACTATCGTCACTTCTTAAAGGTATTCCGATATCGACGGTTTGAAGGGATTGATATTCCGACCAAGAAGAGGCTTTGTATTTGACATTGCCAGACACATCAAAAAGAATATTTAATGTTTTGGCATGGGTAAAGCTCTGGCTAGCTAGCGACAATCCAGTGCTAAGCAGCGAAATTGATAAAAATCTTTTCCAGTTCATAGGTTATTGAGCTTTAAAAGATCGGTTTGCTGTATCTGGAATTCGTTGGCGTGCTTGGTGCAACCAAGCATCTTCCTCGGTAACTGTTCGCTTGGCTAAGTCCAAACAAGTTTTCCACTGTTTATTTATCGTATTTTTGTCTTTTTCCTGTTTTTCGTAAACTTGCGCCAACAGGCAGTGAACGGAGCCAGGTTTGGGAATATTCCCTTGATTTTGCTTTTTTGTAACTTTGGCGATCGCCAGAGAATTTTCAGCATCTTGATAGCGTTTTTGTTTGAGACGCGCCCATCCTAAATTTTTATAGATGGCATATTTCTCTGCAGGATCCACACTTTTGTCTTTTGGATATTTTCCGATCGTCAACAAAGCTTGTTGCAAATAATGGACGGCATCGGTATAGTTTCCTTCTAAAATCAACAAGCGAGCCAAGTTGTTGTGCGCTCTAATATTTCCTTGACTGGCAGCTTTTTGATAGTGTTGTTTGGCTTTTTCTTGGTTTCCCCAAGTTTCGTACAAATTCCCTAAATTATAGTAAGCTTCAGCATGTTCGCTATCCAGGGCAATAGCCTTTTTGTAGAGTTGTTCCGCTTGATTGTAAGCTTGATTGTAATACAACTCAACGCCGCGTTGGTTGTAGCGATCGCTAATGGCAGGTAAAGAAAACCACAATCCCAACAAACCCAACAGCAGCAAACCGGTAACGCCGAGTTTGATTTCTTCGTGCCAATGTTTGGGAATATTAAATCGGGTCAGCAGCTCTGTGAAAGCTCGTTGACCGGCTTGGGTAACTTCACTGCGAGCTTTGATTAAAGTTAGCAAAGATGGCAAAATGACGGCCAGCGCACCCGAAAATCCCAAACCACCGCGCAAAAAGCGACTGCCAATCTCTACCAACAAAGCCAAAATCACGGTCCATCCCACCAAACTCAAAGCACGATACAGCCAATCCAGTCGGTCGTGGTGAGGTTTGTAGTTGGTTTCCAAATACCACCACCAACCAAGGGAAGTTTCGGTTAGGTTGTTTCGATAGGTGGCTAGGTCGAGATTGGCGCAAATTTGTTCGCAATTTTTTTGTAATTGGGCATCGAGTTCGTAGACTTGCTGTAGCTGTTGGGAGGTTTGCAGTTTCCCCCGTTCGATGGCTTGCTCTACGCGATCGCGCGCGCATAAAATAGCAAGTGCCTCTTCGGTGGTTGGATGGCGGGAAGTATCCAAAACAGCCATTACGTGGCGGTAGTGGGTTAGGGGATTGTCAGCCAGAGAAGCCATGACATGCTACGGTTGAATTGGTTCGCGATCGCATTTCTAGTAGTTTACCAGCAAGGTGGGTAGGTTGGTGACGGAAAGCGATCGCACTTTCAAACAATCGCCATTCATTCACAAGAACGCAAATTTTTCTCTTCCGCAGATAATTGGGAATTGGTTTGTACGTAATCTTGTAACCAATTGCATCCAACTTGCAATAACTCCGCCAAATCCACATCCAAATTCCAAACCACCACCGTACCATCTTTATTCGCAGCTACCAATTGACTGCCATCGCTGGAAATAGCCATTTGACGAATTTTGCTGGGACGACCCACCAACGTCCGCACTGGCGTGGTAGCATCTTCCACATAGCCGACTTGCTTGCTTTCCCCACTCACATCAGGCCGCCACAATTTGACCGTGCCATCTTCGCTGGCAGAAGCTAAAATCGTCTTGCCGGAAACTCCTGCAACAGCCGGTAAAAACTCGACCGCCGAAACTTGCATATCGCCACTAACACCAGCCAACTTGTTGGAAGTCGCTGTGGAACGGAATTTAGAACGACCGTGGAGAAAGGATTGTAGCTGCTGACCTTCTACATTCCACAAACGCGCCGTTCTGTCCGCACTCGCCGATGCTACCATTTGACCACTGGCATGAAACGCCACATCCAAAACCCAATCGCTGTGTCCTTCAAACGTATTCAACAGCTTGCCCTCGGCATGCCACAGTTTCACGGTATTGTCGCGGCTGCCAGACACCAGCATCTTGCCGTCAGGACCGACGCTTACCGATGTTACCGGTTCTTCGTGTCCGGAGAGGGTTTGCAATAACTTGCCTTCTAGGTTCCATAACTTGAGGGAGTAGCGTTCTTTCTTGCTGGTAGATAAATTTTTATCCGACACTTCACCACCAGCCGACACCAACCAATCCCCATTAGGAGAAAATGCCACATCGGCAATATTTCCTTGATTGGCAGACCAACTACGCACCAACGTTCCATCGCTACGCCACAGCTTGATGGTGCCATCTTTACTTGCAGAAACCAGCCATTTGCCGTTGCTATGAAAATCCAACCCCGTCACTGCTGCTTGGTGTTCCGATAGGGTTGCTTGTACCTCACCCTGGGAATTCCACAATTTGATTTTGCCATTGTCTCCAGCGGAAGCCCAAATCTTGCCATCTGGATGAAACACAGCTGCTTCTGCAGAAGTTCCGTGCGCCGGAATCATTTGCATCAAGTTTTTCTGGGGTTGCCAGCGCCAAATTTTAGCGGTACTGTCACGACTTCCCGATACCAACCACCGACCGTCGGGACTGAAACTAACGCCCAAAACCCAATCCTGATGTCCGGTGAGGGTTTGCTGCAATTTTCCCTCACGGTTCCAAATTTTGACCGTGCCATCCAAACTGGCAGAAGCGATCGCATTGCTATTGGGATCGATAGCCACATCATGCACCAAATCTTGATGCCCTTTGAGGGTTCGTACCAATTCCCCAGAAGAACGCCAAATTTTTACCGTATTGTCCGCACTGGCAGAAACCAGAAACTGACCATCCGCCGTAAAACTCACATCATAAACACCCCCCTTATGCCTTTGGGATTCCTCACCCAAAGTTCGAATCAACTCTCCCTCTTGCGACCACAACTTCACCGTGCGATCGGTACTGGCTGTTGCAAATCGTTCGCTATTGGGATGAAAGGCAACGCTGGTAATCGGTTGTTCGTGTCCGTCAATGGTTTGCAAGTGGCGACCTTGGGAAGTCCATAAATTGATTTTGCCATCTGCTCCCACCGATGCCAACAATTCGCCGTCGGCACGAAAATCAACTCCCAGAACTCGGTTATTGTGTGCGGTCATGGTATGCAGCAGTTCCCCGGAAGACGACCACAGCTTCACCGTACCATCCCAACTCGCCGAAGCCAGTCGCTGGCTGTCTGGGGAAAAATCAATGCTGCTAACCCGCTGGGTATGACCGCCAATGGTTTGCAACAAACGTCCGTCGCTATGCCACAATTTAATGGTTTGGTCGGCACTGGCGGAGGCAATCATGTTCCCGTCGGGACTGTAACGCACTTGATAGATGCCGTCGCGGTGTCCTTGCAAGCGGTTCGTTTCGCGGACGGTGGTAACGGCTTGCTGCAGGCGGTCGAAGGTTTCTAACTGTAACTCGGGTGAGGTGGGCGTGGTTTGCAGTTTTTCCGCTGCTTGTACGCTGTCTAATAACGCATGTAAGCGATCGCCCGAAACAAACAAAGCTTGGGAAGCGGAATTGCGAGCTTCAATTTCCGCCACTTCTGCCCTTTTTTGCGCCATCTCTGCTTCTTGACGTTCCGATAGCGCCGAGACAGTGGTCAAAGCCAACAACCCACCGGCAATCGCCGAACTCGTAACTGCAAATTGCCGCCAACGCCGTCGGTCTTGTTCGACTTTTTTCTGTTTGTTTTTGGTGTCCACCAATTGCGACAGTAGATTTTTTTCCTGCCGCAGTTGGTCGATAAGAATTTGGCTTAACTCTTCCCGCTGCCGCAGTTGGGTAATAGATTCCAGCAAAGAGGTATTTTCGCTAGCGTTGGGAAGGAAATCTTCTAGGGTTTCTTGAACCAACTGATACCTGGCATCTGCTAAAGAAGCCAGCAAGCTTTTTTCTTGTTTTAACTGTTCGACTTCTTCTTGGTTTTGCTGTTGTTTTCGTCGTAACGCTTCCAACTCCGACCGCAAATTGGTCTGTTCCCGCTGCCGAATTAGGGTCGCTAAGTAGTCGTGGACCAGTTGGTAGCGATAAACGGTACTTCGGGAAGGCACCACCGAAACAATTCCCGATTCTACAAAAACATGCAGAATAAAATCCAAGGCTTCGGTATGGGATGCCAGTTCTGCGTTTAATTCTTGGTGGGTTTTGACAATGCGGTTTCCCAGTTCGTCGGTGAGGAGAAATAAAATCAAACGCGCGGTATGGTTGTTTTCTGTACCGCAATCTTGAATAACCCCTTCCAAAAATCGTTCGATGAGGCTGTGTTTGCCTCCCGATTTTTGATAGTCGGCCAGCGTGGTAATATTTTCTGCCTGTAGCTGCGACCCCACAATTTGCAGTTCGATGGGACGAATTTCCCCAACTTCTTCTGCCAAATCTTGGACTAGTTGTTCGATGAGGGGAGCTTCCAAAGAGTAGGTTTTGCCAGGTAATGTAGCTGTAAAGTCGCTTTTGGTTGCGGTTAATCCTTGTAAAAGCGATCGCGTTCCAGCTGAAGAAAAATTCCCTAAATAATAGCGTACTTGAGCATCCAAAATATTGCCATGGGGAATGGCTTCCAAGTTGGCATATTTTTCAATTTCTAATAAATAGTGAATGGTATCTTCGCGCAGGACAAAAATGGGTTTGACCGAAACCAAATTCAAACATTGGCTGAAAAATTCGTAAAATTCCCGCCGCTGTTCTAAAGTAGACCCGGCAAAAAATTCTTCAAACTGGTCGAAAATTAAAATTGTAAATAAATTCTTTTGGGCGTTGGTATGCAGTTGCTGGCAAATTTGAGCAATGCTGTCAATTTGTGGCGGTGATTCTTCTTTTCCTGCTTCCATGGGAGGCCTGCGGGAAGTTAGCAAATCTCCCAACCTACCTACCCAATTGTCGTAACTAGAAATCGCTACCGGGAAAGGAATTTGTCCGTCGATGGTGGTATACTGCAATGCAGGCATCAAACCGGCTAAAATGAGGGAGCTTTTGCCAACGCCGGAAGGTCCGTAGACCACGGTTAGTTTGCAATCCGGTCGTTCCAAACGCGATAGCAACTGTTTGACATCAGCCATGCGTCCGGAAGCCGTAATTTCGGGAACGATGGGGGTACGATCGACGCTTTCACCCCGATGGCCGTCGCCGTCTGGTACAATGGTTGGTCGCAGGCATTGAGCGCCTACAAACGCACGAAATCCGTAGGTTGATTCGACCAATTGCTGTTCTTGTTTGAGGCGAAAAGCTTCTGGATAGTTGCCCCGTTGGTAGTATTGCGATCGCAGCGTTTCTAATAAGCGAACGTAGCGGTGGGGATGGTGGTGGGGATTGCAAGCCGCGATCGCTACTTCCAAGTCTTCTTGCAAAACGCCCTGATTCCAAGTAATTGTGGTATCTTCACCGTAGTTTTGCACCTGCAACCACAGCAGGCGATACTGCACGGACAGCAAAGCCGGATATAAGGGGCGAATATTATTTTCGGGAGAAGGATTGTTTTGGCGTTCGTAGGTTGATGATAGCGTTCGTACGGCTAGTTGCGCCCACAAATACGTATCTTTATAGCGACCTTGGTGGTAGCTGGCTTCTGCCAAATAACCGAAATCCCGCGCTTGTTCGGTAGCGGAACCGTACTTGGTATGCCAAGCCAAAGACTGTTTGGCCATTTTAAGCAAAGGCGACCACAACTGCAAGTAGCGCAGCACTTCTGCTAGCTGAGTCACCAATCTAGCAGCCAGTTGGGGTTGTTCGATGAGTTCTGCTACTTGGACGGATTGAACGAAATAACGCCTTGCCGTCTCAAAATTCGGTTGCGGGTCTGACTGACGTTCTCCCTGCCGGCAAATTGCCAATCCCATGGCATACGAAACAATTGCCTGACGCAATAGGTATTGTTTGACCTGGCGTTGCAAGTCGTGAGGATACTCGTTTGTGTTTTGGTGAACGGCGGCAAGTTCTTCCCCTACTTTGATGACGGCTGATTTCCAAAAGTCCAGGCTTTTTTGATATCGTTCTATCGCCTTCTCGCTACCATGTCCATCGTTTTCTGTAGTGATATTTGTGGCAATGCCATAGGTTTCTCCCTGAGCCAATGCAAACTCAACTTCGGCTTTGGTACTGGGAGACAAAGTCTGCTGGCGACGTTCCAAATCTCGCAGTGCGTAGTGCAACTCCAGCAGATCGCTCACCGAAGGTGCCAGGGAAAGGGGGGAGGCTAGTTGCGAAGGGGTGGCACGATAGATTTTTTGGAAGGATTGCCGCGCCTTTTGCCGGACCAACTGCTGGCAGTCGTCGGTATCTAACTCAAATTTGATTGGCGTGCCGGCCCAACTGGCGAAATCGGGAGCCAAACGAGTCAGTTTTTGGCAGACTTCGTCCGTTACCCACAAAACCAAGGGACAAGACAAGCGATCGCGAAACTCATCCCGGACTTGGTTGGTAGAAATCAGCAGTTGGTCCAGAAAGGTTACCGATGCCAATCCCAATACCATCAAGGCAGAGGGAGGAGGATTGGTGAGGTGGGCTTGTACTTGCGCGTACAAACTGGTGGCGTTTGGTTCTAGGGAAAGGGTTTGATAGGAAGGATAGGCAGGACTTCGTTGGTGGGAACGATTTTCGTAGCGGCGAGATAGGGCGGTTTCCAGACGAGTTAGAATTCGCTTTTGCAAACAATGGTAGTGACAGCGAACCAGAACTAGGGAAAACTGTCCCTCAGATAAAGCGATCGCGCGATAGAGGGTGCGAAAGGCTTGCTGGTTTTGGGTAGCAAGGTCTGATTTCATATTCTTCTCGATAATAAGGAAATAACAAAATAAGATAAGAATATGGGTCTAGCGATAGCAAGTTCCCAACCAGCGACATTCCTCAGTCGGTTCCGACGATTCTTCCGAGGATTCTTCTGCAGACGAATAGGGACCTGCGTTGGCAGGTAGAGACATCCCCACCGGCGACCAAAATGCGATCGCGCCAGATAACACAGTGACAACCAAAATCAATTGACGGCACATAGCAACCAAAATTCTCCTAGCTTTATAGATA
>CAYZHY010000005.1:30625-82317 GCA_964477525.1 uncultured Geitlerinema sp. | reverse complement strand
CAACCAGAAAATCCCAAAAACGGAAATTGCTCGCTATCATCTATCTAATACCATTTTCCCAGCCTGCCCCGAGCTTGCTGAAGGGGAATTGAAGGATCGGTAGAGAGCGCTATTTATTAAAAATGGTATCATTCTTTTTAGACAGTATTCTCCAGTATCCAACAAGATAAATAAACTCCGTTTTCATAAATTGTAAAACTGGCTTAGTATCGGTTGGATGGATGTAGTATCAAAGCAACGAGATACAAGGTGAAAGAAAGGACAGAAACACTGGTGTGTAAAGCATTTGCTTCGTTCCATGCGGCACGAGTCGCCTGCCAATCGTTCGGCAGTGCTTGCGGGTTCCAGGATTCGGTATAATCATTTAAAGGTAAATTGACGTTGGCTGTAAAAACAATGATGCCACCAATATACAGTGCGCTTGCTGCGATCGCGATCCAGAAAGGCAAAGTACGGTCGTACCGCCAGTTCGTTGCCAGAGCGAATAAAGATACGGCACCACCACCAAAGAAAAAGCTAAAGAACCTAGGATGCCACCATTGGTATCAAAGGATTCCAATGCATTAGCAATTCTGTTCAATACTTCATGTTTGTCATCATTCATACATTTACCCGGAACGCAATACTCTATAAATCTAGAATGACGGCTCCAATCTAATTAAACCAAACAGGAATTTTTATTCATAATGCCAAATCCTTTTACAAATATGCCTTCTAGTAGAAAATTTTCATCGATACGGAGTTTTCATTTAGCGATCGATGCCTGCTCTCCTTCAAAGGAGTTCCTGTATCCCCGATACTGACGCACAATGACTCGCTGTAAGGCAAGAATCGCCGGATTCACTTCTACATACTGCCGCTGGGGATTGGCATCGTAGGTTTTTTGTTCGCTTGCCACCATTTCCCGGTCTTGGGCTAAAAATTTCTCAAAGAGAAAACGCCGTATTAGCGGTGCCAACCATTTGCCAAATCTGCTGACTACCCACGTCGGTAAGGGCAATCGCAAAAATAAATAACTAAAAGAACGGGTATCTCGCCAACCTCTAGGACACCGCAACAGATACAACGAAGAAAGACCTTCTAGGGAACTGCGGTAGTGCGGGTATTGATATTTAAGGGTGATGGTGCGTGTGGTTACTTCGTTGGCGCTTTCGCTCAATCCCAATAGTTTGGGCATCAGCCCTTTGTAAGCAACTTGATAATCTGCCGAAACGCCGTTTTCTGTTTCCTGTAGCGATAATAATTTTGGGTTAAACCAGCCCTGCAAGTCTTTGTGGAGAAAGCCATGGAACACATCCATGGTGTTTTCGTTGCAGATGGAAAAGTGAGCGGGGAAGTGACTGGGAATGGGCACGCATAACAAACTTGAATCTTCGTATTCGGGTATGTGAGGCAGTTCGCGATGGCTGGCGAGCTCTGGGTCGCCGGGAAATATCCAAATCAGCCCGTACTGTTCCCGCACTGGATAGCTACGCGCTTGGGCACAGGGAAGTTTTTGTTCTGGCGGAAAATAGGGAATGTTGACGCATTCGCCGTCGCCGTTAAATTCCCAACCGTGGTAGCGACAAACCAAATTTTTGCCGTTGACTTCCCCTTTGTGCAAGGCAACACCTTTGTGCGGGCAGGCATCTTCCAATGCGTGTATAGTACCATCTGTGTCGCGATACAAAGCGATCGCTTCTTGCCAAAGGGTGACTGCACGAACCTCACCCGGTTTGACCTCAGATGCCCATTCCACGGGATACCAATAATTGGGATTGATACCCACCTGGCGAACGGTATTTTGCAGTTGTTGGCTTGTCAGCTTGGCAGCCGATTCCATTTTGGAGTCAAAAATGACGCTTTAGATATTACACACCGAGCGTACCGAGCGTGGGAGCTTGGGAGCTTGGGGGCGTGGGAGTATCAACTAGTATCAACTAGTATATATTCTCCCTATTTGCCCCATCTCCACATTTTCCCATTTCATTTAGGTAGGAACGGGTTCTCCTGGGCGTAGTTTAGCCCATTTGCCAGCTTCTTCTAGGAAGCTTTCGCAACCGACTACATCCCATTCCATTTCAATATGGTCTTCTTGCGGGCGAATGTTGACGTTGATGCTGGGTTGTACTGGTTCAAACGTGGGATTGTCGGTTAAATGGGGTTGTTGGTGTTGCGTTTCTACGGCGTGGTAGGTGACGCAACGATCGACGTAATGGCAATTTACACAAATACACATATACAATCACCTTTTATAACTAGGATTCCTAAAACTAGATAGAACATTCCCCGACAGCGCGAAACCTGTCTGGGGTACTATCCTCTTCAGGCATCTTTCTGTTAATTTAGCTTAGGCAATGCCTTCTTGGCTGCCAGCGATCGCGAATTCTTAATATATTATGTCCCCAAATTCCCCCTATCCCCTGTCTTCGGAAAATTGGCCTTTCGATTTGACAGATTTACCAAAACCTGCCTATTTGGTAGGCGGGGCAGTGCGAGATGCTTGGTTGCAGCGGTGGGTGGAACATCTGGATTTGGATTTTGTGCTGCCCCAGCAGGCGGTAAAAACAGCTCGCACGATTGCCAATCGCTACGGTGGTGGCTATGTTTTGCTGGATGCGGAACGTCAAATTGCCCGGGTGGTGTTTGACAATGCCACCGTGGATTTTGCTGCGCAGGAAGGGGAAACGCTAACAGAAGACCTGCAACGACGGGATTTTACCATAAATGCGATCGCGTACGACCCCTACCACCAAACCACCATCGACCCGCTCCAGGGACAGCAAGACCTGCAAAAACGGGTTTTGCGCATGGTTTCTCCCGAAAATCTCAAAAGCGACCCGTTACGCTTGTTCAGGGCGTACAGACAGGCGGCTCAGCTCGATTTTACCATTGACTCTACTACCCAAAAAACGATTCAAGAGTTGGCATCCCTCATTGCCCGGGTAGCGGCGGAACGGGTACGAACGGAGATAAGCTATATTTTAGAAAGGAGCAATAGTGCTTTCTGGTTGCAGCAAGCTTGGCAGGATGGGTTGCTGTCGGTTTGGTTTCCTAGCTGCGATGCCACCAGTTTTCAGTTAATGGCAGGCTGCGATCGCGCTTTCAATACAGTAATATCGAACTATGGAGAATTTCGCCAACTAACCAACCAGCTACAGCAGCCATTGCGTTCTACCCTACCTACTACCTGGCTGATGCTGGCAAAATTATTCTGTTTGCTGGATAGCGACCCAGAAACCGCTACCAACCAACTGCTCGATCTTAAATATAGCAATATCGAACAAAAAAACGCGATCGCGCTGAAAAAAACCTTTCCCCAACTCGCATCGGCAGCAGCAATAGAACAGCTAACCATCCGCGATTGGTTCTTTTTATACAAAACTGTTGGCGAGGCGTTTGCTTCTTTGGTGGTGTTGGCATTGGCAAATGGCGTACCCATCACCGCACTAGAAACCCCCATTCGCCGCTATCTCGACCCGGAAAATCCCGTTGCCCATCCCCAGTCTATCCTATCGGGAGAAGATTTTATCCACGAATTGCAATTTCCCAAAGGACCGGAAATTGGTCGTTGGTTGCAGGAGGTGCAAATTGCCCGCGCTGAGGGGAAAATTGAAAATCGCGAACAGGCGTTGGCGTGGGTGAGGGGGAGAGTGGGATGAGGGGGATGAGGGGGAGAAGGAGATTTTTATACAATGCTAATAATATTGGTGTGGTTCGATTACGATTTTGATGGCTATGGGTAAACATTTTACTGTGGCGATCGCTTTTGTGTCTCCTATTTGTAGGAAAGGCTATTGGTGCGATCGCGGATAGCCAATTTTGCGATAATTGCCATGAAAAACTTAATATAGCGTTAGGTGTGGAGGGCAGGAATCTTGGACGAACTTAGAACTGGATTGGAACTGGCGACGGAAGAAGAACTGCAAGAAATTACAGGGATTCTTTTTCAACGCAAGTTCAATCCCCTCGATTACTTACAAGTTCCGGAAGCTGTGGAAATTTGCAGTCAAACCAGGCAAGTTTGGCTGGATTTGGTGGAAAAACGGTTTCGTTTTTTGGCGGCGGATGGATTTTCCGTTCTCGCTGGACGCACTCATAAGATTACTTACCGGCAAACCCTGTTACAAGTTTGCAAATATTTGCGTATTTCTTGCGAAAATACCATTTCTACCATCGATTTAGAAGCAGAAATCTTTTTAAATATCTTGGAAAAATGCTGGCATCGCCTACCAAAAGCAGATCGTAACAAGCTTACATTGCGGGTACAGCGATCGCTCGATCGGTCAAACATCAGCCATCCCTCCCCGGTAGATTTTCAGAAAAATCCGCTCACGTTAATTTTAAAAGGCAGCAGTGCCATTGCGGTGAGTTCGATGGTGCGTCCGTTGTTGCTGAAGGAAATTGCCCGGCAGTTTGCTTGGTATTGGGCGAAATATCAAATTGCCCGGGAAACAGTAGCGCGGGGCAGTTTGGCGGCTTCTGTCAAGTTTCAGGGGTATGTGGCCATGCAAACGGCGCGTCGGGGAATGGCGGCAACGGCGGCTCGTTACGGAACGGTCAATACCATGTTAAGCTTTTTAGGACCGGCTCTGTGGACGTGGTTTTTTGCCGATTTGGGTTGGCGTGCGATCGCTACGGACTACGGTCGCATTATTCCCATTATCTTTGCTTTGGCACAAATCCGTCTTACTCGTCAAGAGCAAGCGTATCAAATGGTATAAGGGTCTGCTTTGGTAAATCCAACTTCCCCATCGGAAAATAACCAAGACCGCCTCTGGCAAGTAACCCGCTATGGGGTGGCCATTTTTTCTTTTAGCCCTTTTTTGGGCGGATTGGGACTTTTGTGGGTAGCGATCGCAATTTGGCACCGTCACTGGCGATCGCTGTTGGCTGCTCGCGTTACCCAAGGATTTGCTGTGGTGGCGGTTTTGCAAATTCTTTCTACCATTTTTGCCGACCAATCGCTGCCCTCTTTTTGGGGCTTATTTAATTTCCTACCTTTTTTCTTCTTATTTCCAGCTTTGGCAAAAATTCTCCATACTCCCCACCGGCTGCGACGGATTGCTCAAATTGTGCTGGTGGCAGCGATTCCCGTGGCTCTTATTGGCTGGGGGCAGATGTTGTGGGGATGGCACGGTCACTGGGAACTCACGATGTTGGCGAATATTCCCATTGAAAAAGGCGGAAATCCCCCGGGGCGCATGTCGTCGATTTTTATTTATGCCAATTTTTTAGCCAGCTATCTATTGGTTCCCTTTGCTTTGGGGTTGGGATTGTGGCTGGAATCCTTTTGGCAGGTTCGTGCTAACAAAGCAGGGGCTTGGTGGCAGCTTACTTGGCAAACGGCGGCTTTGACGGTCATTGCGATCGCATTATTTTTTACCCATTCCCGCAATGCTTGGGGAGTGGCGGGCTTGATGGTTTTGGTATTTGCCATCTATGCTAGTTGGTATTGGATGGTTGGTGCCATAGTGGCTGCCATGGGGGTAGTGTTGGGAGCGGCTTTTGCACCAGCACCAGCGAACACCTGGTTGCGTGGGGTGGTACCTGCCTATATTTGGCAGCGTCTCAACGATCGCTTGTATGCCGATCGTCCGGTAGAATTGATGCGAACCACGCAATGGCAGTTTGCTGGGGATATGATAAGCGATCGCTGGTGGTTGGGTTGGGGATTGCGCAGTTTTTCCCGTTTGTACGAGCAAAAAATGCAGGTTTGGTTAGGGCATCCTCACAATTTACCGTTGATGCTGGCTGCCGAAACTGGCATTCCCGCTGCTTTGTTGTTTTTGACGGTAGTGGGTTGGATATTGGCCCGTGGTGTTTTATCCTTGGCAAAAGGCATGGCAAAACCAAATTTCTATTATCCCGGCGATCGCTTGATGTTGTTTTCCTATCTGGTTGCTTTTGGGGGATGTACGTGTTTTCATCTTTTAGATGTTCCCCTGTTCGACGTACAAATTAATATGTGGGGATGGTTGAGCTTGGCAGGAATTTGGGGATTGGTTGCCCCGAATGGCGGTACAACCCAACGCGCTTAATGCCCATACATCCCGCAACTTCCAGACAAGTCCTTGGTTCGATTTCCATCCCTATCTAAAATCGAATAGTGTACCGTAGGTTAGATACAACGCACGCACATTGTCCAGCTTATGCAATTAGAAGCGATCGCCATTTCTCCGAAAACCCCAGATGCCACCAAAGGCGTGGTAGTGATGCTCCATGGTTGGGGCGCGAACGCCAAAGATTTGACCTCGTTGGTTCCTTCTTTGAACCTACCCGACTATAAATTTTTCTCCGTAGAAGCGCCCTTTCCCCATCCCCAGGTCCCCAACGGGAAAATGTGGTATAACTTAGAAGTGGAAGACCGCCAAGGTCTCGCCACCAGCCAAAGAGCCTTAACCGATTGGTTGCAAGCCCTACCGGAAACCACCAACATTCCTTTTTCGCGCACTTGCTTGCTGGGGTTTTCCCAAGGAGGCGCTATGGCGTTAGATATCGGCATTCGCTTTCCCCTGGCAGGAATTGTTTCTTTAAGCGGTTACTTGCACGAGCAGCCCCAACCGCAAACCGACCGCATTCCCCCGGTTTTTATGGCTCACGGTACCAACGATCCGGTGGTTCCCATTAACATGTCTTACCAAGCGCGGGAGACGTTGGAATCGCTGGGAAGTTCCATCGACTACCAAGAATTTGCCATGGGTCACGAAATTGCCTTACCGGTTTTGGAAAGTGTCAAGAATTTTATCGAAAGATCGGTGGGACCGGCACTGGGATCGTAAAATATTATAAGGTAAGCGCTGGATCGAACAACCAAGCTGTCAAAGGTCGGTTTCATGGTAACTACAACAATTTCCCAACAACAAATCGCGGCAATGACCCCAGAAGATGTTGCCACACTAGCAAGACGCCTGGAACTAGACGAATACGACAATCCCTTTGCAGGGTTGGATGACTGGCATTTGTTGCGCGCGATCGCATTTCAACGTCCGGAATTGGTAACGCCCTACGTTCACCTACTGGACTTTGAAGCTTACGACGAAGCGTAACCTGCCAATTTCAGGATAGCAGCAATGCGCGATCGCGAAGCGTCACCGCCAGAAAATCGCCATATTTTGGTGGGAATCACAGGGGGGATTGCCGCATACAAAGTTTGTCAAGTGGTTTCCGAACTCGCCAAAACCGGCGCTCAGGTCAAAACCATTTTGACAGAATCGGCGCAAGCTTTTATTACCCCCCTGACTTTATCCACCCTCTCTCGCCATCCGTGCTATACTGACAAAGACTTTTGGCAACCCGAACGCGGGCGACCCCTACACATCGAACTAGGCGAATGGGCAGATATTTTCGTTATCGCGCCTCTGAGTGCCAATACCCTAGCCAAACTGGTCGGGGGGATGGCTGATAATTTACTCACTAATACTGTCTTAGCTTCCCACTGCCCCATTTTGCTCGCGCCAGCCATGAATACACAAATGTGGCTGGCAAATCCAACCCAACGCAACTGGCAACAAATCAAACAAGATAGCCACTACCACAGCATCGGACCGGAAGCGGGGATTTTGGCTTGCGATACCGTCGGCAACGGTCGCATGGCCGAACCTAATGCTATCTTGACTTATATCGAATCTTTGCTGGAGAGCGGCGGCAAACAGGATTTAGCCGGCAAACGAATTTTAATTAGCGCTGGCGGCACGCGAGAATATTTAGACCCGGTGCGTTTTTTAGGTAATCCCGCTACCGGCAAAATGGGAGCCGCTTTGGCGCAAGCAGCGATACACCGTGGCGCTGAAGTAACGCTGGTACACGGTTCCATGAATACGGAGTTTTTACAGGCATTTCCCACCGTAGAAGCTTGGGAAACCGTCAGTTCCGAACAAATGCACCAAAAATTGCTGGAAAAATTACCAGCAGCTGATTGGGTCGTGATGTCGGCAGCCGTTGGTGACGTACGCCCGCAAAATTACGCTCGGGAAAAATTGCCCAAGCGATCGCTTCCAGAGGCCTTGCCCCTAACACCGGTTGCCGATATTTTAACCGATCTATCCCAAAAACGGAAGCCCCACCAGCGTCTCATTGGATTTGCCGCGCAAACCGGCGACATCGTCACGCCAGCTTGGGAGAAATTGCAGAAAAAACAGCTCGATTTGGTGGTTGCCAATCCCATCGATAAAGAAAATACTGGCTTTGGCAGTCAAACCAATTCTGCTGTTTTGCTTGACAAACAAGGCAATCAAGAAACCATCCCCCTTTGCAGCAAGCTACAACTCGCTCACCGCATCTTCGATTGGGCCGTTGCTACCGCTGTTGACGGCGAAAATTAGACCAAATCTCCATTTTTACCGTTCCATTAGGAAAATTTCCCCCAAAGCGGTTCGCTATCAAATTGCCATTGTATTTGCGATCGCGGCGGCAACAGCGTTGGGCACGATGAGCGTGATTTTGCTCGCCTTTTTGGCGCTATTTTCTCCGTTGCACCAGTTGCGTTTGGATTGGCTGGCGCGTCAACCCAATCGATCGTAAATCTAGAAAGCAGTAATGTTGGGAATTTCGCGTCATACTATCAATTTATTAAAAATCGTTTTCCAAATGGATCGGAGTATGCTACTATAGACTGAAAGGTATCGGTGTTTTGAGTTTTTGCGCACACGAAAGAATTTTCCAATTCGGTGTTATTTCCAAAAAACTTACCTCCGAAACCTCAACTTTTAAATGCTACCAACTGATGAGGTAAGTAATGACCGTTTATATCGGAAATCTCTCTTATGATGTTACGGAAGACGATCTGAATTCTGTCTTCTCTGAATACGGCTCTATCAAGCGAGTCAAATTACCCGTCGATCGGGAAACTGGAAAAAGACGCGGTTTTGGCTTTGTGGAAATGGAATCGCCCGACCACGAAACAACAGCCATTGAAGAGCTGGACGGCGCTGAATGGATGGGACGGACGTTAAGAGTCAATAAAGCCAAGCCCCGTACGGAAAGAAAGCCTTTCGATCGCTAGAAACCAAGTAGACGCGAAAAAAAACCAAATTCCGTCCGTTCAACCAAACAATGTTGAATATTGTTGGTTTTGATATGAGTCTTCAATTGGGAAGAGGGGAAGAGAATTCTCCTCTTTCTAGGTTATTTTCAAATTGGTTCGCATTGTTTGTGCGAACAACTACCATGAGAGGAATCTAAATGGCCCAAGTGGTCTTAGCAGAAAATGAAAAGCTAGAATCAGCCCTGCGTCGGTTCAAACGGAAAGTTTCCCAAGCCGGCATTTTTGCAGATATGAAGAAAGGGCGACACTTTGAAACGCCCAAAGAAAAACGCAAGCGCAAAGAACTTGCCCGACACAAACAGCAACGTCGGCTTCGACGCCGTCAAAGATAATTTGGTTCTCGATGGTAAGGCGCGATTGAGAAGGGGGACTCAATTGCTCTTGCTGTCGCTGTTATCTAAGGAAAGACATTTGGATAGCGAAAAGAGAGCCAATTTTGACTTAGCCGGTCCATGTTTTCTAGCATCTGCAGCCAACAATTCGTCATTCTGCCTGTAAGAATTTGGAATGCCAGCGAACCAGTTAAGGCGAACGAACAGTGAGGTATTGGTACTACACATGAACCAAGACTCCCCATCGTTCATTTTGCTGGTAAAGGTGCTAGACTGTGGACAGCAAAGGTGAAAGTCCAGACCAACAAGTTTCCTATATAACATAAGGAACCTCTGTACCGGTCAAGCAATACGGCCAATCACAGGCCGAGAACCAACAAAATACCAAAGTGCTTTGGGAATTTTCCTCAAAGCATTGGCAGATAGTCCCTCTCTTGAACCAATAGAGAGTGCATTTGTTAATGGGTGTTCGTATCCGTTAGCAAAAAAACTATCGGTAAATGCATAACCGCACATTGACGCTCGAGATGGAGGCAATTCACCGTGGCACAAGCACAACAAGGTGATAAAGTAAAAGTACACTACACTGGGAAATTGGCCGTCGATGGGACAGTGTTTGACAGCTCCCACGATCGCGAACCTTTGGAATTTTCCATTGGTGAAGGTGAAATCATTCCTGGTTTTGAAGAGGCAGTCGTAGGAATGGCACCAGGAGAATCGAAAACCGAAGAAATTCCTTCTGACAAAGCCTACGGTCCTCACCGCCAGGAAATGGTTGCAGAAGTAGACCGGCAACAAATTCCTGAGGATATTAGCGTGGAAGTTGGACAACAGCTGCAAGTCCAACATCCTTCCGGACAAGTTATCCCAGTTACCGTAACCGCTGTAGAAGATTCTAAAGTTACTCTAGATGGAAACCATCCTCTAGCTGGCAAGGATTTGGTTTTTGAAATTGAGCTAGTAGACTTTGCTGCTGAAGAAAGCAATCAAAGTTAAAAGTGTTGGAAGCGTTCGTTCGAGCTTCCCAAAATTGGTTACGCTTTTTAAATGCTCTCCCGACTAGCTGTCGGGAGGTTTTCCCTTGTCTGTGGAACTGTCTCCCGCTAGGAAGCTATTCGCGAAAATAAACATTTCCTAGGGGAGTTCGGCTTTTTTTCTGAATTTTATCTATAAATTGCGATCGCTTTCGATATCCTGAATTACTTTTTGCAAGTACCATGTTTCCGATTCCCCTGGATACTCGTGGCGAGCTTGGTTGAGCAACCGTTCTGCCAACTCCCAGTGACCGCCTACCAACTTTAACAGCCGCTGCTGTAAGGAACTGTTGCTTTCGGCAGGTTCGGATGGAGATGGTTCCGAACTATTCCAAGAATCAAATAAACTAGAAACCGTAAACGATTGCAACTGTTGGATGCGTTCCAACGTGGCTTGGTAGTGCTGCCAGTTCTCCTGTTGAAAATAGCGATCGGCAGCTGCCTGATAGTCGTCAATCGCCTGCTGCATTTTTTCCTGACGTACGTAAGCCATTCCCCGATAAATATAAACATCTGCCCGTTCGGGATCGAGTTGCAACGCTTGGGAATAATCCGCGATCGCCGATTCGTAGTCGGTCATTTCCCGAGAGGCATTGCCCCGGGCAATATAAAGCATGGCATCGTTGGGTGCGATTTGCAAAGCCGCATTAAAATCAGAAATCGCTCCCCGATGGTCTCCTAAATGCAAGCGTACTTTCCCCCGATTGCGATAGGCAGAAATATCTCGGTCGTTGAAGCGTAGAGCTTGGTTAAAATCAGACAGGGCATCGTAATGTTTGCCCAGCTTGTAACGCAGAATACCACGACAGCAGTACGCTCGGGCATCTTGACTGTCAGCTTGCAACGCCCAATCCAGGTCTTGAATTGCTCCTTGATAGTCTCCCCGTTCCGCTCGTTCTAACAGTTGGGTATAATAATCTGATGCTGACTGCATGGGAGGCACGCTGGTAGCTTTTGGTTTTGGTGCCGGGGTTGATATTGGCGAGGGAACCCACGACGGTGCCGTTGTTTTTGTGCTAGGCTGCAGTTTCTCCATGCTTTGCAAACAGCGGCGCGCGTTTTCCTTATCTTTTCTCTTTACATAAAGCTGGGCAGCCTTTTTAAAATCCGCGATCGCACCTTGGGAATCTCCCTGTTTGCGTTTGACAATCGCTCGCAACTGGTAAGCCGCCGCATAATTGAGATCCAGTTGCAAGCATTTTTCCACATCTGCCAGCGTTCCTGGCAAATTTTTCAGGCTCAAACGCACCAAAGCCCGAGCGTAATAACAAGCCGTTAGCTTCGGATTGCGTTCTAAAGCTCGATTGTAATCCTCAACTGCCTGGTAAGGTTTTCCCAAATCGAAATAAACCAACCCTCGTTGGTAGTAGGCATCTGCCATCTGGGGATTGCCTTGTAATACTTGATTGAAAGCCGCGATCGCCCCTTCGCAATCTCCTTGACGGGCTTTTTCTACACCTTTCTGGTACAGTTCTGATTCCATACTCCTAGCTATATTCAATTAGCCCTATTATTGCCGGTTATAGCAAATTTCTCCACCAATGCACAATTTTGTTGGGAAGTTGTGGGTGCGTAGGGGATGGGAGTTTGGGGCATCGACGAACGAATCTAGAATATCCGATTTATAAAACCACATAATAGTAAAGTGGACATTGTCCACCCTAGATAATTGGCAGAGTTGGAATAGGAACTCGCCTAAAAAATATGTGGTTTTTAAAGTACGGATTTGCCCTCGAAGCCACCAAATTCAACGAGATATTCTCCTAGCCGTTATTTTTTCCATCGTTTCCCCTTGTAAACTAGAAATTGACTCCCACACACCTACTTGCCCTGAGCGCCGTACCCCCATGCACCCATACACCCACGCACCCACGCTCGGTCTGCCCTCTATCATTCCTCCCCAGCCGAAGACTCCTGCTCTTCTCCCGGTGTCAAAGCCGATGTATCTCCCGTGGGGAGAGTAATGGTTTCAATATCTGTCACTTCCGAAAACTGGTGTTTTTTTCCCTGCCAGCGGTCTAAAATATCCTTAATCAAGGATTCCTGCAGCCAAACTTGGGCAACCACCGTCAAAGGAAGGGCGAGCAACAATCCCAAAAATCCAAAGAAAGTAGCAAAGAAAACTTGAGCGAGTAGCGTAACCGCCGGCAACAGGGAAACTTGCTGTGCCATGACGTAGGGGGTTAGGAAATTGCCCTCTACTTGCTGGATAATGATATAGAGAATAAACACGCCAATAGCTTTCAGGGGAGAATCCAAAAGCGCGATCGCCAAGGGAGGAATTATACTTAACGTAGGACCAATATTGGGAATAAATGTCAGCAATCCCGCCAAAATCCCATGTGCCAAAGCCAGGTCTACCCGCAAAATGGATAAACCCACCCAACTGAAAACCGCAATGACGGTCATGTTGACCAAAATTCCTACCAACCAACCAGTGAGAGCTTCTTCGCACAGGTCTAGAATTTCATCCACTCGCCGGCGATAAAAAGAAGGAAACATGCGAATGAAGGCCCGTCGGTAAGCCAGCGGCTGTGCTAGGAACATAATCGTTAGCACAAGCACTAATAGCAGGCTGAACACCACTCCAAAGGTTCCGGAAAGAAAACTAATTCCCCGTTCCCAAAGATTTTCAAACAGCGGTTGCAATTGTTTTGCCAACCGTTCTAAATAATTCGGTAATTGTTCGGACAGTTGCCCGATATTCAAGTAGTTGTTGATGGGTTCTTGGGAAAGAAGGTCGCTGAGTTGCTGAATCCATTCTTTTAGTTGCTGTTCTAGTTGCGAGGGTCTGCTTTCGTCTCCCAACAGCAGTTTGGCTAACTCTTGCAGCTGGGAAGCAAAGGGAGGAACCAGCAGCCAGAAAAAACTGGCAAATACGGTAAAAAAGATGGATAGGGAAAGCACCACCGCTAGGGAACGAGGAATTTGCCACCTTTGGATTCGCCGTACCAACAAATTAAGGATGGTTGCCAGCGTTACTGCCGCAAAGGTAAGCAGCAAAAATTGCCGTACTTGCCAAAGTACGTAAAGCGATAGAATCAGGACGATGAAACCAATCCATTCGCTGAAGGTCACGTGTCAAACTCCTTGTAGGTGGAACTCGTTACCTAGGGGAACAAGCAAAAAATTCTTTTTTAAGAGGTTTTGCTATTTGTACGGTGCCATGCTAAAGCAATGGCCAGTAATATGCTAGGAAGTAAAACAATAATAAGGGCATTGAAAGAATTCGCTGCAATTGGTAAAGAGGGACCAACGTATTTGATAGCAAAGGAAATGAGCGTCGAGCCCACGATAACTTTGAGTAAAAATCCAGAAATCTCTTTCATAAGTCTTTGTGCTTGCCGAAATTTCGCCAACCAAGCCAAACGGCGGTTATTTACTGAGCATCGTATAGGTGCCATCCCAGGAATCTGGAGGTGGATGCCGCAGATAAATGGTACAGCGATCGCGGTATAGTTGGACCGTGCGATCGCTAGGATGGATAGCGGAAGCCGCATCAAAATACGACAAAGCCTTAGCAAAATCCCGTTTTAGATAGGCGTTGCGACCGCATTGGTGCAAATACAGAAACTCCTCAGTTTTGTCATCAAGTGGTTCGGAAGCATTGCCAATGAGCTCGTAAATCTCCACAGCTTGGTTTTTGCCTTTGACTCGAATGCGATCCAATCCTCGTACCCGCAGGCGATCGCCACATAGCTGATAGGTAGACTCGCTAATAATAATATCGCATCCGTACTCTTTGGTAGCATTTTCTAAGCGAGAACTTAGATTCACCCCATCACCAATCACTGTATAATCCATCCGTTTTTTAGAGCCAATATTGCCCGAAACCACTTCTCCAGAACTAATCCCAATGCCAAAACGAATAGTGGGTTGGTGGTCGATAATCTGCCGCTGGTTAAACGTTTGCAGGCGTTTCCGCATATCCAACGATGACTGCACCGCCATCCAAGCGTGATCTTCCGTTAAAGGCAAAGGAGCACCAAAAACCGCCATCAAAGCATCGCCAATAAATTTATCCAACGTACCTTCGTAGTTAAAAACCGACTCCACCATGGTTTCAAAATACTGATTGAGCAGCGCCACCACTTCCGAAGCCCCCAAATTTTCAGTTAAGGTAGTATACCCGCGAATATCCGAGAAAAGGATGGTCACATCCTTGCGTTCTCCCACCATTAAAGCATCTTCCCCCAATGCCATCACCCGTTCGGCGACTTCTGGGGTCATATACCGATGCATAGTGGTTTTCATGCGTTTTTCTTGACTGATATCTTCCAAAACCACCAAACCACCGCGTACGCTGCCTTCTGGATTGGTGAGGGGATTGACGGTTAGATTGATGCTGCGTTCGATGGTGTGGATGTAGCGTCGGTGAATGCGCACCACCGCTTTGGTTTTGTCCCCCCAGGGAATGTACAAGTCAGAATTATTGCGATCGCTAATCGCTAAAATACAATCTTTATCCTTGCTGGCATAATGACTGCCCGTGTCAGCACCTCCTTCGTACACGCCCACCATCAGCGTTTGTTCGGGAACGTAGTGCTTGGCACCAGTTGTCAAACTATCTGAAAGGCGATACTGTAAATTTTCCACCGGCACCACTTCCCAAACCAAGCGACCCACCAAGCGATTTTCCCAAAGCTGCGCAATGCGATCGCCATGTTGAGGATCGATGGGACAGCCCAACAACTCCAAAGCCGCTTCGTTAATAGTGACAATCCGCCCTTGCATATCCGTAGAAATCACAGCATCGGAAAGACTTTCCAAAATATCTTTCTGATACTGCTTTTCTACCATCACCTTTTCAAACAGTTGGGCATTTTCCAGAGCAATACCAGCTTGCGCGTTAAACGCCTTCAAAAACTCTTCATCCGATTTTGTAAAACTTCCCTTATGCTTGTTTATTAATTGGGTGACTCCCATCAGTTCGCCCGAACTATCGTACAGCGCCATGCACAAAATATTGCGGGTGTGGTAGCCAGTTCGCTGGTCGGTAGTCGGGTCAAATCGCGGGTCTTGGTAAGCATGGGGAATATTGACCGTCTCGCCAGTAGAAGCCACATAGCCAGCAATGCCCTTCGTCGCCGGAATTCGAATTTCCATCATCG
Organism: uncultured Geitlerinema sp.; assembly: GCA_964477525.1. Classification (GTDB taxonomy): domain Bacteria; phylum Cyanobacteriota; class Cyanobacteriia; order Cyanobacteriales; family PCC-9228; genus PCC-9228. The sequence goes on along the minus strand of CAYZHY010000005.1, from coordinate 66,815 downwards.
TTTGCCCATCAGCCGCCGCCACCTTCGTCCACAGCTCGTTGGTTTCGCGACTGAGCAAAAATATCGTACTGCGATCGGCTTGCATCAGTTCTTGGGCGCGCTCCATCACCGCTCGCAAAGTGGATTCTAAATCCAGACTTTTTCCCAAAGTATTCGTCGCTTCCAAAAGAGCATTCAAACCCCGTTGGTTGCGAGCCGCCCGATAAAAAGACTGACAGCTTTCCAGAATAACCCCAATCGAATCTGCAAAAATAGCCAGCGTTTTTTCATCTTCCTGACTAAAATACTGGTGGTGGGCTTTGTTAACCAACTCCACCACCGCTACCCGCTGCCGATCGTTTTTACTACTGTAAATAGGAGCGCAGAGAACATTTCGCGCCGAACAACCAAAAAACTCATCCACTTGAGCATTAAATAAGGGATGCTCGTGGGGATGGGCAATATTGAGAAATTCCCCTGTGGTTGCTACATGCCCGACAATACCAGTGTCGATAGGCAAATGCAGTTCTTGATATTGGTGGTCGCTGTTGTGGGTAGAAGACCACAGGTATCCTTGTTCTTCATCGATTAAGAAAATAATCGCACGTTCGGCATCTAAAATCTGGCTAATCTTTTGCGTAAAGGCATCTAGAAGTTGTTCGAGGAGATTTTCTAAAGCCTCATTATCAATGAGTTCAAACGCCAGCAGGCATTGTTGAAATTCTGCCGTGATAAAATCCAGCAGGCAGATAAATTCCGAAACGGTTGACCCTTGCAAGCGATTGGCAAGAGCCCCCATGCGGTTGCCGTGGGTTAGCGTAGCTAAAATGCTACCAGTGGGAGAAAAAGTCATGGTATGCCCTGGCGATGAAATAGGATGCCCAATTCAGCATCTACCCAGCAAAAAGTTTTCCGGTTTCCGTATCCAGGATCTAGGATTTGCTTTTAGAGTATCTTATTTTTTTTTCGTGTTGCCATGGAGATTGATGGGGTCCTTTCCTAAAAAGACAAAATTCTCGATCCCGTTAGGGACAGCTAAGGGTAGAAAAATAATGGAAAACCTGACAGCTACCAATCTCAAGACCCTAGGATATCTGGGTAAAATTTGGTAGGCAGCCAGGTTTCCTAATCTTTACCATAACACGAGCGCTCAATCTCAAGCTGCTGCTACCAAACTGTGTGCCTCTACCACAGTTTGATAGTGCCGGCGTAGTTGCTGGGTAGCAGCTTCCCATCCCCATTTTTCTGCTTCCAAACGGGCATTTTGCCGCAGCAACTCCCGTTCTTGCCGGTTAGCAAGCAAACGTTGGGTCGCTTCGATCGCACCATTTTCGTTGCCAGGGTCAAACAAATATCCATTCACACCATCCTGGACAACATCTGTAATGCCGCCAGTACCAGCAGCCACCACCGGACATCCAGCGGCCATGGCTTCCAACAAAACCAACCCCAAAGTTTCCGTACGGGAGGGAAAGATAAAAGCATCCGCCGAAGCAAAAGCCGATGCCAGTTCCAATCCCTGCAAATAGCCCACAAAATGGGTAGGTGTCCCTTGAAAATGGTTTTCCAAAGCCTGTCGTTGGGGACCGTCGCCTACCAAAGCCAAACGAGCATCGGGAATGGCTTCCAATATCGGTGCGATCTGTTCGATTTCTTTTTCGGCCGATAGCCGCCCTACGTACAGCAGCAAAGGACTGTCGGGATGTCCTTGACTGAGATACGCTCGCATTTGACGGCTGGCATGTTGGGGTTGAAACAAATCCGTATCCACACCCCGCTGCCACAAATCCAACCGTTCGATGCCATGGGCAGCCAACTCGTCAATCATGGCATTGGAAGTACACAGATTGAGCTGGGCTTGATTGTGGGCATTTTTGAGCAATTCCCACAAAACGCCTTCCAACATTCCCAAACCGTAGTGCTGTAAATATTGGGGTAGATGGGTGTGGTAAGAGGCGACCAAGGGAATTTTCATGGTTTTGGCAAAATAAATGCCACCGAGTCCCAGAAAAGCCGGATTGGCTACGTGAATCAAGTCGGGTTGAAAGCCTTGCAAAACCTCTGCCACATTGGGACCGGGAAAAGCCAGTTTTAACTCTGGATACAGAGGCAATCCAAAACCATCAACGCCCCAAACGCTAGCACCTTTGTATTCAGTAATGCCGCCGTTGGGAGCAATTACCAAAACCCGATCGCCCGCTCTTTGCAAGTGGTCTATGGTTTGGCAAAGGCGGGTAACAATCCCATCTACTTTTGGCAAGAAGGTTTCTGTGAATAGGGCGATTCGCATGGTTGGTTGGCGGTAAACGGTAGAAAAGATTTTTGGATTGGAGAAACGGAAGTCTAGGAAAGTAGATTTATTTTTTGTACCAAGTAGAGGTACAGGGGATTTTGCTTTTGTCGCAACGGTCTACGTATTTCTCGGCGATTTCGGTGACTTCACGCATCAAACCTTCGCTGAGGGTAGTTGGTTGCAGCCCCATTTCCAAAAAGCAAGCGTTTTCTACTTGAAGTTCGTTTTCGGCAGCTTCTTTGCGGGGATTGGTTTGATATTCGATTTGGGCCCCGGTTAGCTGGGCAATTTTTTCTGCCAAGTCCCGAATTCGGTGAGTTTCGGTCATTTGGTTGAGAATTTGCACGCGATCGCTGCGATCGGGAGGATTTTCTATGGCGAGTTCGATACAACGCACCGTATCTTGAATGTGAATGAAAGCACGGGTTTGACCGCCGGTTCCGTGAACGGTCAGGGGATAGCCCACCGCCGCCTGCATGAGAAAGCGATTTAAGACCGTACCGTAGTCGCCGTCGTAGTCAAAGCGGTTGATCAACCGCTCGTCTTGGCGGGTATCCTCGGTTTGGGTTCCCCAGACAATGCCCTGATGTAGGTCGGTAATCCGAATACCGTCGTTTTTGTTGTAGTAGTAGAAAAACAGCTGGTCCTGGGTTTTGGTCATGTGGTAAACACTACCCGGATCGGCTGGGTGCAGGATTTCTTTTTCAATGGCTTTGCCTTCTTCGGTAATGACCTGCACGTTGAGATAGCCTTCCGGAATTTTCATGCCGGCGGTTCCGTAGCCGTATACACCCATGGTTCCCAAATGCACCAGGTGAATATCCAAGCCCGATTCCACAATGGCGCACAAAACGTTGTTGGTGGCGTTGAGGTTGTTATCCACCGTGTAGCGTTTTTGCCGAGAAGACTTCATGGAATAGGGAGCTGCCCGCTGTTCGGCAAAATGGACCACCGCATCCGGTTGGTAGGTACAGAAGAAATGCAGCAGCTTGTCGTATTCTTGGGCAACGTTAAAGTTGTGAAATTGAATTTCGCGTCCGGTCAACTCCCGCCAAGCTTGCAAGCGAGAAGAAATGGGGCGAATGGGGGTTAGAGAATAAGCTTCTAGTTCGTTATCAATATTGCGACGGGATAAATTGTCAATAATGACAACGTCGTGTCCTTTTTGAGATAGGTGCAAAGCTGTAGGCCAACCACAAAACCCATCTCCTCCTAAAACCACAATTTTTTTCATAAAAACGAACCCTTATCTAGAATAGTTGTATTTTTTTATCTACTTCTGAGTATTTCGCGATCGCTCAGATTCTTTCTTTATTTACCACAAAAGTTGTCGTGTCATCAACACAATTTCCGAACAGTTGTTCGGACAAAAAACTTTTTTAAATGGGGATTTCATGGGCAAAACTTTGCCAGCGGAGAAAATGAAAAGGTCCGGCTACCGATCCCCACACTTGTTCGTCAGTTTCCATATCGAAACCGCGATCGTGACTAATAAACTTTCGATCGTCAATTTCAAAGGAACTATCCAGATAGGTGGTTTTACCTTTGCGAACGAGCGTGCATTTCTTCCCAGGTTCCACTTTCCCTTCAAAAGAATTTCCCGTCCAATCAACCAACATATTGCAACCTTCTAACAACTGGAGGTCGTCGGCTTGCAAAGATTGCAATCGTTCTGGTTCCCGGGAAGCTCCTAAATATTTTTCTGGGTCTTTCAGCATATAATTTTCAATTTCTATGCGATCGTCCGTTTCGATTAATTTTACGGCCCGGCAACGATAGGGACGGTTGAGCATGTAGTCATAAGCTTGTTCCACCAACAAACTAACCCCCCCAAGAAGTTCCCAAGGCAAAGGACGCATGCAAACCCGAATATGAGCGAAAAAAGGTGGATTTTCCCAAGCTTGTTCCTGATTGCTAAAGTCTGCCGCCATCCAACGCGCTAGAGTAGCAATATCTTTGGCATGAGTCATAATGAACCTCCTAGAATTGAGCCCTGCCATTGCTTTTCCTCTGGGAGTAAGACCTGCAAGGTGCCGACCCTTCCTGGTCAATGTGGTTTTTCCCATCTCCAGGACCATCGAGCGCAGTAGGAACGTCCATTCCCATACCATCCTTACAGGCCCATTAACCAATCTACGCTATTTTTGGTGCGCGGCGATCGCTTATTTTGAGTCCATTTGCAATCGAAACAACAAAATTTGCGTATTTTGGTCGGGTTCAAAGTTATTATCGCTAATTACAAGCAAACTGCGACCGCCATTAGGCAAACGCGGTCCTAACGTCATTCCTTCTAAATTCTCCAGAGGAATCCCCAATTTTTTCAAATCCAACACCAATCGCTTGCGAATCGGACGAATCCCATCCAAATCTCCTTTCAAACTAGGAACCGAGGAAGTATCCGTAGCCGTCACAGTTTCGATTTGATAAATTTTGACCCGATAGCCAAACAAACCCAACGACCGTTCCAAAGCCAAAAAATTCCCATTGCCTAAAGTCAGCAACTCCGACAATCCGGTAAACACTGAAAGAGCTGGCGTATCCAACTCGTAAACATGTTCCGCAATTAACTGCGGCTGGTTGTCTACCACCAAATAGTGCAACATTCTTGCTCTTTCTCCGTGTTCGGCTTCGGTAGCCGCTTTATCTTGCGCCAACGAGGTTTCGGTGGCAGCAAACAAACGCCAAGGTTCTCGAGGGTCAGCTGCCCCGGAACGGTCAATGGTCAAAGACTCAAAACCGCGATTTTCCCGAACTCCTTGAGAAAATTCCGAAGGTCGGCTTTGTTCTTCTTGGTTTTGGGAGGATTCTCGATCGTTGTCCGCATCGTTTTCTGCTACAAAATAGCGGTCTGGAACCGTCACCTGCCCCATTTTTTGACCGGTTTGCGGGTCGTATTCCTCAATAGAAGGTCCAATTCCCTGACGCAGCAATCCTTCGCTGGAAATATAAAGGGTTTGCCTGGGAGAAATGGCCATTCCTTCCGGATCGAGGACATTGCCAGGCAAAAGTTCTCCCTTTTCGTCTCGCAGCGACGTGACACCATCAACCGATACTTGCCCCATTTCTACTTGCCCGATTTCGTTGGTTTGAAAAGTAATGCTGAGTTCGTAAAATCGAGGATTGGCAAAGGCACCGGAATCATCGCTGAGCGCGTAAAAGTGGTACACTGACTCTGAAGCATCTTCAGCGGAGTAATTGGGGCGATAGGCGATCGCTGACAAACCACCCACTACGGTGTCTTCAAAGGTCGTTTGGGGTAGTTGGTACTCGTCTAGAAACTCCAGCGATAACTGGGGAAAAATACGTTCTTGGGCAGTAACTTGCGGCAAATTACAGGCAGTTAGGGTACTTGCCAGCAGCAACGACAAAAGCAAAAGAATCCATCGCTTTGCCGGAAACGAAATCCATCGCTGGTCAGTCATTTTATACGCCATCGTTTTTCTCTCTTAATTATCGGCTATTGTCCTGCTTCGGACTGCATACGTGAATAGCTTCGGTTTGATTTGATTCGCTGATTTCTTCTACTATTTGTACGTTATGCCCTTCATGCTTTTTTGGAAAGCCACTTTTTATGCTGTCGCTATATGGGTTTTGGTTGTCAATTGCCCTGCAAACGCCAAACACGTACGAGGCATCGTTGCCCAAAACAACAGCGACCGCAGCGAGTTCCCATCCAACGATACAAGCAATGGGGTCACCCGTTCCAATCCTTTGTTAAAAGAAGATATTTCCGATCCGCTGCTGCCGGATCTACCTATCGAACGCGAGTTAAGTCCTCTGGAAAAACGCAGTTTGCGCCAAAATTTGGATCGATTAAACGCGCGCGCGCAAAACCAACTACAATCAGGAAATGTGGATGAAGCGTTTCGCATTTGGTTGCGCGAACTCCGCCTGCGTCGGTTTTTGGATGTTCGAGCAGAAATTCAAGCTTTGGCCCGGGTAGGCAATACAGCTTGGCGTCGCGATCGCTTTCAGGAGGTACGCTGGATTACACAACGCCTGGAAAAGCTAGAAACGGAAGCTTCCATTACCGCATCGGAAGATTTTCAACTGGCTTCTCAATTGGCGGCTGCCTACCAGCAAGTGCGATCGCGCAATGCAATCGGTATATACAAACAAATTCTCGATGTTGCCACCGCCGAAAATAACCTCGCTACCCAAGCAAGAACCCTCAATACCTTGGGTCAGCTACATTTGGATTATTTGGAATATTCCCAAGCGGCGGTGGCCTACGAAGAGTTGCTGGCCTTGTTAAAAAATCCCCCATCCAACCCATCTTTCAATGCCACAGCGGCTGATGGTTCTCCCCTAACCCAGTTACAAACTTTAGAAAAATTGGTATATGCTTACCACCAAGGAAACCAACTGGATTTAGCTATCCAGAATCGCAGGCAACTCATCCAACAGCATCGCCAAAATCAAAATTTTCGGAAAATTCCCCAGTTACAGTTGGAAACTGCCCGAGATTACGAAACTTTGGGAAAAACCAATGCTGCTATCCAAACGTTACAACAAGCTTTTCGTTTGGCATGGTCTTCCCAATATTTTTCAGTGGCGGCGGATGCTTTGCAAGAACTCGCTGCTTTGTACCGCCGCCAAGAACAAACAATAGAAGCTTTACAAGTGTATCGGGTGTTGTTGGACGTACACCGCCGTTCTCGCAATGCGTATGGGTTGATGCAAGGCTACGACGCGATCGCGCAGCTGCATTTACAACAAAAAGCCTACAACGATGCTTTGGCAGCTTTCCAAAAAGGTCTGAAACAGGCGAGGGCTTTAGGCGATCGCGAAAGCTATTTTATCCAACAAATCGAGAAAGTCCGCCAGGAACTATAGTTGGCCAGAAAGTTACATTTTGTTCCTAGAAACCACCAAACAACTGCTATTTTTTATAAGATCGGTAGAATAGGTGGGCTGGCTATTAAAACAAACAGAAAATCGCCTATTTATTCTTCATTGGAGTCTTCCTCTTCTTGTAATTTTTGGACCTCTTGTTGAATGCGCTGTTTTAATTTCTCGTTTTCTTTCCGCAACTCGTGAATTTCGTTAAAACGAGAAATACTCAAATCGCTGTCTTTAATGAATCTTTCAGCTTGTTTGCACCAATCTGAAAATACTTGCCGAATTTCGTTATCGACATTTTCTAAACTTTCCTCGTCGTTACAAGCTAGTTCCGGTACATTACCATTATTCATTTCTTTAATGGTATCGTATACTCCTTGGCGACTTTTTTCGATATTGTAAGCCACTCTCGCATATTCTAGAATTTCTTCGTTGGAAACACCGGCTATGGGGGCTTCTTGCGCTGAAACCACCAGCGGCGATATTGGCCAAGAAAGAGAAGACAGTTTTGGAGGTTGCCATTCGACACCAATCGCCAAACTAGTTCCTACAAAGGCAAGTAGAGTACGCAACCAAATCGATTTTTGAGATAGGGGTTTAGATTGAAAAATTTTAGGCATCATAAGAAAATTCGCAGCAAAATATGCAACCAAAATACGCAAGCTTAGTTTTATTGATTGATTTGAGAAGCAGAAAGTTCCAATTGAAGTATCAAAATAAATGAAAAGTTTCCAGCTAGGGAAACTCGCTAGGAACGTCTAGAGGGGGAAGCAACTGTACGATAGACTTCGCATAGGCTAATAATTTGGCTTTGCAGGGTGGTCAGTTCTGGACGACCACTTTTTAAAGAATATTCTAAATCTAGCAGTAAGAAAAGGGCTTGCTGCAATTGCGATATAGATATTTGACGAACTTCCTTCTGGAGAAAGTAAATACGCTTGGGATTGCGAACTTCTGCTGCCTTGGCAATAGCATTGACATCTGAGGGATACTGCGCCGCTGCAATTTTTACCCACAACCAGGTACGAAACTGACCCACTAAGGTAGCGACGATTTTTAAGGCGGGTTCGTTCCTTTCTACCAGCGTGGTTAGCAAAGAAAGCGCTTGGTCGGTGTTTCCTTGGCGAATAGCAGTGGCAAGTTGAAGGCTGTTTTGGGTGTTGAAGCGAATTAAGGGCAGAATATCTCCAGGTTCTAACGGTCTTGATAAATCCATCCCGTATAGTTGCAGCTTCTCTAGTTCCCGATACAGCAACCGCGTATCGTTGCCCACGGCTTCCGCTAGCAGGTTTTCGGCGTTTTCTGTGAGATTCACTTCCATTTGCGCCGCTACCTCCCTGACTCGTTGAACCAGTTGGTCGGTTTTCCAAGGAGGAATGGGGGAAAATTCTTCTACCTGAGCGTACTTTTTCAGCAGTTTTGTCGATTTTAGACGAGCATCGGGTTTTTTCTCGCTGCTAAAAATTAAAATAGTACTCTCTGGTATGGCTGGTAAGGTACGTTCTAATTCTGCTAGTAACTCTGGAGAACATTGTTGGCAAATTGGAGTATCGACGATCCAAACGATCCGATGGGATGCCCCAAAGGGTGGCGTTAAAGCCTGGTTTAACCCTTGATGGATGGCATCTTCTTGTTCTGGGGAAATTTGTTCGTAGTTGAAACTAGCCCAAGTGGAATCGAGAAAGCGATCGCGTAGTTTTTGAATGGCTTGTTCCATGGCTAAGCGATCGCTTCCCCAATAAAAATAAATAGGCATTACAGCAATTTGTTCGATATCGAGCTATCTATTTTCTATGAGTTGTGTATAGGGGATAGGGGCTAACAGTTTTACCGATTTGGCACAAGAAAGTTGCCCCTACCTGAATGTCCAATTTTTATGCTTCGTTGAAAATAGCTCCCTTAAACCAAACCTCGATGGTAGTAATAGCGTTCTTCAATCCAAGCCATTACTTCACGTTCGGAATGTAAAGTAACTGAATGACCGGTTATGGGGTCGTAGACATGCCAAATATGATGTCCGTTTTTATCTTTGGTTTCCCAAACTTTGGGTTCGGTATCTCTAGAAAAAAGTTGGCTCAAAAATTTTTCTATGCCCCTGGTTATGGATGGGATTACATGTTTCCATAAACCTACATCCGAAGTATGATAAACAGAAAAATTGAGGCTGGAAACTGGTATATCGGAAAAAATCGGAACGGATTTCGGAACGGATTTGCGAGCAGCCATGGTAGATCCCTCCAATTGCTTTTTTAGGAAAAAATTGCTAGATTTCTCTGTTGGTAGTATCTCCAAAGATTCAAAAGCGATCGCGAAAGCGTTGATATGGATTGGGCATCGAGATTCGAGGATTTGACGCTTTCCGTAAAATACAAAAAACCAACGTCTATGTCGGTCGATCGCTGAAAGATTTTTTCTAATTTTTGGTGTTTTTTATATAGGAATATTTCTGGCTAGCCAAAAATATCTTGCAATATCTTTTGCCAACGACCAACTATTTTTTACTCTATTAATATTATGACACTTAAAAACGAAATCGATCGAAGTTTTTTATAAAATTTCATTTGTTTGCTTCGCAGTATTCCCGGGTTATCTGATGGCGGTAGCGAAACATATCTTGCAAGCGATCGCGAACCCACCACTCTAACATCGTTTCTGCCAACCATCCCCCAGGCAGTTGGCAATCAATCTCGTCAGTTAGTTGCGTTTGTCCGTTTTCCCCAACAAAATGGTGGCGGTGGGTCCAACTTTCCACCAAGCCTTGTTGTTGTACGTCCGTAAACAAACGATAGGGGTCGCATTCAGTGTGAACGGCCACCCATTTTACCGGCAATGGTCCTAGAGAAATTACAAATTCGGTTTTGGCACCTACCTGCAATCCCCCACTGCGAGAAAGAACTTTAACGGGTTGCCAAGGCGGTATTAAAAGCTGCAAAGCATCGTCTCGTTCGTGAAAATGCCAAACTGTTTCTACATAAGCTTGAATTGTTGAGGAATATCGAAACGTAAACATAAGGATCGAGAATAGTTAACGGTAAAAAGATGCGAACTTACTTATTCTTCGCAATTCGTATCAATTTCAACTTCTAGAGTATCTTCATCGATATGGACGTAGAGAACGTTGGGTTGGCAGCAAACTTGGCAGTCTTCCACGTAGGATTGCTGTTTGCCGCCACCCCAGTCTACAAAGGTGGTATTGGGTTCGCCACAGAAGGCACAAATATATTCTGCTGTGCTTTCCATCAAAAAATCTTCCCCTATGTCTTGAACAAACTGTCTAGGCTGTGCTAAATTAGAATATGCCTAAGCAAGGACGCATAGCTCAGTTGGTTAGAGCGCCACGTTGACATCGTGGAGGTCACTGGTTCGAGTCCAGTTGCGTCCATTTTTGTTTTTTTTCGTTCGACAGCAACATTTGCTAGCTAGCTTGTTCGCAAATAAATACGGCTTGATATAATATTGTCTCAAGCCGTTTGGGAAAGGAATTTATTTTTTTGGGGAATTTCCACCGAGTGCGGATGGCGAGACTCGAACTCGCAAGGCTTTACGCCACACGCCCCTCAAGCGTGCGTGTCTACCGATTCCACCACATCCGCATGGATGGTTAGATGATGGTTAGATGCTTGGTTGACCCGACTGCCATCTTCTATTGTAAGCGATCGCATCTTTTGTGAAAAGACCCCAACAGAAATTTTTTTGGGAAACACCAGAAACCATCATAGCGCCTCTTCTCCATGATAGGATATTCATTCGGGCATTTGCCAGATTGCCATCTAGGATTTGCCTGAATTGCCAGCCAAACCATTGAAAGGGGCGGAAGTGGCTTGTTTGTTGCTCGATAAACACCAACAGTTGCTAGAAGAAGTTGATGAACTTTTCCAAAATCCTAATCGCCAATCGGGGAGAAATTGCGCTGCGTATCCTCCGTACCTGTGAGGAAATGGGAATTGCTACTGTTGCCGTTTACTCAACCATTGACGTGAACTCCCTGCACGTGCAGCTTGCCGACGAAGCTGTGTGCATCGGCGGTCCGTCCAGCAACAAAAGCTATCTCAACATCCCCAATATTATATCAGCCGCTCTCACCCGGGACGTAGCCGCCATTCATCCCGGTTACGGTTTCTTAGCCGAAAACGCCAAATTTGCCGAAATCTGTACCGAACATCAGATCCACTTCATTGGTCCTTCTGCGGAGTCCATTCGCTTCATGGGCGATAAATCTACAGCCAAAGAAACCGTAAAAAAAGCCAACGTCCCCACAGTTCCCGGAAGTGATGGGTTGGTCACTTCCGATAAGAAAGCCCTTTCCATTGCCCGGGAAATTGGCTATCCCGTCATGATTAAAGCCACCGCTGGTGGTGGGGGTCGCGGCATGCGCTTTGTCAGCGAGGATGAAGAAATGCCCAAACTCTTTCAAGCTGCCCAAGGAGAAGCAGAAGCAGCGTTTGGCGATGGTGGTGTATATATCGAGAAATTTATCGAGCAACCCCGCCACGTAGAAATTCAAATTCTGGCCGATAGCTATGGCCGTGCCATTCACCTAGGAGAACGGGATTGTTCCATCCAAAGGCGACACCAGAAACTTTTGGAAGAAGCTCCCAGTCCGGCTTTAAACCCAGAAATTCGTAAAGCGATGGGCGAAGCCGCCGTACGAGTGGCTCAATCGATTAATTATGTGGGGGCAGGAACGGTGGAATTTCTACTTTCGGCGACGGGAGAATTTTATTTCATGGAGATGAATACCCGCATTCAAGTGGAACATCCCGTGACGGAGGCGATTACCGGGGTGGACTTGATTGCCGAACAAATCCGGGTGGCCCAAGGAGAACCCCTGTCGCTGACCCAAGAACAAGTGACCCTAAACGGTCATGCCATTGAATGTCGCATCAATGCCGAGGATCCGGAATACGATTTTCGTCCTTGTCCTGGGAAAATTAGTGCCTATTTGCCTCCAGGGGGAATTGGCGTGCGTATGGATTCCCATGTATACACGGATTATGAAATTCCCCCCTATTACGATTCGTTGATTGGTAAGTTGATTGTGTGGGCACCCAATCGAGAAAGTGCGATCGCACGGATGCGACGGGCCTTGCGCGAGTGTGCTATTACTGGGGTACCGACGACCATTGGCTTTCACCAGCAAATTCTAGAAACGCCGGAGTTTTTGGCAGGCAATGTCTCCACCAAATTTGTGGAAAATTTAATGCAAGCAAACCGAGGGGAGACATCATTGGGGTAGGAAGCGATCGCCCTTTGGAAAAAACCCTCAAATCTAGGGAGACATCATCGTTAAGATGCCTTGTTGTCCCAACAAAATTTCCCGCAGCAGGGTAAAAATCCCCACCCAAATAATCGGGGTGATGTCTACACCGCCTAAAGGAGGAACGATTTTGCGAGTGGGAGCTAAAAAAGGTTCTGTGGGAATGGCAACAACGATGTAGGGGAATTTTTTCAAATCGATTTGTGGATACCAGCTCATAACAATACGGAAGATAAATAGCAGAGTCATGAGTGCAAAGAGAATACCCAGTATCCAGGAAAGAATGGTTATCGAATTCATAAATAAAGTTTTGTAAATGCTGCGTTTTTCTATTGTAGGTCATGAGCATGCCAATCTAGGAAGCCAACCCAAGCAGGGGATGGCCAGGAGAAAGACTGGGAAAGTCCCTAGCACCTAAACCACCGACTACCCTGGTTGGCCGGGAATGAATCAACTTGCCATTTCGGCCAGCAAAAAGCTAAACTATGGAGTGATGGCGGATCGGGAACGGTTCGTCACTAGCGGAAGACATCATTTCCTAGAAAGTGGGTCGGAACCCACTTTTTTTTGCGATCGCTTGGGTTGCGGTGCCTTTGGTGGCTGACAATGTATACTTGGGCGATCGCAAAACTTGTTGCTCTGGCCTGCTTTGCTTAAGCCATCATTAGTCCGTCATGAGTCATCCCATTATCGATCGAGTTATCGAAATCGCTACTCCGATCGCCGAATCGCTAGAGTTAGAAGTAGTGGGGGCCGTTTTTCAAACCAACCAACGTCCCCCCATCCTGCGAGTTGACATTCGCAACCCCACAGACGAAACCAGCATCGACGACTGCGAACGTATGAGTCGCGCCTTGGAAAACAAGCTAGATACCACCGAATTGATTGACGGTGCCTATGTATTAGAGATTTCAAGTCCTGGTGTATCGCGGAAACTAAGCACCGATCGCGAATTCATATCGTTTCGCGGATTTGACGTTATGGTCCATACCAGCGAACCTTATCGGGGGCATCAAGAGTGGGTCGGAAAGTTAATTCGTCGCGATGAAGAGTCCGTTTATATTAACCAAAAAGGTCGCGCGATCGCCATTCCCCGTCATTTGGTGGCTCAAGTAAAACTGAGCGACTAACAACTCTTCAGCCACATCAAAACCAATTCTTCTAGCAATACCAAAACTCAAACCAGCCAACACATCCCTACAACGATCCAGCTATTCCAAAAAACAACGCACCCTCTCTTTAAGATGGTTGCCGGTCTCATCGATAGCAGCCTTCCACCAGAGCGAAACACCATCGTCTAGGTGGAACCATCCAAATCGTCGTCACCATCGCGAACCCATCGCTTATATCTCAGGAGGAAGACCCATTATGTCAATGGTCAAGTTACCAGGGCTGAGTGCCATGATCGAAAGCATCAGCCAAGAACACAATCTGCCCAAAAACGCTGTACAAGCGGCTTTACGGGAAGCTTTGCTCAAAGGGTACGAACGCTACCGCCGTACCCAAGAAATGAACGAACACCACTTCGACGACGATTACTTCGACAACTTTGAAGTAGAAATGGACGTAGAAGAAGAAGGATTCCGCGTCCTAGCTACCAAAAAAATTGTCGAAGAAGTTCAAAATAGCGACCACGAAATTTCCCTACAAGAAGTCCAAGAAGTCGCCTCAGAAGCCCAGCTCGAAGACACCGTGGTTTTGGATGTCACGCCCCAACAGGGAGAATTCGGGCGCATGGCAGCCATTCAAACCAAACAAGTTCTCAAACAAAAACTGCGCGACCAGCAGCGCAAACTAATTCAAGAAGAATTCCGCGAACTGGAACACAGTGTTTTGCAGGGGCGCGTGCTGCGTTTCGAGCGTCAATCCGTTATCCTAGCCGTCAGTAGCGGCTTTGGCCGACCTCCTGTAGAAGCCGAACTGCCCAAACGAGAACAACTCCCCAACGATAACTATCGGGCCAATGCCACCTTCCGAGTGTATTTGAAAAAAGTCAGCGAGGGCATGCATCGCGGTCCCCAACTTCAGGTTTCCCGAACCGATGCCAACCTAGTAGCCTATCTATTTGCCAACGAGGTTCCAGAAATCGAAGACGAAATCGTGCGTATTGTCTCCGTTTCCAGGGAAGCCAATCCCCCTTCCCGTCACGTTGGGGCCCGTTCCAAACTAGCTGTCGATACCTTAGAACTAGATGTCGATCCAGTAGGAGCTTGTATTGGCGCGCGCGGTTCCCGCATCCAAGTCGTGGTCAACGAACTGCGCGGTGAAAAAATCGATGTAATTCGTTGGTCCCCCGACCCCGCTACCTATATAGCCAATGCCCTATCCCCTGCCAAAATTGATGAGGTACAATTAACAGATCCCGAAAACCGCCAAGCCCTCGTTTTGGTTGCGGAATCCCAACTCAGTTTGGCCATTGGTAAAGAAGGACAAAACGTTCGTCTCGCTGCTCGGCTAACCGGATGGAAAATTGATATTAAAAATTCTGCCAACTATCAACCACAAGCAGACTCTGCTGATGGCCAATTAGGACCGCCAGCAGCTGTTTCTAGCTCCGAGGTAGTCGAGCCGGCTATCCCTACGATAGAAGAGTAAATGGAAAACTTACGCTCTCGCAAAGGATTTTCCCAAATCAATCTGCTGGTGGTTGTTTTTCCAAGATACTCTGCATAGCTAGTATTTAGCTAAAAGTAGCTACAGTTGGTGGCCGGAATTGGTGAAAGTGAATTATCGTCGTTGTATCAGCTGTCGTCGCCTTGCTCGCAAAGAGTCTTTTTGGCGTGTGGTTCGGGTTCATCCGTCCCATCAGGTACAATTAGACCAAGGAATGGGACGTTCTGCTTACATTTGTCCGGACGCATCCTGCCTAAAAACAGCACAGAAAAAAAATCGTCTGGGAAAAGCTTTGAAAGCCAAAGTACCTCCCGAAATATACGAAACTCTCTGGCAAAGATTGCAGGAAAGTTCCCAAACCCAATCCAACTCCCCAGCAATAGTTCCTGAAAGCAGGAGCAATTGCTAGGTTTTCAGGAAATTGGGAATAGCGGCGACCCCGTTGCCACAATTCATGAAACGACGAATTCATTGTTACCGATTCTATTTTGTATCTAAATTATTTTTTTTCCCATCCCACATCCAACCATAGCTGTGACTCGCCAACCTGCGAGCCATGCTATCCACCATAAGGGAAACACAACCAACTACAAAAAAATATCATGAGGCATTATCAAATGCCATTACCCAAATCACCATCCCCGGCGATGGTGACCTGGAGTTACCACTCAAAAAAAATCCGGGAGGAACCAGTAGGGATATAGGTATAGGCTTGTGCCACCGGGTCACCGGTTTCCATTCTCCTACTCACCACTCCCAAAGCTGTACAACTGGTAGGCCTGAGAGGGGAAAAAGGAATGAACAATCGCGTCAGAATTTACGAACTATCTAAAGAATTGAATCTCGACAATAAAGATATTTTGGCCGTGTGCGAACAACTGAATATTGCGGTCAAAAGTCACAGCAGTACCATCAGCGAATCCGATGCCGAACGAATTCGTACGTTTGCATCCCAATATGTCTCCGCCGGAGACAGCCGACATGGTATTGATGGTCTCCATCTGCACGGAAAAGAAAGTCACAAACAGGAAATTTTGGAAATTCGCAAGAACACCACCTCAGAAGCAACTACCGAAACGGCCCCACCGCAAAAACCCCAACCTCCCAGGTCCCCAGTTTCATCTGAGACGGAAGCCGCCGCCACCGAACAACCTACCTCCAACCAGAGCGAATCCAGCGATGGGGATCGGGACAACCAGGCTGTAGAAGCAACCAAACCCAAATCTTCAGCAGCTCAAAGCAACGGTTCCGCAAGTACACCCCAAGCGAAATCGCCGTCAGCCGAACCAGCAACTCCTGTGGAACAACCAGCACAATCTCAATCCCAAACCCAACCAGAAAACACCCAATCGCAGCAGCAACCCGCTGCCGAACCCACCCAACTAACACCGCCACCCGTGCGACCCAACCCTCCTCAAAAACCCAACTCACCCAAACCTGAAGGTAAATCTGAGAGCACTGAGAGCCAACCTGAGGCTCAAAAACCTGAGGGCAAACCTGAGGAAACTGAAACTGATAAAAGCCAACCACAAGAGAAATCAACGCCCCAGCTCAAACGTCCAGTGCCCAAACCGAAAAAACCAGAATCACCAAAACAACCAGCCAAAGAAAAACCAACCAAAACAGGACAAGAAGCGAGCCAATCCTCTACCGGTGGTAAAACGTCCCAATCTGCTGTCCCTCAGAAATCAGACTCAGCAGCAACTCCTGCTCGTCCCAAACCCAAACCACCAGAAGCGAAGCCCAAACCATCCAAACAATCTCCGGAAGTGGTAGAAGAAGACACCGAAGAAACTTCTACCTCAGAAGAGACCACAGAGAAAGCCACTCCAGAAACAGACAAGCAACTGAAGCGACCCAAATTTCCGCGTTCTTCTAAGAAAAACAAAAAACGCGAAAAACGAGAACCGGAACAGGAGACTGCTAAAAAATCCGAGCCATCGAAAAAAGCCAAACGACCCAAACCTATCCAAGACGAAGACGACGAGGATATTGACAATTCCCTCGGCGTTGAGGAAAGCACTTCTACGATCAATCGGTCCATGGAGCGTCCGCCCAAACCCAACCAACCGGCTGCTCAATCAGGACCTTCCAAACCTAGCAAACCAGCAGCACCAAAGAAAAAATCCAGCAGCGAAAAGGGTAGCGAAAGTGCTGCTCAGGGCCGCCGTAGTGCCAAGCAACAGCCCGAACAGAAGCAATCCCCCGAAGAAATCACCGTCAAAGGTGACACGACCGTGCAGGAACTATCAGAGCTGCTGGTGGTTCCAGAAACGGAAATTGTGAAGCGGCTGTTTATGAAGGGGATTGCTGCGAACGTTACCCAAAGTTTGGATACCAGCACCATCGAAATGGTGGCTTCCGAACTCGGGATCAAAGTCAACAAACAAGAAGAAGAGTCGGCAGCGCGCAAATCCGAGTTTTTAGACGAATCGGACCTAGAACATTTAGAATTGCGTCCCCCGGTGGTGACCGTAATGGGTCACGTAGACCACGGCAAAACCACCTTACTGGACTCTATTCGCAAAACCAATGTGGCCGGCGGCGAAGCTGGTGGCATTACCCAACATATTGGCGCCTACCACGTAGATGTGGAACACAATGGCAGTACCGAGAAAGTCGTCTTCTTAGATACCCCCGGTCACGAAGCCTTTACTGCCATGCGCGCGCGGGGGGCGCGAGTAACGGATATTGCTATTTTGGTGGTTTCTGCAGACGATGGCGTGCAACCGCAAACGATCGAAGCCATCAGCCACGCCAAGGCAGCTGGCATTCCCCTAGTGGTTGCTATCAACAAAATGGACAAAGAAGGGGCCCAGCCAGACCGGGTGAAGCAAGAACTGATGGAACACGGTTTGGTTCCCGAAGAATGGGGTGGCGAAACCATTATGGTTGCCGTCAGCGCCATCAGCGGGGAAAACTTGGAAACCTTGCTGGAAATGTTGCTGTTGGTTGCTGAAATCGAACAGCTATCGGCCAACCCCAACCGTTCGGCAAGGGGAACCGTGATTGAGGCCCATTTGGATAAATCTCGCGGTCCGGTAGCCAATTTGTTGGTTCAAAACGGTACTTTGCGCGTAGGCGATGCCTTGGTTGCTGGACCTACTTTTGGCAGGGTGCGGGCAACGATTGACGATCGTGGCGAGCGCGTTGAGCAAGTTGGTCCTTCGTCTGCGGTACAGATCTTGGGATTGAACGATGTTCCCTCGGCTGGCGATGACTTTGAAGTGTTTGAAAACGAAAGAGATGCCCGCGAGCTAGCAGAGAAGCGTGCGGAACAACAGCGTCAGTCGCGCATCATGTCTCGCGGCGTTACCCTGGGCAGTCTGTCGGCCCAGGTGAAGGAAGGTGAACTCAAGCAGCTCAATTTAATCCTGAAGGCGGACGTGCAAGGGTCGGTGGAAGCCATCCGTGCTTCCTTAAAACAGCTCCCGCAACACGAAGTACAGATTCGGTTGCTGCTGGCAGCTCCTGGGGAAATCTCGGAAGCTGATGTGGATTTGGCAGCGGCGAGCGATGCTGTGATTATTGGCTTTAATACGACTTTTGCGCCGGGAAGCCGACCTGCTGCCGATCGCGCCGGTGTAGACGTACGGGAATACAATGTCATTTACAACCTTCTCAGTGATGTGAAGGCAGCCATGGAAGGGTTGCTAGAACCGGAGCTGGTGGAAGAAGACCTGGGCGAAGCCGAGGTCCGCGCTGTATTCCCTGTCGGACGCAGTATGGTGGCTGGTTGCTACGTACGCTCGGGCAAGTTGGTGCGCAACAGCAAGCTACGGGTCAAACGCGGTAAAGAAGTGGTCTATGAAGGCCATATCGACTCGCTCAAGCGGGTCAAGGATGACGTGAAGGAAGTCTATTTCGGCTACGAGTGCGGTGTTGGTACCAATAACTTCAGCGATTGGCAAGAAGGGGATAGCATTGAGTGCTATCGCATGGCTACCAAGCGCCGTACGTTGTCTGAATAGACAGAAACAGAAGTAGTGGTTTGGTACCTGACAATGGTACATTTGAAGGCGATCGCAAATGCGATCGCCTTTTTTATATATTTCTATGTTTGGTATTGCTTATGCCTAGCTTTCGTCTCGATCCTTATCTTTGGTTGCACCTGAGTGGCATTGCTGCAGTTCCCCTGTTTTTGGGCGTTTGCTTGCTGGGATTGGCGATTGGCGATCCTGCCTTGCCGGTGGCTTTGGAGTTTGCTTTGGTTGCGTTTCCTGGCTTGCTGTTGGTGCTTTGGATGCAGTTTTCTCGTCCTTTTTATATCTACAGTTTGCTGGCTGTCGCCACTCATCCCCAACAGCTTTCCTCCCAAAAGCGGCAAATTTTAGACCGCTTTCTTGCTAGAAAACGACGCGGCCTTATTGGTCTCCTCCCTTCTTTGTTGGTGGCGCTGCTCAGTTGTTGGATTCTCTGGCAAATTTACCTCTGGGGTCCCATAGCTAGCTCGGCAGTAGATTGGATGCCTCAGTGGCGCACGTTGGGACTGTTAATAACCGCGATCGCTTTTTTTCTGGCCAATCTCTTTACCCAAGTACCGTTAAGCGTTCTTGAAGTCTTGCTAACATCAGCCAGCAAATTTACCAATACCTCTGCTCTATCCGTTGAAGAAATTCCTACCAACTTCACCATCGTTGGCTGGCAGCTTCAACGCGGCGTTTTACCAGTAAAAGAACCATCAGAAATCACCCCATCCCAACCAACTTCATAATCCCAACTTCCCAAACCAAAATTTCCAGGTTTGGGTTTTTTTTAGAATGCTAACCACCTTCATCCTCCACTCCGAGGTCATTTCACCAACCAAAAGTAAAAAATCGTCAAATAAAATACACAAAAATTTTCAGTTATTTGCTGGGTTTTTAGCGATCGCTTTCCTGTTTGGTACCTACAACCCCTACTAAATAGGGGAATATAAAATCCCGACTTTTTTGGTCGGATATTTTTGACGGTTCCTGTCCCCTGTGATACTATCGAAGCCAGTGTTTGTGGAAAAACCACAACAGACCACTGAATCGAGACGTAGAGAGAGATTTGACGGATGACCCAGGCAATCGAAAAAACAATTCACAATCACCCCCAGCATGAAGACGGCACAGTAGCCGGCTTCGAGAAATTGCAGTGTAAGGAATGCGGGGCCGAGTACGAACTCCAGCCCATGCACGTGTGCGAATTCTGCTTCGGTCCTGTGGAAGTTAAATACAACTACGAAGCATTGCGCCTGACCGTAACGCGGGAAGCCATTGAAGCTGGTCCCAATTCCATCTGGCGCTATCGTCCTTTTCTGCCAATAGCCACCGACAATCCCATTGATGTTGGTACGGGCATGACCCCCTTGGTCAAAGCCAATCGTTTGGGGCGACGTCTCGGCATCAAAAATCTCTACATTAAAAACGATGCGGTGAATATGCCCACCCTGAGCTTTAAAGACCGGGTGGTTTCTGTAGCGCTGACCAGAGCCAAGGAACTAGGCTTTTCCACCGTATCCTGTGCCAGTACCGGCAACCTCGCCAATTCTACAGCTGCGATCGCCGCTCATGCTGGCATCGACTGTTGTGTTTTCATTCCCGCCGACCTAGAAGCCGGCAAAGTGCTGGGAACCCTCATCTACAGTCCGACTCTGATGGCTGTAAAAGGCAACTACGACCAGGTCAATCGCCTTTGTTCCGAAGTTGCCAACACCCACGGCTGGGGGTTTGTGAATATCAACCTACGCCCCTACTACTCCGAAGGTTCCAAAACCTTAGGATTTGAAGTAGCCGAACAATTGGGTTGGCAGCTACCCGACCGCGTTGTCGTACCTTTAGCTTCCGGTTCCCTGTACACGAAGATTTACAAAGGATTCCAAGAATTCGTCAAAACCGGTCTCGTCGAAGACAAACACGTACACTTCACTGGTGCTCAAGCTGAAGGCTGTTCTCCCATTGCTCAAGCATTCCGGGAAGGTCGAGATTTTGTTACCCCGGTCAAACCCAACACTATTGCCAAATCCATTGCCATTGGTAATCCTGCCGACGGCGTATATGCCTTGGATGTAGCCAGTCAAACCGGCGGCGAAATTGAAGCAGTCACCGACGCCGAAATCATCGAAGGCATTAAACTCCTCGCCGAAACCGAAGGCATCTTCACCGAAACCGCCGGCGGTACCACAGTAGCCGTTTTGAAAAAACTCGCCGAAGCTGGTAAAATCGATCCTGACGAAACGACGGTCACCTACATTACCGGTAACGGTTTGAAGACCCAAGAAGCCGTCCACGGATATATCGGCGAACCGCTAACCATCGATCCGAAATTGGAAAGCTTCGAGCGTGCCTTAGAACGTTCCCACACCTTAGAACGGCTTGACTGGGAACAAATTTTGGTATAAAATTAATAATTTGCACTTCTATCGACGACCCCGCTAACATCAATCTACTATAGAAGCGAGAGCAACTACTGTAGAAAACTTCCATAACTTCGAAGTCAATCATTCCTTCGTATACAGCCTTATGTCCGTAAAAGTTCTCATTCCTACCCCCCTACAAAAATACACCAACAACCAAGCTACTTTGGAATGTAAAGCCGGCAATATTTCCGAGCTAATTGATGAGTTAGACAATAACTGCCCTGGTATCAAAGAGCGTCTTTGCGACGAAAACGGTACCCCAAGACGTTTCTTAAACTTCTACGTCAACAGTGAAGACATTCGCTTTCTCGACAACGTCAAAACAGCACTGAACGATGGCGATGAAGTTAGTATCGTTCCAGCAGTAGCTGGGGGATAATTTGCCTTTTCTGTGCAATTCATTCGTAGCAAGCCGGGCAAACCAGCTATATTTTTGGCTGGTATACCCGGCTTCTCTATTAGGATAGATAACAAGGAAAATATAACGCCATCCAGCGTACAAACAGTTGCTCAACTTTTGATAAGGATTGATTAACAATGGCAGAAGAAAACAATAACCAAGAACAACAATCCGGGCAAAAACCAGGATCGGAGCAAAAATCAGAACAAAAGGCTTCTGCTTCCGATTCTCAAGGGGAACAACAAACCCAACAAAATGAACAAAAACAAACCACTGCTAAAGCTGACTCTGGAAAAACTTCCTCTGCCAAAGCTTCTGCCTCCAAAGGTAGTGCCAAAGGTTCGGCAAAAAGTAAGAAAAAAGAACCTTCTGTAGAAGATAAACCTTTTGCCGATTTCATGCATCAAGACTATTTACCGGCCCTAAAAGATGCTCTCATTAAAGAAGGTTTGGAAGATATCGAACTCAACCTGACCAAGCAAAAAGTGTCTTTGTTTGGGGGCAGCCCCAAAGAAGATTGCTGGCAAGTAGTGGGTCGTTGGAATCAAGGCAAGCGCCAGTTTCGCGTTTATTTCCCCAAAGCTGACATTCAAGGGGTCAAAGGCTTTTCCTGTTCTGACAGTTCCAGTCAAGCCAGCACGATCGAACCTTTCCTGATTGACGATCGCAAGGTCAGCTTAAAGTTGCTAGTTTTTGGCGTAATTCAGCGTTTGAATGCGCAAAAATGGCTGGCACGCAACTAATCGAACCAGCCATGAATATATAAAGTAGGGGCGAATTTTACTTCGCCCTCATAGGTTTTCTAGGAAAATTTCAAAAGAAAAAGTTAATTAGAAGCCTGGGTTGTTGCTAAAACGCGGTTTAATTTTCCGCTTTGATAGCCTTCCAAATCCAAGGTTACGTAAAGAAAACCAAATTCTTGGAACGCTTCTACTAAAGGCGGTAGTTCCGTCGTCAATACAAATTCTTTAATTTGGTCTGGGGGAAGCTCAATCCTAGCCGTTTCCCCTTCCGAACGTACCCGCAAATTTTTCCATCCTAATTGTCGCAGGTAACGTTCCGCTCTGCCTACACGTTGCAATTTGCCTACTGTAATTTCTTCGCCGTAAGGGAAGCGAGAAGACAAACAGGGTTGCGAAGGTTTATCCCACCAAGGCAATCCCAACTGTTGGGAAAGTTCGCGAACTTCCGCTTTGGTGATACCAACTTCTGCTAGCGGAGAGCGCGCGCCACGTTCTTTCGCTGCCTGAATCCCAGGTCGATAGTCAGCTAAATCTTCAGCATTGACACCATCTACAACGTAAGGGTAGCCCCTCTCCTGTGCCATTGGTTTGAGCGTATCGTGTAGTTCGCTCTTGCAAAAATAGCAGCGATTGACGGGATTGGAAGTGTAGTTGGGATTCTCCATTTCTTGGGTTTGCACTTCCTCGTGGGCAATGCCAATGGTGGCGGCCTGTACCCTAGCGTCTTCTAAATCTTCTGGCAACAAGGAAGGAGATACGGCAGTTACGGCTAAGGCACGTTCTTGGAGAACATCGTAGGCTACTTTTGCTACTAACGTACTATCAATGCCCCCAGAGTAGGCAATTAATGCCCGATCCATTTGTTGGAACAAACGGCGTAGTTGTTCTAGTTTTTGTTCCAGCATATTTTTAATTGGTTGGTTCTCTTCATACGCGAGTCGATGTTGTTTTCTAGCTTGGCATGTTTTTCTCTACTTTGCAGCCAATTTTGTTGTTTTTCTCAAAATTCCCGGCGCGCGAAAATCCAAGACGCGATCGCTAGTAATAAAATAACGTAGACCGCACCATAAACCACATTGGTGGCTAAGGTAAGCATTTCGGGTAGAGCTTCGATTCCGTATATAGCTTGGTTTTTGAGGTCCAAACGCGCTAAATCCGGTAAGATAAGATACAATCCGTTGGCAAGACTTTGCAAACCGGGGCTTTCGCTAATTTCGCCAAACTTCAATAAATCCCTGGTAAAATGACCCATTAAATATACGGCAAATGTTAGCAAGGTGGCTAACAAGGAACTGGTAAATACGCCAAAGAAAATGGCAACGGCTGTAATTAGAGATAGCTGCAAAAATAAAAACAAACTTGCTAATAACAGACTACCCACTTCAAAGGGAACCTGGTTGAGCCACAAAACCAATAGGTCAATAACGGTCATCGATAGGATCAAAATGGCGAGTACAAACGATAAACCTACATGTTTGCCGACAATAAGTTCCCAGCGGGCAATGGGTTTGGAAATTAAAACCAATAGGGTTTTTTTATCCACTTCTTTGTTGATGAGATTGGTGCCCACGAAAATTGTAATAATGAGCCCTAGGAAACTCATGATGTTCAGTCCAAAATCGAGTAAAATTTTATCTCCCGTACCGGCAGCCAGCTGGGGCAGTAGTTCGGCTCCCGCGAACAGAGCGATCGCGTACAATCCGATTAAGTATAAAACGCGATCGCGTATGGTTTCGGCAAATACGTTCGTAGCCAGCGTAAAAATTCTCCGGAAACTCATAACAATCCCTCGTTCGGCAACATGAAAAGTGGCTGCAAAAGCAACATGCGATCGAATCTTATCCGATTTCTTATTTTATCCCAATTTTCCCCGCTAAGGGGGTTAAAAGCGCCCCAGAGAATTGATTCTTTTTGGCAAGGAAGGAGCTGAACTCGTTGCCCTTCGTACGTTCTAAAAATAGAGCGTACCAAAATTGGGTGTAGATTTTATGGAAAAATGTATTGACAATTTTCGGTTTTTATTTTATTTTAAATATATCAAAATCAAGAAATTGATTTTCTAGAAAAAAGTGAAATTCTTTTTACAGAGAAAAGCAGGGGAAGGTTCGGTTGAGGTTCCTTCGCTCAAACATCTAGGCAGCGCCCAAATATTTTTCTAAAGTTTTGTTAAGATTCCCCGTAGAAAAAACCTCCAACCAAAACAGTTGGAGGTACCAAAAGCGAGAAACAAGCATAAAAACGAACCTAGCGAGTGGCTACGGGTTCGCGTTGGGAATTTTCAGCGGAGGTAGTTTCAGCAACCGTAGTGGGAGATTCTCGTTCCTCTTCGCTGGGAGAATCTAGAGCGAAAGCATCACTGGTTGCAGAATTTTGCATTTTCTTTTGATAGGAAACGCCAGCGGCAATAAAACCACCAACAGCAGCAATAGAAGCACCGGCGATGCCCCAGGTTTTCGGGTCGATATTGGAAAATGGCGTATCGAGGGAAGTAGAAGAATTTTGGGAAGTAACGAGACCTCCACCTTTTTGAATCATGCAAGCCGCAGCTGGTTTGTTGGTAGCCAAAGCCAGACTAGAAGCTAGAGCCACAGCCGAGAAAAAAGCAATTGGTAAACGTTGTGCTTTCATGTTACCCCCCAAAAAACAAGAACAATATACAGAGAATTATGAACTTTGGTTTGGGAATTTGCCTGTATTGGCGAATACAAAAGAAGATTTGTTTCTGTTGTAAACCAATTCAGCCAGATTGGCAACATTTAGGAATAACGATCGGACTCAGTTGGAGACATTTGGGCAGAACTGCCTACAGCTTCGTGAATATGGGCAAATCCGCCCGCATCCAACTTTTGGGAAAGTCCTTGCAAGATGTTACCAACCATTGCCGGACCTTCGTAGACCAAACCTGTATATCCTTGTAACAAGCTAGCACCCGCGGTAATTTTTTCCCAAGCATCATCTGCCGAAAAAATGCCGCCAACGCCAATTATGGGCAATTGGCCTTGAGTTTTCTGCCAAATCCAGCGAATTACTTCCGTAGAACGGGATTGGAGAGGGGCACCGCTCAAACCACCTGTTTCTTGTTCCACAGGATTGCCCGTAGCTTCAATGGTTTTGGTATTTAAACCCGAGCGATCGCAAGTCGTATTGGTAGCAATAATACCGGCAATTTGATAAGTTTCAACCAAATCCAAAATATCGGCTAGTTCTTGCCAACTTAAATCGGGTGAAATTTTTACCAATAAAGGTTGAGACGAAGTATTTTTCTGTTGTAATTTTTCCAATATTGGACCGAGGCGATCGCTGTGTTGAAGCGATCGCAATCCCGGCGTATTGGGAGACGAAACATTCACCACAAAATAATCGCCCCAATCTCGCAATGCCTCGTAACTGCTAGCATAATCCTCAGCCGCCGATTCCAAAGGTGTCACTTTCGACTTGCCTAAATTAATTCCCACAGGAATAGGGCGAGGCGTATCTTGCCAGCGTCGTTGTAGTTGGGTAGCCAGCGACAGAGCACCGCGATTGTTAAATCCCATCCGATTGATAGCCGCCAAATCGCGGTTCAAACGAAACATGCGCGGTTGCGGATTGCCTGGTTGCGGATGCCAAGTCACCGTTCCCAACTCCACAAAACCAAATCCCAAACTAGACCAAATCCCAGCCGCCGTACCATCTTTATCAAAACCAGCCGCCAACCCAAACGGATTGGCAAAACGGATGCCCCACAACGTTTGTTCCAAACGCGCATCGTTGAAGCAGTAGGTATTTTGAAAATAGTGCCGTATCTGCCGCGCCAACGGATGGGGATGGGGGCGATCCAGCCAAGCAAGAAACTGCATGGTTTGGCGATGGAGAAATTCCGGGTCGGCTTGGAAAACCGAGAACAGAAAAGGACGAAAAGCCTGTTTGTAAATATTCACGGTTGAATCTTGGGGTTTGTTACCAGGGGATCGAAAAATGAAAAATGGGGAACACATTATTGATTCCCTTGGGCTTGGCTCAGGATAAGCCCCCTTTTTGAGAGGATTGAGCTTGTTGTCTGCCGAAAAATGAGATTATGATGGCTGTATGTATCGATCGATAGTAGCTATCCCTTCAAGCGCTAGGAATTACCAGCTAACCAAATTCATGGGAGTCTTTTAGGGAAGAGACTACTCATTCAGGGTGCAGACGGATAAAATTGAAAAGTAGGGAATCAACCACAGCAAACCATTTTATCGCTTGATAGTGCTAGGGGAAAGCTTCTGGAGCTTTTGTTTGGGTAACCAACCAAGCTTTTAGCAGTTTTCTTTTGAGGAATTCAAGAACCATCAAGGTTTCTCAAACAAACTTCCATCCCGAAAAAAAAGTAGAAGACAACGTCTATCTTATAGTGTGGATTTGCTGCTAGCAGCTAGGTAAAAAAGCTGCGATCGAGTTTATTTCAGCTGGCTATTCCTGTTTGTTATTTAGATGTAAAATCGGGCATAAATTTAATGGGTCAACAGACGTACAGGCGAGACATTTCCCGTCTTTACAGCAAGCAACTTGTTGCTCTAGGGCGTGCCCTCCAGAGACTGCGGGAAGAAGAGCAAGTTGAAGTACTGGCGCAAACCACTGTCGAGTACTTACAATCTGAATTTAGCTACGAACTACTTTGGATTGGTTTCTACGATCGCCTGGCGCACCAATTAGAGGGCTGTGGCGGTGTAGCACCAGTCCCTAACTCTGGTTTTCTCAAAGAGAAAATGAGCCTGAATCCCGGCGATTTGTTGGAACAAGTGGTTATCCAACAAAGACCCGTCGGCGTGCCAGATTTGCGGGAGGAACGTCGTGCCGGGAAATGGCGGCAAATTGCTGAAAATTTAGGGATTCAAGGCACCATCATCGTACCAATTCGGTACAAGGACCAATGTTACGGCGTGACATTAATGGGGTCCAAACTGTGGGGGATCTCGCCTCAATCCGATGAAAAAGCCCGTTTGTCCATTATTTTAGGAGGATTGGGAGCCGCTTTACACCAACGGGATCTAGAAAAACAACGGGCTCAAATCAAGCATCCCCACGAACCGTTGTTGAAGTTGCTATCCGAGTTGCGTTCCTGCTTGAACCTTGACGAATCTCTGGAAAAAGTTGTAGAGGAAACCCATCGTTTTCTCCATCCTTCCCATACCAACGTTTATTGGTTGGAAACGCAGCGAGGATATTTTTGGCGTCGCACTACGAACCGCCAAAATCAAGCTCCCAAATTTAACAATCGCAATCGCAACAAACAATCCCCGACAGGAATTAGCGTTCAGGAAGTACGGGGATTTTATCAATCTTTGCGTTCGGATGAGGTGGTAGCAATTGGCGAAGCCCTTTCTTCCCTCAAAGGCGATGCTACCACGCGCTTAATGCAACAAATTCAAGCGCGATCGCTTTTGGCTGCTCCTATTATATGTCAAGACGAACTGTTGGGCTTTATTTCGGTAGAAGGGGATGAAGCTCGTATTTGGCAAGAAGAAGAGAAAAATTACCTGCGCGGTGCCGCTCAATTAATTGCTTTTACCTATCCCCTCTACCAGATGGAAGAAGCCATGGAACAAACCCGGTTGGATGCCACCCTCACTTCCGGGATTGCCCAAGCTATCTACAGCGACGACGACTGGGAACAAGCCCTACAAAGATGCGCCCAAGCCCTCAGCAAACGCCTGCGGGTAGAACGGGTTTTGATTTTGCTGTACAACGACGACCTCATGCAGTTTGATATTTGCTATCAAAGCCACGAAAATCGCCGCCGTCTGGACTCGCCACTGCCAGTACTCGACGATGTAGACGTGCAGTTGTTGAAAAAGGCAGAAGAACCCATTGATATTGAAAACTGGCAGGAAGATTTGCGTTTGGTTGCTTGGCGCGATCGCTTTTTGCAAGTCGGCGTACAATCGGTGTTGTTATGTACCTGTGGTGAAGAACAAAATTCGGGCAAAAAAAGAACGGCCACTTCCCTGGAAGGATTAATTTTGGTTACCCACCAGTCGCCTCGTACCTGGGAACCTTCCGAACAAGAACTGCTACGGGTGGTCAGCCAGCAAATTAACCTCATCCTCCATCAATGGCAACTGCACCGTAATAACGAACGCCAACAGCATTTGTATGCCACTTTGAGCAATGCTTTGAGCGGTCTGCAACAAACCCACGAAGGAGAATATTTAGACCGTTCGGCTTTGCAATCCATCGCTAGCTTCCTCAATGCCCCACTTACCGCCTTAATTGCCTGGCAACCCGGCAGTCAAACCGGTGAAATCCTAGCTAGCGTCATTGCCGACCGGAATTATGCCCTCAATGAAGAAGCCAGCATTGACGTACAAAACGATATGTTGGTGCAGTGGGCCTTCTCCACCGATGCCCTGGTCGGTCCGTTTTTGGTGGAAGACTTGCCCGATACCACCCGTCAATGGTTGGCAACAACGGTGGAACAAGTATGGGTGATGGCTCTGCATACAGAAAACCTGTACGAACCGATGGGTATGGTGTTGGTGGGAGATACCAAAGATGCAGCCATTCCCCTCAGCTATACCAGCGTCATAGAAACAATTGTTCGCAATTTTGCTTGGTTCCGCCGCTACCAAACCCTCACTACCAAGCAACAAAACCACCTAGAAAATTTAGAATGTCTCAACTGGTACAAACATCGAAGCTTGGAGAAAATTTATCGCACGGTAGGCAGCCTCTTGCGGCAGCTGCAACAATCAGAATCCGAGCAAGCAAGTGCCTATGCCCAACTTCGACAACAAATTAGCCAGTCTTTCCAAAATATCACGCCCCTGCTCAAAAAAGAGCAATGGGAACTCCACGG
The DNA here is from genome assembly GCA_964477525.1 of uncultured Geitlerinema sp. Taxonomy (GTDB): domain Bacteria; phylum Cyanobacteriota; class Cyanobacteriia; order Cyanobacteriales; family PCC-9228; genus PCC-9228. Next base: position 37,486 of record CAYZHY010000005.1, on the reverse strand, counting down.
CGAACAGAGCAACATACCTTTGCCGACTTTGCTCAAGCGATCGCTATTGCGATTGCAACCTGCTATCAAGCAACGTCAAATCTGGTACCAGGTACACAGCGAGCCCACTGCCAATTCCGGAACTGGGCGTTTCATCGTATCGGTAGACCCACTCAAAGTAGAATTGGTCCTATACGAACTGTTATTGGCTGCTATCGTGCGAGTTCCGGTTGGCGGTCGCATCGATGTCTGGTGTCGTCCATTTGAGCAGCAATGGCTAGATTTATCGATTACCGACAACGGCCAGCTCAATCCGCAACTCCTTCAAGCACTGCAAGCGGAAAGCCGTAGCGATTGGCTGCAACCATCTCCCCTAGACTATCCCCCGGGATTGCACTGGAAAGTTTGTCGTGGGATTTTGCAAGTTTGCGGGGGCAATTTGTTTGTTTCCCAATTGGAAGACCAACGCATCCTCACCCGCGCCATTTTGCCTTTATCCCACACAGAATAGAGCGAACCTGTTTTTGGTAGCTGCCAGCTAGCGACCCAGTTTGGCCAAAACCGATTGGGTAGCCACCATGTGGCGTTCCAGCCCCAGTTGTTCCGGTTCGATTCCCAAAGCCAATCCCACCAACTGCGGCAAATGCAAAACTGGCAGATCGATAGCAGCACCAACGGTCTCGGCAACTTCCGGTTGTCTCGAATCTAAGTTCAGGTGACAAAGAGGGCAGGGAGTAACCATACAGTCGGCACCCGCTGCTACAGCTTCTTGTAAGTGTTTCCCTGCCATTTGAAAAGACGTTTGCGGGGCGTAGCTAGACAAAGGCCAGCCGCAGCATTTGGTACGACCACTATATTCTACAGGGGTTGCCCCCAACACTTGAAATAAATTTTCCATGGATTGGGGATTGTGAGGATCGTCAAAGGGTAAGTGTTTTTGCACGCGCAATAAATAGCAACCGTAAAAAGCCGCGCATTTTAATCCTTGCAGGGGCTTGACAACTTGCTCTCGAAGTGCATCAAGTCCGTAATCAGAAACCAAAATCCATAGCAAGTGTTTGACCTCAGTGCTGCCCCGATAAGGAAAACAACCTTCTTCGTCGAGAAAACCATTAATTTTCTCTATATAATTGGGGTTAGTTTGTTGGAAGTCCTTGAGACGCTCGTCCACATGCCCAATGACACCTTGACAAGTACTGCAATGGGTCATCAAGGGCAATTGCAGGGATTCGGCTAACGCTATATTGCGGGCGTTCACCGTATCTTCTAACAGCTGGGAATCTTCTTTAAAAGTCCCAGAGCCGCAACACGCTGCCGACTTTAATTCTACCAATTCGATGCCCAGGCGTTCGGTCATGGCATCGGTGGATTGGTAGAGTTCTCGACAAGCTCCTTGGGCTACACAACCAGGAAAATAAGCATATTTCAGAGACATAGAAATCCGATAAAATAGCAACTCAGCCAATAGGAAAGGCAAACAACCAGCTCAATGCGATCTGAAATTTCTTTGGCGAGAAAAATTAATGAAAGTGGTTTGCCCAAACCCAGTTTCCGATATGATGGGAAAGTATAGCCTACTACCATTTCCTCATTTTATCCTTTTGGGCAGTTAGTCCCCTTGTTCAAGGAACAGAGCTTTCTGTCTCCCAGCGGTTGGATCCAATCCACCAGCAGGGCATCAAATTGGATAGTAGCCACAACCAGGTTGGTTCGATGACCTCGATCGAACAAAACAGACCTGCTCGGCAAGATGTAGGTCTACATTGGTTCCGAACCTGCCTGCTTTCAGGGGACAAAACACTCCCCGAGCGTTTCCTTCTTTCATTGTAAAGAAGCAGAGTTTCCAACTGGAGAAATTTTATGAGCCAAGAAGAGATTTTTAACAAAGTCAAAACCATCGTTGCGGAACAACTAGAAACCGATGCTAGCGATGTCAAACCCGAAGCGCACTTTGCCAACGATTTAAATGCCGATTCTTTGGATACGGTGGAGTTGGTTATGGCGCTAGAAGAGGAATTTGAAATTGAAATTCCTGATGACGCCGCAGAAAAAATTACCACCGTTCAGGAAGCTGTAGATTACATCAGCGATCGATTAAAAGCCTCCGCCTAGGTAGCTCCATGCCGGTTCGGAAAAAATGGGAAACCGCTAGCAGACAAACCGCTATCTAAGGGTACTTTGCTCTGCTAGCTGGTATCTTCCCATTATGGCCTGCTTCCACCGCGTAGCCTGCTGGGAACTGGCATCACCCAACCATCTGGGTAGCAGACTTGATGCGGTGGCTTTGAAGCTTTGTTCTAGGGCGAAACACCCACAAAAGTGACATGACGAGAAACAATTGGGAGCCTCTGCAAGAACCAAAAAAACGGGTTGTTATAACGGGAATGGGCGCAATTACGCCGATTGGTAATACGCTTTCCGAGTATTGGGAGGGATTGCTATCGGGGCGCATAGGCATCGGAGACATTACGCTGTTCGATGCCTCAAAGCACGCTAGCCGAATAGCAGGAGAGGTGAAAGAATTTGCACCTACAGAGTATCTCGAACGCAAAGAAGCTAAGCGGATGGACCGGTTTGCTCAGTTTGCCGTAGGTGCCAGCAAACAGGCCCTAGAAAATTCGCAGCTGAAGATTGACGATTTGAATGCAGAACAAGTGGGGGCAATTGTCGGCACTGGGATTGGCGGTTTAAAGGTACTGGAAGACCAAGAGCAAGTTTATTTGTCTAAGGGACCTGACCGGTGCAGTCCGTTTATGATTCCCATGATGATTGCCAACATGGCTGCTGGTTTGGTCGCCATCCACACGGGGGCTAAGGGGCCAAACTCTTGCCCGGTGACAGCTTGTGCGGCTGGTTCCAATGCAATCGGCGATGCTTTTCGTTTGATCCAGCGCGGATATGCCCAAGCTATGATTTGCGGTGGTACAGAAGCAGCAGTAACGCATTTAAGCGTGGCTGGCTTTTCGGCAGCGCGAGCTTTATCCTTGCGCAACGACGATCCCCAACATGCAAGCCGTCCTTTTGACCGTTCCCGGGATGGGTTTGTCATAGGAGAAGGTTCTGGAATTTTGATGCTAGAAGAGCTGGAACATGCTCTCAGTCGGGGGGCCAACATTTACGCTGAAGTTTTGGGGTATAGCATGACCTGCGATGCCTACCACATGACTTCTCCGGTTCCGGATGGAGAAGGGGCTACCAGAGCGATTTCCCTAGCCATCAAAGATGCTGGCATTACTCCAGAAGATGTCGATTACATCAATGCCCACGGTACGAGTACCGCAGCTAACGACAAAACTGAAACGGCAGCAATTAAGAAGGCTTTAGGGGAAAGAGCTTATCAAGTGGCGGTTAGCTCTACCAAATCCATGACCGGTCATTTGTTAGGCGGTGCGGGCGGTATTGAAGCTGTAGCAACAGCGATGGCAGTAGCCAACGACCAAATTCCACCAACCATGAACCTAAACGAACCCGATCCGGATTGCGATTTGGATTACGTTCCCCACAAATCTCGCCAGCAAAATGTGCGCGTGGCTCTGTCTAACTCGTTTGGTTTTGGCGGTCATAACGTTACCCTCGTTTTTGGAAAGTACCAAGGTTAAAACCAACGTTGGGAAAATGGAAAGCCATTCTCACAAGCTGTCTTGGAACTGTTTTTGTGTTGTCCTTTGTAGGAACGATCCCCATTCAGGCAAAGGAAAAAGGTTCCTCTTTCCCAACTCGTGAAATAATAGAAAAGGAAAACTCTTCACCAATTGATATTGTTGAAGAGATCCTCTACTGTACGCTAGTTTCCTTGAAAACCCCGATCGCATCGGTTAAAAGGAATAGCTTACCCAAAGTTGTCGTTAACTCCTAGAAATAAATTATGACAGTTGCAACCCAATCTCTAGAAAAACTCTGTATTAATTCCATTCGATTCCTAGCCGTTGATGCGGTGGAAAAAGCTAACTCTGGGCACCCTGGTTTGCCAATGGGTGCTGCTCCCATGGCTTTTGTGCTGTGGGACCGCTTTTTAAAATTTAATCCCAAAAATCCCAACTGGTTCGATCGCGATCGCTTCGTGCTTTCTGGCGGCCACGGCAGCATGCTGCTATATGCACTGCTGTACCTCACTGGCTATGAGGGCATGCAATTAGAGGACCTGAAGCAATTTCGTCAGTGGGAGTCCAAAACCCCAGGACACCCAGAAAACTTCCTGACTTCGGGTGTAGAAGTAACTACCGGTCCTCTAGGACAAGGCATTTCTAATGCTGTAGGTTTGGCTTATGCGGAAGCCCATTTAGGAGCCGTCTTTAACAAACCCGATTGCAAAATTATTGACCACTATACCTATGCCCTAGCCAGCGATGGCGACCTTATGGAAGGTGTTTCTGCCGAAGCTTGCTCTCTAGCAGGACACTTGGGTTTGGGCAAATTGATTGTCCTTTACGATGACAATTTGGTCTGTCTCGATAGCGAAACCAACAAATCGTTTACTGAAGACGTTACCAAGCGTTACGAAGCCTACGGCTGGCACGTAGAGTTTGTAGAAGACGGCAACGAAGATATCGACGCTATTCACCAAGCGATTGAAAAAGCCAAATCTATTACCGACCGTCCTTCTCTCATCCGCGTACGTACCACCATTGGCTATGGGGCACCCACCAAATCCAATAGCAACACAGCTCACGGCGCTCCTTTAGGTGCAGAAGAAATTGAAGGCACCCGCAAGCAGTTGGGTTGGGAATACGGACCCTTTGAAGTTCCTCAAGAAGCTCTAGACCACTATCGCAAGGCCATCGATCGCGGCGCTCAGTGGGAATCTGAGTGGCAACAAAAATGGGCTACGTACAAATCCAAGTATCCCCAAGATGCGGCCGAACTAGAACGCCGTATTGCTGGCAAATTGCCCGAAGGATGGGACAAATGTCTGCCCACCTACAAACCTGAAGACAAAGCAGCGGCTACCCGTGCCTATTCGGGAGAAGTCCTCAATGCCGTTGCCGATGCCGTTCCGGAAGTGTTTGGCGGTTCCGCTGACTTGTCCGGTTCCAACAAGAGCATTCTCAAAAATACCGGCGATTTCCAAAAAGGCGAGTACCACAATCGCAACCTGTGGTTTGGCGTTCGCGAACATGGCATGGGAGCAATTTGCAACGGCATCGGTCGCCATGGTGGTGTGATTCCTTACGGTGCTACTTTTCTGACCTTCTCTGACTACATGCGCGGTGCCATCCGTTTGTCGGCTCTGTCAGGGACCCAAGCCATTTGGCTCATGACCCACGATTCTGTCGGGGTTGGGGAAGATGGTCCTACCCACCAACCCATCGAACATTTGGCAGCTTTACGAGCCATACCGGAGTTGGTTGTTTTCCGTCCGGCAGATGGTAACGAAGTTTCGGGTGCCTACAAAGTAGCTCTCGAACGCGGTGACGGACCTACTTTGTTAGCCTTATCCCGTCAGGGGGTACCGAACCTAGCCGGAACTTCCATTGAAAATACGGCCAAAGGTGGTTACGTGGTTTCTGGTGGCGACCAAACACCAGACATTATTTTGATTGGTACCGGTAGCGAATTGCATCTGTGTACGGAAGCTGCGGAACAATTACGTTCGGAAGGTAAAAAAGTTCGCGTCGTTTCCATGCCCAGTTTCGAGCTATTTGATGCTCAAGACAATGCATACAAAGAATCCGTACTGCCAAAAGCAGTTACCAAGCGTTTGGCTGTCGAAGCCGGCAGCAGCTTCGGTTGGTGTCGCTATGTTGGTACCCAAGGCGATACGGTGACCATCGATACGTTTGGTGCTTCTGCCCCTGGCAAAGTTTGCTTGCAAAACTTTGGCTTCACCGTGGATAACGTCCTTGCCAAAGCCAAAGCTCTTTTGAGCTAACAGGCAAAAACCAGTAAAATGGGGGGTCTCTCCCCCTTCACCGGATTTCTACGGAGAAAAATATAAATTTATGTAAAGAGATCGTTGGTGCTCTCCGATACAGGAGAGCTTTTTTTATGACAGGATCGTGCGATCGCGATCGCTTTAAATAACGATCTGGGTTCGCACACAAGCCGATCTTTCTCAATATATCTTGCGATCGCAATTGGCATCGTTTGTGAACGCAATCGCAGACAAATTTCCGATAAATTACGTATAATCACGGATAGAGATTAACATGAAAACTCCATAGACCCCATTGTGCCAGGAGAGAAGTTATGATTCGCGTTAACAGTCCGGGTGGAGAAGGCATTGCCATTGATTTTGCACCAGGACAAGTCCTGGTCAGTATTCGCGGATGGCAAATCTGGTATCCGGCAGATCAATGTCGCATGAGCTATCGCCATTGGAAAGTTCTAGTTAATTTTCGTGGTTGCCTGGGCACGATCTGCCCGCAAAGGAAACTAACCTTTTGGACAATAACCCCCCAAACACCGCAACAGTTTCAAGATTTTATCGATCGCTACTGTGTTAATACAGCTCTCATTCAGTCCTATCCGGAAACGCAGCCCATGCAACTTAGCGAGAGAATCTCGTAATCCTATACTTCCAAGATAATGCTTGTCTTGGATTTACCCAATTCTCCTTAAAAAGGGGAACGACAAATACCGATATCTTGCATAATTTTACAAAAATGCGATCGCCGTCGATATTTTCCACAGGCCAACATCCGTGCTACTTACTTTCTCAATTCCCATAATTATGCCATTTTTCTCCAATAGCGATCGCAAAGCGCCTGGCAAAGGACAGTAATTTAAAAATGGCTCTATAGCGTTTTCATTGGTGAGGAAACCGTTTGCGTTTGATTGGCAAATTGCTATATGCAGCAGTTCGAGATTGATATAAATACCAAACAGTATAACGATTGTCCTATGTTCGAGAACCTTCTTTTTGCGAAAAATCTCGTTCGATGC
>CAYZHY010000005.1:7024-30525 GCA_964477525.1 uncultured Geitlerinema sp. | reverse complement strand
TAACGATTGTCCTATGTTCGAGAACCTTCTTTTTGCGAAAAATCTCGTTCGATGCGTCTTTGTATGGATTTCACGACAAAACTCAGCACGTATCCCCCTCCCGAAACCAAAATAATGGTTGCCCCAGAAGTCAAATTAAACGCATAAGATAGCCACAAACCGGCAATAGTAAACACCACCCCCAAACCACTTGCCACTACCATCATAATCTTCATATCTTTCACAAATTGATTGCTAATTGCCGCTGGCATAGTTAGCAACGCAATCACCATAATCAACCCCACCACGCGCATCATCATAACCACCGTTAATGCGATCGCGCTCATTAAAAGCAAATAAATGCCATCAACGGGAACATTGCGAATAATGGCAAACGTTTCGTCAAAAGAAATCGCCAGCAATTCCTTATAAAATAGCCAAACAATTGCCAAAACCAACCCATCTACCACCAGCATCAACCACAACTCTTGGGTTGGTACCGCTAAAATACTGCCAAACAAATAGCTTTTCAAACCAGCTTTGTATCCCGGGGTCAAATCCACCAAAATAATCCCCACAGACATACCAATTGCCCACATCACCCCAATAATCGTATCCGTTCGTTGGTGGGTGTGGCGGTGAATCCATCCCATCGCCAAAGCTGCCATTAAACTAAATGCGATCGCGCCATAAACCGGATTAAAACGAAAAAAATATCCCATCCCAATTCCGCCGTAGGCAGCATGGGCAATGCCACCACTAATAAAAACAATCCGATTGAGAACCACAAACGTCCCAATAATACCGCAAGCGATACTAACAAGAATACCTGCCAAAACGGCATTGCGCATGAAATCAAATTGTAAAGATTCTAACATAAATGAAACAGTTCAAAATATCTAAATTGGGTTAAGAATGTTCCGGAAAAACCCGATGGGGAACGCCGTGGGCAATTAACTCGACCGGACATTGATAAGCTTCTTCCAACATTTCCGGCGTTAAAAGTTTTTGGCCGTGGTAGTACAAACGACGGTTGAGACAACCAATACTTTTCACGTGGGAAGAAATCGCTCCCATATCGTGGGAAACCATCAAAATTGTAATACTCTCATTAAGTTTCTCCAGCAGATCGTAAATACTAGCACTCATTTGGGGGTCAATACTAGCCGTAGGTTCATCTAACAACAAAATTTCCGGTTCCGATGCTAAAGCTCTAGCAATGTAGGTTCGCTGTTGTTGTCCTCCCGAAAGTTCGCCAATAGGGCGCGCGCGTAAATGCCACATTTCCACTTTTTGCAACACTTTTGCCACCACTTCGTCATCTTTGGCGGTATAATTTTTCAATAATGGTCGTTTCCCCAAACGTCCCATGCGTACCACTTCCCAAACATTAATGGGAAAATCGCGATCGAATTTTGCCAATTGAGGAACATAACCAATATGCCGCCTTCCCCGTCGAATATTTTTGTTGAGAATTTTGATGCGACCAGTAGCCGGTTTTGCCAATCCCAACAAAACTTTTAGCAAAGTTGTTTTTCCCCCACCGTTGGGACCAATTAAACCAATAAAATCTCGATAGTTGACCGATAGATTAATGTCTTCTAAAACCAAATGTTGGTCGTAGCGAACCGATAAATTTTTGATGGAAATAACTTCTGGTGATTGAGTAGCGTTCATGGATTGGGATTTGGTAGCTGTACTCTGCATGGATAACAAAACAAAAAATAACTGGATAATTGAATTTTAGCTAGCAGCCAATTAAGTTTTTTTGTGGATTGAACTTGGGTACGATTTATGAAGGAAAAGCGATCGCTCCTACAGGATTTTATCTTTTTACATATATTTGATTGACAACTGCCATAGACAATTTAAAAACTAAAAAATTCCAACCTCCATATAAAAAGTAAATGTTTTTTTTGTCCTAAAAAATTAGCAATACTAATTTCCTAGATGTCTGTGGCCATGAAAAATGCGATCGCTTTTCCCCTTATTTCAGAGCCTCAGCCAAGGTATCTGCTACATCCCTTAAATTTTCCGACCAATTCGGTGCTAAAGGATCTAGCAATAATACTTCGCCATTAATTTCGATAGCAATAGTCTTGGCATCTTCTGTATTAAATTCTGGTTGGGCAAAAATTACTTTAATATTCTCTTGCTTGGCTGTTTTAATCAACTTCGCCATTTCCGCAGCACTCGGTTCTTGCCCTCCCACTTCAATAGGAATCATTTCTAGGTTGTAATCGGCAGCAAAATATCCCCAAGAAGGATGAAAAACCATGAATTGGCGGTTTTCCAATCCCGATAGTTTGTTTTGAATATAGGCATCTAATTCCTCTACCTTCGCTAAAAATTCATCCAGATTTTGCTGGTATGCTGTGCTATTTTCCGGGTTAATTTTGGCGAGGGTTTCGTAAATGGTTTGGGCTTGAACTTTGACCCGCTTGGGAGATAACCAAATATGAGGGTCAGGATTTTCAATGTTTTCGATTTCTCCATTTTGGGGAGATGCTGCTTTCATTGCTTCGCCATCGCTGCTATGATGTTGGTGTCCGTCGTGATGGTGGTGGGCATCCATCGATCGCAAGTCAACGCCAGCACGCGTATCCACAATGGACATTTCGGGATTGGCAGAGGCCATTTTATCCATCCAAGCCTTTTCAAAAGGAACGCCAATGCGAAAATAAACAGCAGCTTCACTGAGGCGCTGCAATTGTTCTGGTTTGGGTTCGTAGGTGGCAGGGCTGGCATCCGGTGGTAGCATGACGTTGACGCTGGTGTATTGACCACCGATCTGTTCTACAAAGTATTTTTGCGGGAGGATGCTAACTGCTATTTGTAGGGGGTTGGTAACGGATGATTCGCTTTCTGCTGCTGGTTCGACGGTTTGGGAAGTTGTTGTGGCGTCGGTGGCAACGTTGGAGTTGGAACCACATCCAGCCATCCCCATTAAAGATATGCTTCCCAGCAGAACTGAAAATACGATGGGAGATAGGGGCCATTTCATATCGTAACCTCTAGGTAGCTTCTATTATGATAATGATTATCATTTTATTTTATGCCGACCTAGGGTCAATTTGCAATAGTTGAGCAGTTATTTTTCGATTCGTGTCATACAAAATCCGATGCGTACAAACCACAAAAATTTTGTAGGGTTATTCGCAAATTGACTCTAAAGAGGGAATTTCAATGGATAAAATAGCGAGTCTGTTTGACATGGATTGGGTATCAGTGGTGCGATGCCGGCTAATCCGATTGAACTCAACCCTTAATTTTTCTATAAAAAATAGTCTATTTCCGTAGGATGGGTGGACAATAGCCCAGCCATCCTTTCTTCAATATTTGTGGTTTTATGTTTCGGATGGAGCATGGCCGTATAGCTGGCGGTAGTAGGTTTGGTATTGTTCGCCTAGCAGAGGTTCCCACCAACTGCGATTGGCTAGATACCAGTGTACGGTTTGACGCAATCCTTGTTCGATGGTGACGGAGGGTTGCCAACCGAGTTGGGTTTGAATTTTGGTAGCATCGATCGCGTAGCGGCGGTCGTGACCCGGTCGGTCTTTAATAAAAGAAATCAAGCGATCGCTGGGAGATACAGGTAAATTGGGGGCTAATTCGTCCATGAATTTACATAAAATGCGAACCAGATCGATATTTTTAACCTCATTGTTGCCGCCAATATTGTACGTTTCTCCTGGTGGTGCGTTGTGAATGACGCAATCCAAGGCCCTACAGTGGTCAATAGCGTACAGCCAATCGCGTACGTTTTGGCCATCGCCGTAGACAGGTAAAGATTTCCCCAAGAGAATATTAATGCACATCAGGGGAATTAATTTTTCCGGGAACTGATAGGGACCGTAATTGTTAGAACAGTTGGTAATAATGGTGGGAACTTGGTAAGTAGAATAATAGGCACGAACCAAGTGGTCGCTACCAGCTTTAGAAGCAGAATAAGGACTGTTGGGTGCGTAAGGTGTGGTTTCGCAAAAAGCCGGATCGTCGCCACTCAAACTACCGTATACTTCATCAGTAGACACGTGGAGAAAGACGGGATTGTCTTGGGAGGTATGGTGCTGGCGAAAAGCTTCTAGCAGCGTAAAAGTTCCTACAATATTGGTTTGAATAAAAGCATCGGGTGACAAAATCGAACGATCGACGTGGGATTCGGCAGCAAAATGAACGATGGTGTCAATTGCTTCTTCTGATAGTAGGGAATCGATGAGAGAGCGATCGCAAATATCCCCTCGAACGAAGCGAAACTGGGGATGGGAATCCAAATCGGCAATATTTTGCCAATTTCCCGCATAGGTTAAAGCATCTACCACCACCACCCGGTCTTGGGGATAGTGGTGACACCAATACCGAACGAAATTGGCACCGATAAATCCCGCACCTCCAGTGACGAGCAGGCGGCGAGGAGAGTTTCTGCTAAACTGCGCCGAAGCATGATGTATGGATGGTACCGTACTGTTATTTACCATGACAAAAAACGCTCAAAAAAAGCTCATTTATCTACAATACAGGGAATTCTAGCGGGGATTCCTACAAAAAGAAATTAATTTTTCCTGGGTGATTTACCATTTTTAGCAAGCAACTAGAAATTGTTTTTGTGTGAGGAGGTGGCTTGTGGATTCTGCTAGCATTTTAACTTTAGCCCAACAGGGAAACGAAGAGGCGCTAACGCTGTTAATTTCCCAATCCTTAAACGCTTGGGGAATTCAAGTAGCCGTGAAATGTCGAGGAAATCGCTTGTACGTGTATCTAGTGTCGGTAGAAACACCACCGCAGTCGCTTTGTCTGCGGATTTTGTATCGAGGGTTCCATCAATTGGGAATTTCTTTTCCTGCTACCGTTCAAGTATATGGATGCCAACACAGTCAGCGATCGCACGTTTGGCAGTATAGCTTTCAGATAAACACAACCAAAGACCATGCTGGCACATTTTCAACGACAGGTCAGCCGATTTTGCCGAAAAAAGCGAAACAGATGGTATTGGTTTTGGGCATGGTGGGCTTATTCGTGGGAACTACCTGGCCAATTTTGGGCGACAATGAAAAATTTCGGCAAAGCAACGCTCCTTATCGGTCATTTCGCGAAGGCGTGGAAAATTTCGTCGTTCGCTGGCCATCCCAGATTTGGCCGGCGATGGTTTCATTTATCCGCCATAGCAGCAACAATTTGGCGGTAACTCTCAATCTCAAGGAACCTCCACAAGTAGCTACTTTATCCTCCTGGCAATCTTTACAGCTAGAAAATCAATTTCGCGGTTTTGTAGATACCATTAACCAAGCCAAACCAGATGTTACCATTTCCATTAAAGCTGTGGGAGATATCATTCCCAGCAAGAGTTTTGGTCGCCACCGACTTCCCCAACAACCGGAAATCCTGCTGCAATCGGTAAAACCGTTGTTGCAAGATGCCGATCTGGTTTTCGGTAATTTTGAAAGTACCTTCACCAACCACCCCACAACCTCGAAAAACATTGCCAGCCCTCGGGTATATGCTTTTCGTACGCCACCAGAGTACGCACATCAATTACATGCGGCGGGATTTGATGTTCTCAATATTGCCAACAACCATGCTTTGGACTTTGGTCAAACTGGTTGGAAAGATACGATACGTCATATTAAAAATGCTCAAATGCATATTGTGGGACGCAAAAATCGCAGTTTATTTGTTGATGTCAAAGGATTTACCATTGCTTGGACGGGATTTAGCTATTTTTCAAAACACAACGACTTGCGAAAATTAGAAGCTGCTAAGACTTTGATTCAAAAAGCTGATGCCCAAGCTGATATTACGATTGTTTCCGTTCACGCTGGTGCTGAAGGAACGGGGGCTTTGCGGGTAAGCGATCGCACGGAATACTTTTTCGGCGAGAATCGTGGGAACATTGCTGCCTTTTCCAAAACTGCCATCCAAGCAGGTGCCGATCTGGTCATCGGACACGGTCCCCACGTTCCCAGAGGGATAGAACGCTATCAAGATCGACTTATTGCTTATTCGTTGGGAAATTTTCTCGGCTACCGCACCCTACCTACCAAAGCTCAGTTGGGAGATTCGCTGATTTTGGAAGTAGAGCTAGACCCTACTGGCAAGTTTAAAACCGGCAAAATTTTACCCGTACGTTTGGACAGCCAAGGCATTCCCCAGCCAGATCCCAAATCTCGCAGCGTTCGTTTAATTCGCTTGTTGACCCAACGAGATTTCCCCAATACTCCCTTAACAATTGATGACAAGGGAGTCATCCATGCAACCAAGTAATGGCTAGGCTAGCCTTACAAAACTTATCGCTTTCCATTCGGCTTCACAGTCAGCCAATTCGTCTTCGCCATAGCAATTTGTGCTTCGGTAACATTCGCCCCCGATAGATCGGCCCCACATAAGTTAGTGTCGCGGAGGTTGGCGTAGAGCATGTAAGCATTGGTCAAGTCGGCACCTCGCAAATCAGCACCAGCCAGGTTGGCATATCCCAGGTAAGATTCGTTGAGGTTGGCCTTGCGCAATTTGGCTTTGTTTAGACGTGCGCGGCTGAAGTTGCTTCTAGATAAATTGGCACCTTGAAGATTGGTTTGGATCAGTCTGGATTGGTGAAACAAAGCATTAGATAGATTCGCTTTGGCCAGATTGATACCGCTCAACTCAAGAGAGACAAAATCGCGTTTCCCTTGGTGATAGGCAGTGCGGAGGGTATCCGCATCCATTTTTTTGAGGGCATCGGTAGGGGGAGTGGTGCGACCGGTCCGTTGGGCTTGGGTAGTTGGTTTTCCTTGGGAAGGAGATTTCGTAGCTTGCGTATAGTCTTGGCGATTGCCACTCCGACGCCCAGAAGTACGTTCGCGCCGGGCCCGAATGGATTGGGCTTGACGTTCCACTTGAGACACGTGAGTTTCTTCCGGAGAAATTGCTGTTTCTTCCCTAGAAGAAGGAGGACGAATATTGGTGACCAATCCTGCACTCAAGTCGTCGCTATTGTCATCGTTTTTTGGTTGTGTTGCTGGTGGTGCCTTTTGTGGAGATTGCTTGAGGGCATTGAGAACTTGCTCGGCAGTTTGGAAGCGATCGCGTACCGAAATTTCTAGCATTTTGCTCAGTACGTTTTGCAAAAGTGGGCTAATGCTTACTTTATCTTTCCAATAAATTTCTCCTGTATTGGAGTCGTAGCCCATTTTTTTGGGAGACTGTCCGGAAAGCAAAAACAAACAAGTTACGCCCAAAGCATAAATATCGCTACCATACACCGGACGCATGGCCATTTGTTCTGGTGGTGCAAATCCCGGCGTACCGATGGCAAAAGAAGTAAAAGCACTTTCTTGTTCGCCGGCGGCAATGGTAGTTTGGGTCACCCGATCTTTGACAGCGCCAAAATCAATTAATATCAAGCGATTGTCAATCTGGCGGCGAAGAATATTGGCTGGTTTGATATCGCGGTGAATGACTTCATGGTCGTGCAGGTATTTCAACAAAGGCAACAGTTCGTAAAGAACTTGCTTGACCTTTTCTTCGCTAAAAATCCCGTCACGTTTGACTTCTTGCTTTAACGTTGCCCCTTCTACGTACTCCTGCACCAAATAGAAATGGGGATTTTCTTCAAAATAGTCCAGCAGTCGGGGAACTTGCGGGTGATCGCCTATCTTGCCCAACGTAGTGGCTTCCCGAAAAAAGAGTTCCCTGGCCATATTAATCACTTGCGAAGATGTAGCCGCAGGACGTAGTTGCTTAAGAACGCAAATTGGATTTCCCGGCAATCCCCGATCTCGACCAAGAAACGTAGCCCCAAATCCCCCTTGACCCAGAGCTTGCAAAACTTGATAGCGTCCGTTGAGCGTTAGTTTCGCCCCACAAGCATGACAAGTTTTGGCATCCTCTGAATTTTCTGGTGCCGTACAAATAGGATTGACGCAGTAACTCATTCAAATCACCAGCCTGTTGTCAGGTACAAACGGACTTTCAGTGCCGCAGTCAAACATCCCTAAATAAAGATCTTTAGGAAGCTGTTTCCTATAATGGCATAGAACAACCACCGGCATATAGAAAGTTCCGAACTCGAACTTATTTTGTGCCCTTCTACCAAAATTCCCAACTCGATCCCAAACAGCCAGCCTGCATACATAGCTTTTCAAACAATTTTGTTTTTCTAGAAAATCTCTGGGTAAACTTACCAGAGAATCCCTACGATCGAACTAGAATGCTCTGCAGCTGGCCGTAGATTGATTGCAAAGTAGTTCTATTGTATCCCGTTTGTTATAAATTTGGGCCGATTGGCAGAATTTATTTCCTAGCGATCGCCGTCAAAACACCATCAGCACGGTACAATATTCAAGCTAACGTCAGTGCTGCCGATTCGATGCGTATATCTCTGAAATGGTTGCAGGAACTGGTGGACATCAATATGTCCCCAGAAGAACTCGCAGAAACCTTGACCATGTCGGGATTTGAGGTCGAGGAAATAGAAGATCGCCGCCAGTGGGCGAATGGCGTGGTCGTCGGTCAAGTCACCGATTGCCAACCCCACCCAAACGCCAACAAACTGAGTGTTTGTCAAGTCAATATCGGCCAGTCCCAGCCTTCAACAATTGTGTGTGGCGCAGCAAACGTCTACTCTGGAGCCTACGTCCCCGTTGCTCGGGTAGGCACCTACCTACCCATTGTCGATTTAACCATCAAACCCAGAAAAATGCGGGGCATAGCCTCGGAAGGAATGATTTGCTCCCTGGCTGAGTTGGGGTTAGAAAAAGAATCCGAAGGGATTTATATCTTTGATGGCAGCAAATCCGTACAAGTGGGAGACGATGTCCGCCAGTGGTTGGGATTGGACGACGCGATTTTAGATGTCACCTCCACTGCCAACCGAGCCGATGCCTTGAGCATGGTGGGCCTTGCCCGGGAAATTGCTGCCATTACCGGAGCGCAACTACACTTACCCACAGCACCTGCCGCGGATACCAAGAGCGATGCCACCATTCAAGTATCTGTAGAAGCTTCTCAAGCTTGTCCCGCCTATATCGGAACGCTCATTGAAGGCGTACAAGTGGGTCCATCCCCTGATTGGTTGCAACAACGCCTCCATGCGGCTGGTATGCGACCAATTAACAATATTGTTGATGTTACTAACTATGTATTGTGGGAATGGGGGCAACCCTTACATGCCTTCGATCGCGATCGCTTGCAGCAAGTAACCGGTAGCCAAAACCTCACCATTGGCGTACGCTACGCTCGCCAAGGAGAAACCCTACAAACCCTTGATGGTGAAGAACGTACCCTGACCTCCTCTAACTTAGCGATCGTAGCCAATGATATTCCCGTGGCTTTGGCCGGGGTTATGGGTGGAGAAACCACCGAAGTTCATCAAGGCAGTACCAATGTCTTTTTAGAAGCGGCTTTGTTTCATGCTGTTGCCGTACGACGTTCGGCCAGAGCAGTGGGATTGCGTACGGAGGCTTCCACTCGCTACGAACGTGGTGTCAATCAAGCTGAATTGGACCAAGCCTGCCAGCGAGCTTTGGCCCTCATGGTGGAACTAACCGGGGGTCAAGTCACCGTTGCCGATCGCGTCGATACCCGTGGTCGTTTATCCCACATGACCCATACCGTTCCCCTGCGTCTGTCGCGAGTACGGGAAGTCTTGGGTTCGATTCGCTATAACAATGGGGAAGTTGCGGAACTCAGTCCCCAACAAGTGGAACAGGCGTTGGTAGCTTTGGGATGCGATGTAGCGAGTCAGGAAGATAGCTGGCAAGTTACCGTTCCCCCTTATCGAGCGAGGGATTTGGAACGGGAAGTGGATTTAATCGAAGAAGTGGCACGCATGGTCGGCTACGATCGCTTTGTGGACTCGCTGCCCACCACAGCCATGGCTGGGGATTTGGGCACCGAACAGCAACTGACTCGGGAAGTACGCGCTGCTTTTCGAGCAGCTGGCTTGACGGAATTGATCCACTATTCCCTAGTCAAACCAGACCATCAAAATCGCATAGAAATTGCCAATCCTCTGTTGGCGGAATATTCCGCTTTGCGCACGGAAATGCTCCCGGCTTTGGTAGATGCCTTCCAATACAATTGGGAACGGGGCCATCGTGCTTTGCATGGATTTGAAATTGGCCGAACATTTTACCAGCAAGGGGAGCAATTAATAGAAAACAATGCGATCGCAGGAGTCATGGGAGGCGATCCCACCCAAGGTCGTTGGATTCGCAGCGGACAGGAACAACCCCTTCGTTGGTACGAAGCCAAGGGAATCCTAGAAAATGCCTGCCAGCGTTTGGGAATTTCCTTCGAGTACCGACCCTACGATGGGAGCGGCTACAAAGTGTCCCTGCATCCCGGGCGTACCGCTTCTCTCCATTTGCGCGGCCAGCAAGCTGGGGTCTTTGGACAGCTCCATCCCACCCTGCGTCAAGAACGGAGACTGCCAAATGAGGTGTATGTGTTTCAGCTAAATTACGATGTGTTGCTAGCTGCTTTGGGGACCAACAAACACTATTCCCAGCGAATCAATAAGTTCAAGTCGTACGTTACTTTCCCTGCCATCGAGCGAGATTTGGCGTTCTTTGTGCCTGTGGATGTTTCCGTGGCCTCGTTGACCCAAACCATGCGCCAAGCTGGCGGGAAATTGCTGGCTTCGGTGGAGCTGTTTGACGAATATCGCGGCGAACATGTGCCGGAAGGAGAACGCAGTTTGGCTTTTCGCTTGTTATATCGGGCCAGCGATCGCACCCTCACTGACGAAGAAGTAGATCCGGTGCAGCAACAAATTCGCGATCGGCTAACGTCGCAGTTTGGCGTTACTTTGAGAAGTTAATAGGCTGGATATGGGGTAGTTTGGATCGATTGATGGTTGCTCAGCTACCCCAACAAAATTTTTATGGAGCTTTTGTACAACCTGTCCAACTAACTGTAGGTAGCGATTATGCCAAAATACATCATGTGGGGCAGTTACTGCGAAAATGCCCTGGAAAAACGCACGCCCTACCGTCAAGCTCATTTAGACGGCTTGCGATCGCAAAAAGAAGCCGGAACTCTCATCACCCTCGGACCCACCAAAGACAATACCAAAGTTTTTGGTATCTACGAAGCTGACAGCGAAGAAACCGTTCGCCAGCTCGTCGAATCGGACCCCTACTGGCAAAACGGCATTTGGACCGAATACGAAGTCAAAGAATGGATTCAGGCATTTTAGCATTTCCTGACAAAAAATTGCTTCCGGCAGACCGCCAACTTGCTACGTCAGTAGAAAACTCTACAATTTATAAATGACGTTGTTCGCTAAATAAACACTCGAAAACAAAAATTATGAAACGCCGTTCTTTTCTAGCCTACTTTGGCTTGGGTTGGTTAGCTGCTTTCCTACCAGCGTTGATTGCTGCTTGTACCCCTGGCGATCGAAAGAGTCAATCCTCACCAACCCAGAGTGACAGTGCCAACAATACCTCAACAGCAGAAAACGCCGAGGATAGCAATGGTGAAGAATCCACAACCGGGAATGGCTTCCAACTCGTAGGCACGATGGCTACTTTAGAAACTGAAGGCAAACTCACAGCCACCATTGATGAGAAAACCATCATTGTGGTCCGCAATCCCGACAACGCCGAAGAACTGTTTGCCTCCGAGGTCACTTGCCCCCACCGACAGTGCGACGTGGAATGGCAGACGGAAGCACAGAAGTTTGCCTGTCCCTGCCATGGTTCCGAATTTGCCTTTGATGGTGCCATTTTGGAAGGGCCGGCACGGGAGCCATTGACCACCTACGAAACCAAAGTAGAAGGGGAAAATGTGCTGGTCAAAGCGAGCTGAATTAGGGATGTATTCTGTTTTTCCAATTTAAATTGGGTTAAAAACAGAAAAAATCGCTATTTTTAAATGAAAAGTCAAACAAATATTACGATTTCTAGCTTTTTTTCGTATTATTTTTATTTAAGGATGTTTTTATGAGTCAAACCACAGCACTTCCCTTGCCTCCGGGAGAATTAGGTGCGCCAGTCATCGGCAAAACCATCAGTTTTTTGCGGGATTCGGACTTTGCTGAGAAACACCATCAAAGTTACGGACCCATTTTTAAAACTCGATTGTTTGGCAAGCCCACTGTTTTTCTCAAAGGGGGCGAAGCCAACCGCTTTGTTCTCACCAACGAAAATAAATATTTTTCCATTACTTGGCCTCCCAGTACCAAAGCCTTGCTAGGACCGTTGGCATTGGCTTTGCAAACAGGAAGCCATCACCAAAAACGTCGGAAGTTGCTAGGCCAGGCTTTTAAACCCAGAGCTTTGGGTGGCTATATCAACACCATGGAAGCCATTACCTGGGATTATTTGCGGAATTGGGAACAACAAAAAACGTTGACCTGGTATCCACAATTACGAAACTATACGTTGGATATTGCTTGTAAGTTGTTTGTGGGTCTAGATTGCGGTAGCCAAAGCAAATTGGGACAATTGTTTGAAACTTGGGTGCAAGGTTTGTTTTCCTTCCCCTTACGCATACCAGGTACTAAGTTTTATAAAGCTTGGCAGAGTCGCCGCCAATTGTTAGTAGAACTGGGAAATATTATCCAGCAACGCCAGCAGCAAGAAGATTGGGGGAACGATGCTTTGGGATTGTTGTTGAAAGCTGAGGATGAAAACGGCGATCGCTTGAGCATGCCAGAATTAAAAGACCAAATTCTGTTGCTGTTGTTTGCCGGCCACGAAACCCTCACCTCCTCCCTAGCTTCGTTTTGTTCTTTAATGGCACAATACCCAAATATTTTAGCTAAAGCCAGAGCCGAGCAAGAACAATTTTCTGCCAACGAACCTTTAACCTTAGACAAGCTCAAACAGATGACCTATCTGGAACAGGTGTTGCAGGAAGTCCTGCGTCTTATTCCGCCGGTTGGCGGTGGTTTCCGAGAAGTATTGCAAGATTGCCATTTCCACGGCTATCGGATTCCCCAAGGTTGGAATGTACTGTACGAAATTAACCAAACCCATCAAGATATTCGGGTTTACCCGCAGCCGGAACGATTTGACCCCAACCGTTTTCATGGTTCTGAAAAAGGCAAACAGTTCAGTTACGTTCCTTTTGGCGGCGGGGTAAGGGAATGTTTGGGCAAAGAATTTGCGCGGTTGGAAATGAAAATTTTTGCCACCCATTTGCTGCGAAACTACCAATGGGAATTGCTCGATGAAAGGGCTTTAGAGCTTACGACAACGCCAACACCGCGTCCTCGGGATGGGTTGCGTGTCAACTTCTACCGCCTCGATGCTAGCTAGCCATTCTTGGCTGGATTTTCCCCACAAATCCAAGGGTTGATTTATCCTGGAAAGGGAATTAGTTAATGTTCCTTTACAATTTCTCATGAAATGTATTATCAATCGCCGAGCGCAGTTTTCTGCCAGCCACCGGTACTGGTTGCCGGAACTTAGCGAAGAAGAAAACCGAGCTTTATTTGGTCCCGTTGCCAATTTTCCCGGACACGGACATAATTACGTGGTTTATGTCTCTATGGTGGGGGAACTGGATGAGTATGGCATGGTTCTGAATCTATCGGAGGTCAAGCATACCATTCGTAAAGAGGTCACCGACCAATTGGACTTCTCCCATTTAAACGATGTTTGGCCGGAATTTCAGCAAACTTTACCAACGACAGAAAACCTGGCACGTAGCATTTGGCACCGTTTGTCCCCCTACTTGCCTTTGGTCAAAATTCAAGTCTACGAACACCCGCAACTTTGGGCAGAATATTACGGAGATGGAATGGAAGCATATCTCACCATTAGCACCCACTTTAGCGCCGCTCACCGCCTGGCGCGTCCCGACCTGAGTTTAGAAGAAAACTACGAAATTTACGGCAAATGCGCTCGACCTAACGGACACGGACACAACTACCACCTCGATGTCACAGTTAAAGGGGAGATTCATCCCCGTTTGGGAACCATTGCTGACTTAGAGAAACTGCAAAACCTCGTGGAAGAATACGTGGTGGAACCGTTCGACCACAACTTTTTGAACTACGACGTTCCCTACTTTTCCCAAGTGGTTCCCACTGCGGAAAATATTGCTGTTTACATTCGCCAGCTACTGGAAGATCCCATTCAACAAGAAACCGACGCCCAACTTTATAAAATCAAGCTATACGAAAGTCCCAATAACTCCTGCGAAGTTTATGCCACGCAGCAGGAATCAGCAACTGTACCATCGCAACAGCAAGAAACGGTTCTAGCTGGAAACTAGCAACCAAGAACGAAAACGACCGAACGGGTGGCGATAGAATTTGGTTTGGCAAAGCCTTTTGGTTTTCTATGGGTAGCTCTTTTCTTGCTACCATCACCCGTTCTTATACCATTTCCTTAATAGTCTGCAAGAGATAATAGGGGCATTTTTTAGGGGCGCTCGCGCGTTGCGCCCCTACCAGGGAAATCGGGAAATTCCGAAAAATCATTGTTTTTTAGAAATGGTATTAGTTTGCTGTTGCTTTTTTTTATCGGTAAAAAACACCAAAAAAAAGGATAAGGCAATCCTAATCCTTATCCTCCCATCTTGATGGTTATTCATTGAGTGGCAAACGAGCCAATGCTCCTAGCGGAACATACTGCTAACCGAGCTGTCTTCGTGGACTCGCCAGATCGTTTCCCCAAGGATATTGGCTACGGATACCACCTGGAGTTGCTCGAATTGCTTTTCAGGTGGTACGGGAATGGTGTTGGTAACGATCACTTCTTCAAAAACACCGCTGGACAGACGTTCTGCAGCCGGGTCCGAGAAAACCGCATGGGTGGCACAGGCGTAAACCTGTCTGGCACCGTGACGGCGAAGCAGACGTGCGGCTTCCGTGATGGTCCCCGCTGTATCGATCATGTCGTCTACCAGCACCGCAGTTTTGCCCTTCACATCGCCAATCAAGTGAAGGACTTCCGCGACGTTGTGAGCTTGTCGGCGCTTGTCAATGATGGCTAGAGGTGCATCATTGAGCTTTTTGGCAAACGATCTGGCCCGAGCCACTCCTCCCACATCAGGAGATACCACGACAATATCGGATAGTTCTTTGCTTTTGATATAACTCAACAAGGCCGGCGTGGCAAAAACGTGGTCCAGGGGAATATCGAAATATCCCTGAATTTGGGCAGAGTGTAAGTCCATGGCTAGGATCCGATGGGCACCTGCTTCGGTAATTAAGTTGGCGACTAGTTTGGCTGCGATCGCTTCACGTCCTGAAGTTTTGCGATCGGCACGAGCGTAACCATAATAGGGAATCACTGCTGTAATTTGCCGTGCTGATGCCCGACGGCAGGCATCAATCAGGATCAGCAATTCCATTAAATTGTCGTTGACTGGATTACACGACGGTTGAATCAAATAGACGTCGCACCCTCGGATAGATTCTTGGATTTGTACGTAAATTTCTCCGTCGGCAAATCGCTTGCGCACCATCGGTCCTAAGTCGAGGCCCAGATAACGAGCCACTTCCTGAGCCAAAGCCGGATTGGCCGACCCAGAAAACAACCGCAGTCGGTTGTTGCGATCTAAAACTGAAGGTAGAGTGGCGTTAGCAGCTAAAGTGGCAGAACGGATCACAGCAGACCCCCGCAGCATATTCATTCGTTAAAATTTTATCATCTCACACCCATGAATTTCTGCGAAATTTTACGATTCGATGGCACAATCTAGCCTAATTTTGCTTAAAAACTACTGAAACAGAAATGTAAAGATTTTCTGAAATATCAAGGGAAACTAGTTGTCCAGTTCCTCAAGGGAAAAATCATTTTCTCCAGCCAGAATTTCCTGGGAACATAAGTAAATTCACTTATTTTCCGTTTTTTGCGGTCTCAGCCATCGCTCAAAAATTACGTATTCTTGCTAATAGCTATTGGTATAAAATTCCCATGTATTGGGAGCCCAAAAATTCCTGCGATCGCACGAACTACCTTTATCGTATCTATACAAATAGCATAGATCGACGATATTCCCCTGACGATCGATCTTTTAGTGCGAACCCAAACTACCCCGAGTAGATTCTCAAAATCAAATAGGATTATTTTATAGGCAAACTAGGTAAAACTTGATTTTTTCTGTCTTTTCTCCCCACTGCTATCTGAAAACTCCCTATGCAAGCACCCCTGTCTGTCGGTACGGTTTTACAAGAACGCTATCGCTTGGTGAAAATCCTTGGTCAAGGTGGCTTTGGTCGTACCTACTTGGCGGAAGATATCGGACGTTTTGAGGAACTATGTGCCCTCAAAGAATTTATTCCACCGCCCAACAACCCCGAAGCTCTGGAAAAATCCCAAGAACTGTTCCGTCGCGAAGCCTCCACCCTCTATCAAATTCGCCATCCCCAAATTCCTCAGTTTCGCGCTACCTTTCAACAAAACGCAAGATTTTTCCTGGTCCAAGATTACGTATCCGGCGATACCTATCGCAATCTGCTGCAACAACGCCTCCAACAAGGTCAAACGTTTGCCGAAGCGGAAATTCGGGAACTGCTGGCGCATTTGCTGCCCGTATTGGGATATCTCCACGACCAAGGCATCGTCCATCGCGATCTTTCTCCCGAAAATATTATCCAGCGAGACACCGACGGTTTGCCCGTACTGATCGACTTTGGCGTGGTCAAAGACCTTGCCAATCGCATGCAAGCCCAGGCTACTGCTACAGCCGCTACTACAGTGGGGAAAGCAGGATATTCTCCCGGCGAACAAATGAAAACCGGTCAGGTTTATCCATCCAGCGATTTGTACTCCGTTGGCGTTACCTGTCTGGTTTTGCTTAGCGGCAAAGAACCGCAAAATTTGTTTGACAACAACCAAATGGCTTGGAACTGGCATCAAATTCCAGCCAGCGACGACTTGAAAGCCATTTTCCAGCGTATGCTTGCCTACCGACCCGGCGATCGCTATCAATCAGCAAACGAACTTTTGCAAGCTTTACAAGTTGAAAGTTCCAGCCAGCCGCCATCTCCTACTCCCAGCGCTACTCCCACGCCTTCTCAAATCCCCACCGTGCAAGTGGGTCGCCAGCGACCAGCCACCACTTCGGGTCCTTCCCCTTCCCCCTCCCCATCAGTAAGCCATACCCAGCAAGTACATACCTCCCGTTCCCAACAACCATCGAGGCCATTCACCCATTCGTTAACCGTCGCTTTGATTGCTATTGCGATCGCAAGCGTCACTGGCTTAGTTACCTGGGGCATCGTGCGTTCTTTTAGCGGTCCCAACCCCATTTCTTCAGACAACGATACCACCGAACCAACCACCGAACCATCACCCGATCGCGATCGAACCAACGAACCTGCCATCGCAACCATTCCCCTAGAAATCGAACCGGGAGATGAGGTTACTGTGGAAGGTAGTGTCAACCCCAACGAAATCCCGCACTATACCTTCGAAGGCAACAAAAACCAAAAATTGCGTGCTTCTGTACGCGGAGACGATGTCCAGATGAGCGTTTTGGATAGCGATCGCCAACCGGTTCATCGCCGTGCGAAAAATACTTCCCAGTGGCAGGGAAAATTACCAGCTGACGGGCAGTATATTCTTCAAATCCAAAGAACAAAAACCAGCGATCGAACACTATCAATCCCGCAAACGCGCAATTTTCGCTTGCAAGTTGCTTTAGCTGGCACATCGAAACCGTCACCGAAACCTACACCCACGCCCACGCCCACACCTACACCCACGCCCACGCCCACACCTTCTCCCACACCCACGCCCACGCCCACACCAGAACCAACACCAACCACATCTTCTTCGGCACCAGAAAGGCTGGATTTAGGAGTTGGCGAAACGGTAAACGTCAGCGGAACGGCAACTTCCGAACAAACAAAAAGTTATATTGTAGAAGTAGAAGAAGGGCATGTCTTGCGTTTGGAGGTTCTTTCCGGAAACGTTCTGCTCAATATACATCGCAACAATGGCGAATCCTTGCCCGGAGCAGGTTCAAAAATTCAGGCTATTCCAGCCCAACCTACGGATAAAGTTTATCAAATCGATGTGGTTGCTTACGGCCGAACCGATTTTACAATTCAAATAAAAATGCAAAACTAATGAAAAATTCTATGTTGGTGGCATTCGATTGGTAACAAAAAATTTATGAGCTATTCAGGAAAAAACAATGCTTTGTTAATTGCTGGTACGGATACAGAAGTTGGTAAAACCGTTTTTACCTCAGCCTTGGTAGCGTACTGGCAACGATACCTTTCCTCTCGCAGCTTGGGAATTATGAAACCCATTCAATCGGGCTACGGCGATCGCGAGCGATACGCAACATTGTTTGAGGGTCAACAATCTTTAGAAGAAATTACGCCCCTTTATTTTCAAGAACCTTTGGCACCGCCGATTGCTGCTGCGAAAGAAGGCAAAACTATTGACTTGGGACTAGCTTGGCAAACATTTTCCAGTTTAACCAAGCAAAAAGATTGGGTTTTGGTAGAAGCTTTGGGAGGCCTGGGATCCCCGATTACAAGCGAACTTACTGTTGCCGATTTGGCCCGGGATTGGCATTTGCCTACGGTTTTGGTAGCACCCGTTCGTTTGGGTAGCGTGGGCCATATTGTGGCGAATGTGGCTTTAGCCAAACAAATGCAGGTACCGCTAAAAGGCATTTTGTTAAACTGTGTAACGCCAGAAAGCGAAGAAGCCATGGAAAATTTAACCCCTGTAGAACTCATTCAATTTTTAACCCAAGTTCCTATTTTGGGACATTTCCCTTATTGTACCGATTTAGGAACGCCAGAAAATTTGGAAGCAGCTATATCGGCTATCTCCGAATTAAATTTAGAGATTTTATTTCCCGAACTACAGATCGAAAATTATAACTCAATCTGTTAACAACGTTTCATCAAAAGCAAACTAGCGCTTTTGAAATAGAAACGAATTTGGTTGTTGCTCTTTTTCGCTCTCTTTTTTGAGGAAAAAAACGTCAAAATTATTCAACGTTGTAATATTAATTTATAGTCCGTATGGTTTCAACAATTTCTACCCCCGAAAATACCAGCAAAATTCGTCAAGAAATCCAGTCTTTACAATCTTGGTTGGTGCAAGTAAGACGACAAATTCACCAATTTCCAGAGTTAGGATTTCAAGAAAAAATTACTTCCCATCTCATTGCTCAAAAACTTAGCGAATGGAACATCGAACACGAAACCGGAATTGCTCAAACTGGTGTAGTGGCAATTATTCGCTCTAATAAACCCGGTCCAGTATTAGGAATTCGAGCGGATATCGACGCCTTACCCATCACCGAACAAAATGACATTCCCTACCGTTCCCAACACAATGGCAAAATGCATGCTTGTGGTCACGACGGTCATACCGCGATCGCTTTGGGAACAGCTTATTATCTTTCCCAACATCGAGATGACTTTGCCGGTACCGTCAAAATTATTTTTCAACCAGCAGAAGAAGGTCCAGGCGGTGCCCAACCCATGGTGGAAGCTGGGGTACTGAACAAACCGGATGTGGATGCGTTAATTGGCTTGCACCTTTGGAACAACCTGCCCCTAGGAACGGTAGGCGTACGCAGTGGTTACTTAATGGCAGCAGTGGAACTGTTTCGCTGTACGCTATTGGGCAAAGGCGGTCACGGTGCCATTCCCCATCAAACCACCGATGCTGTTGTTTTAGCGGCACAGGTAGTGAATGCATTGCAAACCATTGTCGCTCGCAATATCGATCCTTTAGAGTCAGTAGTATTGACCGTAGGCGAACTTCACGCTGGTAGTGCCTACAACGCGATCGCGGATACAGCTAACTTGCGGGGCACCGTACGCTACTACAACCCCAATTATGAAGGGTATATTGGCAAGCGGACCGAAGAAATTATTGCCGGTGTTTGTCAAAGCCACCAAGCCAGCTACGACTTAGAATACTGGCAACTGTACCCACCTGTGGTCAACGACAGCGCGATCGCCGATTTGGTGCGAGAGGTAGCAGAAACCGTAGTCGAAACCGAAGCCGGTGTGGCCCCAGAGTGCCAAACCATGGCAGGAGAAGATGTATCCTATTTCTTGCGGGAAGTTCCTGGCTGTTATTTCTTCCTCGGTTCGGCCAACCCCCAACAAGGATTAGACTATCCCCACCACCATCCTCGCTTTAATTTTGACGAATCAGCTTTGGGCATGGGGGTAGAAATGTTCGTGCGTTGCGTGGAAAAATTCTGTCGTTGATTTAAAATTGGCAAAAAAATTTTCCCTCCCTAGCAGGGAAAGCTACAAATATTATGACCGAGCGAACGATTGCCGAAATTAACGACAAAATTCAAAATCAAAAAGCTGTGGTTTGGACAGCAGAGGAGGTAAAAGCCCAAGTTGCCCAAAGCAGCGTTGCCGAAGTAGCCAAACAGGTTGATGTCATCACCACCGGTACTTTTGAACCCATGGAATCTACCGGTGCAGTGATTAACCTGGGACATACCGATCCGCCCATTAAACTGTATAAATGTTGGTTGGATGGAATTCCTGCCTATACCGGATTTGGGGCTGTCGATCTGTATATTGGTGCCGCTCAAATTCCTGAAGATGCGGAAGAATTTAACGAAAATCGCGGTGGCAGCCACGTTATTTGCGACTTAATTGCAGGCAAACAAATTCATTTAAAAGCCTTCGGTCACGCCACAGACTGCTATCCCCGGGCTTCCTTTGAAACAACAATTACCACCGATACCATCAATCAGTTTTATTTATTTAACCCGCGCAATGTTTATCAGAATTTTATTGTCGGCGTGAATGGAGGCGATCGCACCTTATACACCTATCTCGGTCCTTTGCTGCCCCGTTTGGCGAATGCCGTTTATTCCAATCCCGGGGCAATTTCCCCATTGTGGAACGATCCGGATTTGCAAACTGTCGGCATCGGTACCCGTGTATTTGTAGGTGGCGGTATTGGTTACATCACCTGGGAAGGTACCCAACACTTTCCATTACAAAAACGCCTCCCCAACCGCACTCCTATTGGTCCGGCTTCTACCCTGGCTTTGATTGCCGATGCCAAACAGTGCGATCCCAAATGGATACGCGGCTGTTATTTCAAATATTACGGTCCTTCCTTGATGTTGGGGGTAGGCATTCCATTTCCGGTTTTGAACGAACAGGTGGTAGCCAACTGTGCCGTTCGCGACCAAGATTTGGTGGCACCAGTGGTCGATTTTTCCATTCCACGGCGGGTACGCCCCACTTTCGGATTGGTTAGTTACGCCCAGTTAAAATCCGGTACCATTACCATTGAAGGTAAGACAGTACGGGTGGCTCCCTTAGCCAGTATTTATTTATCTCGTCAAGTTGCTATAGAGTTAAAGCGTTGGATCGATGCTGGTACGTTTACCTTAACCGAACCGGTAGCTGCTATTCGTTCGGACCGCAAATTTTTGCCTCAAGATATTTGGGGTTCGAGAGTGGATTTGGATTGACAAGCAACTAATCTGCTAAAAACCTTTAATTGAAGGGACGTTAGCGTTGTCTATTGGCGATCGTTGTTTTTGGGTTTTATAGGTGTAGACTGGTTGGGAGTTGAGTTTTCCGAGCTGTCATCCGAGCTGTCAGATGCCTGGCGTTTTTTCGGTGGGGCTGGTTTGGAGCTGCGATCGCGGTTTTTGCGAACTGGCTTTTGATGGCGATGGGGTTGTTTCGATTTGTTTTTCTTAGGTTTTTTGCTTTTACGCTTGGGAACAACGCCAACATCTTCACCAGATTGAATGACCAATGCATTACCTTGGCGTTGTATTTGTAAATCCCAAAAACGACCTACTGCCTTTTGATTGAGCGTACCGGTAAGTGTTAGCTTGAAAAAACGAGGCTTCTTGTCCTGTTTGCGCGGTGACTGTCGAATTTTGACCACAATACGTTGGTCTGGTTCGGATTGGTAAACGACTTCACCGCGAATGGAGAAAAAGCCATCTTCGATAGGTAAAGGGGAAGCTTCGCGATCGCTAGAGGGGGCTCGATCTTGGGCTAAATTTTCCGGTTCCCAAACGCCGACAATTTGTGCGTGGAGATTGCCTTCTTGTTGGCGAGGTCGCGGGTACACCACCCAAAGATGTTCTTCCTCCAAACTAAGATGCTTCTTGAGCAAGCTCATGATGCGCCCTAACAGAACCGCATCGACGATCGTGCCATCTTCGGTGAGCAGAATTCCCTGATTGAAATGTTCTTTTGAAGGCGTGTATTTGCCTTTGAGCAATCCAATGGCTCGATATTGCATTTTTTCCCCAGGTGGGGGAATGGGATGCGATCGCGTTGGCGCTTGTTCGGCAGCATGGCTGCGATCGTGGGATGGTTCACCATTGGCTGTTTCTGGCGATGTCGAGGGAGAATTTTCTGTAGGGGGAATTTCAGAAGGAAGGGGTTCCTCAGAAGGAGGAAATTGGTTGGGAACGGAATTCATGAAATAAAACCTCCTGATAGCGGAGACACATTTCTTTTTTTGTACCAAAAACGACCCCGCAAATGGATATCGATATTGGTGTGCCTATTCTACTGAATGCATTACTCAAACGGAAAAATCTGTAAAATTTTGTGGCAATATTGGTCAATTTATAGTCTTCCCCGCTTTCCTACACTTTCCTATGCTGGCAGTTTGAACGCTGTCTATTCCCTACCTTCCCATTTTCAATGGGAAAATGGTGGAGGATAATGGTCGTAGAATTCAAGGAAATTATTCGTGAATAACCAACGCGGACGCTGGATTATCGGTATTGTTGTTGCTATTGGCGTTGTGGCTTTTTTGGGACTAAGTTTTGCTCCCTTGATTGGCGATACCTTGCAAGCCAATCAAACGACCAATCGCGACCAACAACAAGTATCTGCCGTACAAAACGGCACTTCATCGCAGTCGGAACAACCGAGTCAAGAACAATTAAAATCCCAAGAACGCGGATATGAAGCCGTACTGCAAAAGGAACCAGAAAATGAAAATGCTTTGCGGGGATTGGTGGATGTTCGCCTGCAGTTGGGCAATTTAGAGGGCACGGTCGAGCCTTTACAAAAATTAGCAGACTTGCATCCGGAAGAACCCAGCTATAGCGTTTTGCTGGCACAAACCAAGCAGTATTTGGGAGATATGGAAGGTGCTGCTGGTGTATACCGAGAAATTCTAAACTCCCGGCCTGCTTACGTTCCGGCATTACAAGGGTTGACGACGCTGCTGTTGCGCACCGAACGTCCGCAAGCGGCTATTGGCCTATTGCAGGATACGCTGAAAAAAGCACCACAATTGGAGGAAGTGGAATCGAATGATGTCGATGTAGCTTCCATCAAGTTAATTTTGGGGCAAGTTTATGCCAGCCAGGAACGCTACGATGAAGCCGTTGCGGTTTACAATGACGCTATTAGCAAGGATGAAAGCGATTTTCGACCGGTTCTGGCAAAAGCTTTGGTATTTGCCGAACAAGGCAAAGTAGAGCAAGCCAAGCCTTTATTTTCTACAGCGTCCGAACTTGCACCTCCCAAGTTTAAGGACCAAATTAACGCTCAGTTGAAACAAGTGGAGGCACAGTCTGAGGCTCAACAGTCTGAAACACCACAGTCTCAAACTCAGCAGTCTGAAACAACACAATCTCAA
>CAYZHY010000005.1:0-6924 GCA_964477525.1 uncultured Geitlerinema sp. | reverse complement strand
CACAGTCTCAAGCCCAACAGTCTGAGCCTCAAAAAGTTAGTGAAGAAGGGTAGCTGGCGATTAGTGGTTGCTCGGTGGTGCGTAAATGGCAGCAATGTTGTGGGTAGCATCTAGTTCTGCAACTAGGTCTACCCGATCTTTTCTTTGTAGCAAAGGTGTGACGTATAGCTGTGGATGTAGGGCCTTCCAAAAATACTTGACAAATTGCTCGATTTGTGCATCGGTTTGTCCGGATTGGCCAGTGGCTTTCATTTTCTGTTCGGCTTCCCGACGCCACTGAAGAGAATAGCGATAGTCGCTTGGGGATAATACCACCAGAGAGTCCAAACAGTTCCACAGGGGAATATACTCGTACAATCTTTGGTTGCAGTCGGCAGCAAAAGCGCGATCGCTTTCCGTGACAATGGGTTCGGGAAGGAGTTCGGGAAGAGATGGCAAAGGTTGTACGCCCACAAACCAACCTTCAAAGAAAACGATATCGGCACCATAGACCCATTCGGGTTCGCCGCGATCGCCAGCACCACCAAAAGCAGACTTGTCAAAACGTGGAATTGCGATGGGAGAAGTGCCCTGAGATTGGCACAATCGATCTAAAACCTCTATACCCGCAGCCACATCGTGCGTTCCCGGAGGTCCTCGCCAAATCAGGCGGGGATCTTCTTGTTGCAACTGCTGGCGCTGGGTGTAAGACTTGTAGAGGTCATCTAAAGAGAGATTGACCGCAGCATAGCCCCAATGTTCTAAAATGAGGCTCAAACTTCTGGCCATGGTGGTTTTGCCAGTTCCCTGTAGCCCCAAAATCCCTTGCACCAGAGGACGCGATCGCTGGCTTCGCTGGCGAACCAGCCACTGAGCTAGGGGCAACCAAAACTGCCAAAGGGGAAGCAACAAACTGCTTTGGTCCAGGGGAAAGCGTTCCTGCTGTTGTAACAACGAGAGAAACTGCTGCGATCGCTGTTGCAGAATCTCGCGAACATTGTGGCGATCGATTCCCCAAACTTGGGAAGTGTTGGGATGGTCCAGTTCCCAACGTTCTAGCTGTTGCCACGTAGCTGGTGAGAGAGATTTCTCCCGTATCAACGCTTGCAGTATGCCTTCAAGTTCCTTCATGAAGTCAATTTCAACG
Source organism: uncultured Geitlerinema sp. (assembly GCA_964477525.1). Taxonomy (GTDB): domain Bacteria; phylum Cyanobacteriota; class Cyanobacteriia; order Cyanobacteriales; family PCC-9228; genus PCC-9228. Next base: position 5,798 of record CAYZHY010000005.1, on the reverse strand, counting down.
AAACTTACCGACAATCAAAACCCATAAAATAGCGAAAACTAAGACCCCAGTTTTAACGCTTCCACAAACAGACTATAAACCAATCCAATTTTGAGAGCATTTAACAACTCCAGCGAAACTCCCAAATTACTGTTACGTTGGCGGGCGTAGACGACGCGACTGATGGTTTCGGTAACAAATAAAGTAATCGCTGCTACCAAAATATCTTGTCTGGAGTTTTGACCCGCTATGGTAGAAATAGCCGTTCCCAGAAAAAAACCAAATAATAACAAAATCACTGCCAGCGAAATCCGCCTCCACGGGTTACGCAACCATCCCAGCCACTGCTGTTGGAGCAAGCGAATTAAACCATTCAAACGTGTATCTTGCATCTTGGCATTTCCTAGTTAATGGCGACGATTTTTCCAGACTGAAACGCAATCGGCACCATCGGCACGTTGGCAACCGCTCAAACCGCTCGGTTCATTTTTGTTTATTTTTTCACAATAGCACCCGAACCTGGTTCCGTGTTCTAGCTCTTTTTTTTATTTCTGTGATATTGCATCTTCCATGAAGTTCGAAAGTTGGCTTCAACGCAACCCAGCATAAGTTGCCTTGGCTTCCGCTGTCCTTTTGTGCGTCCTTTCAGCGAGCGTTTTCATAGGGATGTGGCATTTGGTAGTTGCCGTTCGTACGCCGACATCTTCGCCGCCCATCGTACCTCCTTTATTGTCGTTGCTACCGCCAGTACCAAGCATAGAATTCCACCAAATTCAACAATCAGGGCAAACAGAGAGCGCCGCCTCCAACGCCCAATTTGGAACCTTACGTGTAAGCAACCAGTCATCCCATCCGGTACGGGTGGTATTGCGACGTTATACAGGAGACTCCAATGCTCCGAAAGAAACCATACACTGGGATTTTGCGCCTCAAGAAGGTCGGGTAAGAGGTATGATTTTATCGCTGCCCCAACAAGATTTACGCCTGCGACCAGGTGATATTCTAGTTGTGTTTGCCCAAGATGGTTCCCGTATCTACTGGGGACCTTATGTTGTTGGCGAGACGGAAATACCACTTTGGAACCAAAAAGAACGGGAATGGATGTTGCCCATTCAGCCTAGGTAGCTCGGTAGATGGGAGAGGTGGGAACAGGGGGGAAAGCAGGAGAAAACTCAATTTCTATCGATCGCTTGCCGCGCTTGCCGCGCTCATGTTTTTTTTTATTGGATTGAGATTCTTAACGACTTCATTATGTCAGCCAACGAAAAATTATACGAAGGAAAAGCCAAAGTCGTATACAAAACCGACGAGCCAGATATTTTATTGGTTCATTTTAAAGATGATGCCACGGCTTTTAACGCGCAAAAACGCGGGCAAATTGTTGGCAAAGGGGAAATGAACTGTAAAATTTCTACCCGTTTGTTTCAACTGCTGCAAGCAGCTGGGATTCCTACCCATTTCATTGATTCGCCGGCTGCCGGTCAAATGCGAGTGTTGCGGGTAGATATTGTGCCCATCGAAGCGATTATCCGCAATATAGCTGCAGGAAGTTTGTGCCGCCAAACCGGATTGCCTTTAGGAAAAGTTTTGCCCAAACCATTGGTGGAATTTTGCTATAAAAACGACGAACTAGGCGATCCGTTGCTAACGCGCGATCGCTTGCAGTTGCTAGAAGTAGCTACGCCAGAGCAAATCCAAACGATTGAAAACTATTGCTTGCGCATCAATCAAATTCTCAGGGACTTTTTCAGCGAATGTGACATTACTCTGGTAGACTTCAAGCTGGAATTTGGTATGGTGCCACCTACGGCAGGGGCTTCCAGTCAATTTGCCTCCGGTACTTTGCTGCTTGCTGACGAAATAAGTCCCGATACCTGTCGTTTGTGGCAACAATCGGAAGGCGATCCCCAAAAACGTGTTTTGGATAAAGACCGCTTCCGTCAAAATTTAGGGGAGGTAGAAGCTGCCTACCAACAAGTTCTCGATCGCGTGACCAGTCATTAACCTGGCAGTAGCTACTTGGAAACAGCAAAATGAATTTCATCAATTTCCAGACCACCAGCTAGCCTTGGCCATGGTTTTTGGTGGTGGTACTTTCCCTTGCGGAATTTTCCGGCCAACCTGCGTCTGGGGTGATGGAAATTGCTATTAAGTACGGCCAATCTTTGGCGTACTTTCTTTATGGTGTGTGGAGATTCCAAACCAAAGTGAAAACTATGCGTTTATATCCATTTTGGATGACGGCAATTTGCTTAACAACAACTCTAGGTATATCGAATTCTACGAATGCCCACCGTTCGCCATCGGTAACGCCAGTAGGAGAAGCATCAGAACCATCAATATCGGAAACATCAAAAGAAAACTGGCAGCAACAAGATCTGCTTGCTCAACACGTTAAGCCAGCAGCAGCAGAAAGCATAGCTGTCAGTAACTTGACTTTGATGGCAGCCGACAATAAAAATAAAACGAATGCCTCTGTAGCTGCCTACCAAAACAACGAGAACTCTCAGGCCATGCCTGCTTCACCCGAGGTGGAAGTATCCGTTCGAGAACCTCTCAACATGCCGTCTCCAGAGTTTTTGCTGCCGGAATCGCCGCGTTCTCCGAGCAAAAAAACCAACAAAGAAACCAATTTGTTTTCTGGGACTTCAGAAGCAACCACCAAGGCAGAAAAGAACTCAGTTTTTGCCCAACAACCAACACAAACGCCTACTGACTCTTCAGAATCTGACGGCGATACTGCTCCCGATTCACCAGAAAGGCCTTCCAATATAGAAATGGAGACGGAATCTGAATCTGAATCCAATGGCGAAGGCGATCGCGAGTCGCCACTCGATCTTCCTACAGAATCGCCGCAACCCGAAACCGAAACGCCATCTTTACCACCTAGCGACCAACAACAGCAACCACAGCAACAACAAGACCAACAGCAGCAACAGCAACAAGAACCTCAAGTTTTGGTAGCGGAAGTAGTGGTGGAAGGCGTAGAAGGCGAGTTAGAACAAACTGTATACGATGCTATTGAAACAACGCCCGGGCGTACCACCACGCGATCGCAATTGCAGCAAGATATCGATTCGATTTACGCCACCGGTTACTTTGCTCAAGTACGGTCTGTACCGGAAGATACGCCTTTGGGGGTACGGGTAACCTTTGTGGTAGAACCCAACCCAGTTCTGAACCAAGTAAAAATACAAGGCGATCGCGTTTTACCAGACAGCGTGGTTCAAAATGCATTTAGCGACCAATATGGAGAGGTTATCAACTTACAGCGTTTCCAAGACGGCATCTCCCAAATTAACCAGTGGTATCAAGACAATGACTACGTTCTAGCCCAAGTTGTTGGATCGCCGCAAGTGGGGGACGATGGAACCGTTACCCTCAAAGTAGCGGAAGGTGAGATTGAAAATATTAAAGTTCAGTTTTTAACCGAACAGGGAGAACCAACGACGCCAGATGGAGAACCAGTGGATGGCAGAACCCGCGATTATATTGTTTTGCGGGAAATGCGGACCGAACCGGGAGACATTCTCAATCGCCAACAGATCCAATCTGATTTGCAACGGATTTTCCAGTTGGGTCTTTTTGAAGACGTACGGTTGGAACTCAACCCCGCACCAAACAACCCTCGCAAAGCTGTCGTTGTGGTTAATTTAATTGAAAAAAATACCGGTTCCATTGGTCTAGGTGGCGGTGTTAGTACCACCAGTGGTTTGTTCGGTACGGTCAGCTTCCAAGAACAAAATTTATTTGGACGCAACCAAAAATTGGGGACCGAAATCCAGGCCGGCGAACGCGGCTTGCTGTTCGATATCAGCTTTACCGATCCTTGGATCAAAGGCGATCCCCATGGCACTTCTTATACGGTGAATGCGTTTACGCGGCGTTCCATTTCGCTGATTTTTGACGGTGGCGACGAAGACGTAGAACTGGAAAACGGCGATCGCCCAAGGGTTCAGCGTCTCGGTGGTGGTGTTCGTTTCCAACGACCTCTATCCGACGATCCTTTATCGCCAGCAGAATGGACCGCATCGTTGGGAGTTGATTTTCAACGGGTTAGCATTCGTGACGAAGATGGCGAAATTACCCCAGAAGATGAATTGGGTAACGATTTGAGTTTTAGTGGCGACGGTAAAGATGACCTGCTAACGCTAGAATTTGGTTTGAACCGCGATTTGCGCAACCAACAGCAGCAACCTACGTCTGGTTCTTTTGCCCGCATTAATATAGAACAATCCATACCTGTAGGGAAGGGCAATATTCTCTTTAACAGCTTGCAGGGGCGTTACAGTTATTACATCCCTGTCGATTGGCTCAACTTTTCCGAAGGACCGCAAACCATCGCTTTCAACGTCGAGGGAGGCGTTTTCATTGGCGATTTGCCTCCTTACGAAGCTTTTGCCCTTGGGGGAAGTAACTCCGTACGTGGATACGACGAAGCCGAGTTGGGAACCGGTCGTGCTTTTGCCGAAGCCAGCGTTGAGTACCGTTTTCCGCTGTTTGCCATTGTTGGCGGGACTTTGTTTGCCGATGCTGGATCCGATTTGGGAACCGGCGATAACGTTCCTGGGGAACCGGCAGAAGTACGCGACAAACCCGGTAGCGGTTTTGGATATGGCGTAGGCGTTCGCATTCAATCGCCTTTGGGACCGATCCGGGTTGACTATGGTATCAACGATGAAGGAGACGGTCGCTTGCACTTTGGCATTGGCGAGAAGTTTTAAAGATATCCGTTTTGTGGTTTTTTATATCGGATTTCGGATGAGTATTTCTATGGATAGTTTGGCTCATGCAACCAACGCACTCTCGCTATACACTGGCTCGTAAAGTTTCTCGCTCTGGTGTAGGTCTTCATACTGGGGAACAAACCCAAGTATCGCTGCTGCCAGCCAATTCTGGCGATCGCCGTTTTGTCCGGGTCGATTGGCCGGGGCAACCGGAGATTCCAGCGCAACTAGCGGCCGTACAGCAAAGCCAGCTAGCCACGCAACTGGTGGGGCAAGGAGCTAGCGTACAAACGGTGGAACACTTACTGGCAACGCTAGCAGTCATGGAGATTACGGATGTTCGGATTGAGGTAAACGGACCGGAAATTCCAGTTTTGGATGGTTCGGCTAAAAATTGGACCGAAGCGATCGCAGAAGTTGGTACGGTAGCGATCGAGGCTTCGGCCAAAGAAAATCCTGCTCTATCCCAACCCGTATGCATTTATCAAGGAGAAGCATTTGCCGCTGCCATTCCTGCCGGCGAAACGCGCTTTACTTACGGCATTGAGTTTCCCGTGCCCCCCATTGGCAACCAGTGGCACAGTTGGTCAGCCAGCGCCGAAACGTGGGCTACAGAAATTGCACCAGCGCGGACATTTACCCTGCAAGCTTATGTAGAACCACTGCGCCAACAAGGATTGATCCAAGGGGGGACCCTAGAAAATGCCTTGGTTTGTGGCGAGAGGGATTGGCTGAATCCCCCGTTGAGATTTGCCAACGAACCAGTACGTCATAAGATTTTGGACCTGGTGGGAGATTTGAGCCTATTGGGGCGTATTCCGGTAGCTCACTTTATCGCTTACAAAGCCAGCCACGAACTGCACGTTCGACTAGCTCGTCAAATCGAGTCGTGTTTGGCATGAGCGAAAAGAAGTTCGCTTTCGCGATCCATTTTTTTGGGATTATAGTATTTTTATATGAGATGTGTACAGATCGCCTTTTTATATAGAGGGGGAGGAGGGGGAAGAGGGGGAAGAGGGGGAGGAAGACTGCAGGTTGTGAAGTGGGAGAATTTTTCGGGTCTTCGCAGTACGGATTTCGTATAAAATCTTT
>CAYZHY010000004.1:61708-85153 GCA_964477525.1 uncultured Geitlerinema sp. | reverse complement strand
CAGTGCCATCAAAAAATTCGCGCTACCTTTTCTTGGGAAATTCTGCCTTTTTGATACCAGTCAATCGCAGCCACCTGGCGCAGTTAAGCAAACCTACCTAATTTTATTTGGCCAATCCCAACTTTCTGAACGCGCGTTTCATAAGACTGGGAGGTGCGTTGTAGGGTTTGGGTTTGCCAGAAAACCGAGGGCGTTTTTCAGGTTCGTGTAAATAGCGATAGTGTAAAAACGCTTCTCGATAAGGAAACCATAAATTCTCCCCCGCACAAACCCTTTGAAAAACTTGCGAAGATATGCCAATATAATGCACATATGTTAAAGGTTTTCCCCGATCGCACAGAATATTGTCTTGCCATTCAAAATGACGGGAAGTAACCGCATTTCCCGTTTTCTTATCCCCAGGCAACGCCAACGCCAAATTACAAATAGCTGCTCCCGATTTCATCATCATATAATTCAACAGCGATTGGTCGGGGGCCATGGGATAGAGAACTTCGGCATCTCCATCTTTTAAATATTCAATCAATTGATTGCGCTTTTCCGCCGGAAACAATCCCTTTTTGCTGGCGAAAAATCCCGAACAAAAAATCTCTTTATCTATACGTTCTTTTGGAAAGACTTGGGTTAACTTAGAACTGTTGGCATCGTAAACGTGGGTGAAGTCTTTATGCTGGAAATCGTAAACCACGCAATCATATTCATCTAACCGTTGCAAAATTGGGGTAATGTCTTGCAACAGCAGAGCGTCTCCATCGATGTATAAAAATCGATCGAAAGGACCGTCAAACCCGCAAAAACGCCGATGGGTGCCAAAACGATGGTATTTCTCGCGACCGACTTGCCCCCATTTTTGAAAAGCTGTGGGATGGGTATCCCAGGCATCCCTTGCAAATTGTTCCCAGCTTTCCATAGACTCGCGATCGCTGTATATTTCTACTTGAGGACGAGTGGCAACAAACTCTTCTAGTTGGCTGGTGCGATCGTCGTAGGGATATATACAAATGGGATAGTCTCGACCGAAAACAGCTTCAATACTGTTCACCAACGCTACAATCTGGTCGTAAACGCGATCGTTGCCTAGGGTACAAATACCATCCATAACCAAACCAGGAAAAATTACTTTGAGATTTTAAATATTGCCTCAATTATAAAACGACACAACTCGATCGGCGAATAAGTTTAAGAATTTTCTCGGAAAATCTCTGCCAACACTTCCTGATGTAACAAACAGCGATCGCGGTAAGCTTCAATTTGAGTTGCTGTTAAAGCGTCACCATTGGCATAATGTTCCAACCAAACCTGACTGATTTGCTGGGAATCTTCCGGTAATGCTTGCAACTCCCATCCCGGAACGTCAAAATCTTGCATGAATTGGGTTACCTTGGGGTCGTAGCTGATAGCAAAACAGCGACAGGCGGCAGCAGCGGCCATTAACAACGCATGAAAGCGCATCCCAATTGCCATTTCTACCCCATTGTAAACCGCTTTGATTTCGCGGGGGTCTTGCAATTCAATAATATGGCAGCGACCGGGAAGTTGCGGTTGAATGTATTCCGCGATCGCTTGGTCTTGCGATTTTTGAAACGGAACCAATAAAATACAAGTATCCGTCGCCTTCTGAAAATCAATCAAAGCCTTGACAATAGCATCCAGACGCGACTGGGTTAAATCTCGATGCGATCGCAGCGTCACCGCTACCCGAGGCGCTGGTAAATCCGCTAACTTTTTTACCGGCTTATCCTGCAAAGCCCAAACCGGGTCTGGTGCTAAGGTACAATCAACTTGCCATTGATGCAATAGTTGGGCAGAAGCCAGATCGCGAACGCTCACCGCCGTACACCGAGAAAACGCGCGCCGTGCTAAATTTTGTACGAACCGACGCTGCAACGGTCCAATACCTTGCGCCCAAGCAATGGTTTTCAATCCCATTCCCTGAGCTAGTCCCAATATACCAGCGTAATACAAAGGACTGCGCCAACTGGTGGCATCCTGAAACAAACTGCCGCCACCCAAAATCAACGTATCCGCTTGACGCAACGCTCGCCACACCAACCGCGCCGACATGCGATCGCAACTTTGTACCCGGTAGCGTTTGCGCGTCCGAACAGGATCGCCCGACAAGACCAACGGTACCACATGCTGGGGGAGCATTTGTAACAAAGAAGCCAGCAACGCCTCATCGCCAGCATTTCCTTTTCCGTAATAACCGCAAATAACTGCTTTGACCATGGCTTTCCCGTCCGGACTTTTATAGAATTTCTGTTATAGGCAACTACCATACCATCAACAAGAAATTTCGCGATCGCGCCAACAACGATAATATAGAAACGACAGAGGCAATATTATTTTTCATCGTTTTTTCCATGAACGCACTTTCAATCCCCACTTGGATAATTCACGTTTCCAGCGTTATTGAATGGATAGCCGCCATTTGGATGGTGTGGTTGTATGCTGAAATTAGCGGCGACAAAACTTGGCGGTGGCTGTCGGTTGCCATGTTTCCTGCCTTGGTCAGCGCCATGTGTGCCTGTACTTGGCACTTTTTCGACAATCCCGAATCCCTATCCTGGTTGGTGAACCTGCAAGCCACCATGACTGTGGTTGGCAATACTACCTTGTGCCTAGCCGCTTGGCTAATTTGGCGCAGCAGCAACAAACGCGACCAAAAACGTACCCAAAGTCGTAACTAGTTCGGACCTTATGTTTTCTAAAGATAACCTATTTGCCATTTCCCTGTTTCCCTACTTGGGATTTTTGTGGTTTCTCACCCGTTCCGGCAAAACGCCGAGATTGGCCCTGGTGGGATTTTATATGACTTTAGTTTTTGTCGCTGTTACTATTCCCGCCGGCATTTACGCCCAAAGTCACTACGGAAAAGCCCTAGCTAATGTAGACTGGTTACATGGTAGCGCCGAAGTATTTTTAACTCTGGCGAACATCTTGATTGTTTTGGGATTTCGCCAAGCCGTCTTGGAAGCTCGGCGTAGCAAATAAGCTTGTATAGATACCGCGTGGCTTTTTATCCTCCAGCGATTTATGGTTAATTCCCCCTCCCCCAACCAAGACAGCCAAAACGCCTCCCCGTCAGTTCCCCTTTCTGTCTATCGAGAACTGGCGGCAGAACTGCAAAATACCCGAGCGATGGTGGAGTCTCTAAAGTCAGAAAACCAGCAACTCAGCGATCGCAACCAAGAATTACTCGCACACAACCAACAGTTACAGTCAGAAATCCAAAAAGTCGTGCGTTCGGTCACCCAATTGCAGGAAGTCACCAACTCCCTACAGCCATCCCCTACTAGCGGTCAAAACACCAATACCAACTCCAACAGAGGTGAATTCTCTCTCAACGCCGATCGGGATTTCGACTTAGCTGCCAATTCCGAGTACATCAGTGGGGAGCATCCAAGTCAGCCAAATCCTTGGGAAAAACCGTCAGAAACGCCAGTCAAACAATATACAAGCCAGCAACCCGAAAAACCCTACGCCAACGTCCCCGACAGCAATAACAACCCAGAAAACGGCGCCTGGCGTCTCATGGTTGCGATCGCGTTAATCGCCGCGATCGCCTTTGGTGCTGGCTATCTCCTGGTCCGTCCCACCTTAAACAACAACAACAACCAATAAAAAAGATTCTAAAAAAACATTTGCGATCGCCCATCCCCATAAAATTCTCACCCTTGTTCATCTTCCCCCTCTTCCCCCTCTTCCCCCTCTTCCCACTCTTTCCCCCCTACCAAGAAATTTTGTCTCGCGATCGCTCAAACCTCTAAAATGGACTGCGTCTGCCCTGTGGTATTTCCACCAGCCAAACCTGGCAAACATACCATAGATGGCAGCTGTTATTGTTTTTTGTCGTCGTATAGGAAATACGCAAAATGGCTCTAGAATATCCCAACGATTTGAAATACCTAGACTCTCACGAATACGCACGTCTTGAAGGCGACACCGCCACCATCGGTATTAGCGCGTTTGCCGTAGATCAGCTAGGAGACATTGTATTTTTGGAACTTCCGGAAGTAGGCGATAAAGTAGAGAAAGGTTCTAGTTTTGGTTCTGTAGAATCGGTTAAAGCCGTAGAAGATATATACGCTCCCATCTCCGGGAAAGTTGTAGAACGCAACGATGCCGTTGTCGATGCACCGGAAAAAGTCGGCGAAGACCCTTACGGCGAAGGCTGGTTGCTTAAAGTCCAGGTCAACGATTCTAGCGAACTAGACGATGCCCTTTCCGCTGATGACTACCGTCAAAAAGTCGAAGGGCAATAGTCGTTAAGATAGAATTTTCATGCCCATCGGGCACAACTATATCCCATAGTTCGATGGGCATCTGAGATAGTTTCCCTGACTTTGTGGGAAAAATCTTGCAAAATAAAGAAATAGTGGTTGCTACAGGAGAAAGATCTGTGGGTAGATACAGTCCACATACAGATTCAGCACGCCAGCAAATGCTGGCAGAACTAGGCTTGGATGATATAGAGCAGTTGCTCCGTACCATTCCCAAGTCTTTGCGAAACGTTGAGTACAAACTCGATAAAGGCAAAACCGAACTGGAAGTTCGCCAGCGCATCCAAGAACTGGCCGACCAAAATCGCCACCTGGACGAAGCGTCAGCATTTTTAGGTGCTGGTTGCTACCGCCATTACGTACCGGCGGCTGTGTGGGCGATCGCAGGTCGGGGAGAATTCACCACCAGTTACACGCCCTACCAACCGGAGGTATCCCAAGGTACCTTACAAACGGTTTTTGAATTCCAAACCGGGATTGCCAGGCTAACCGGAATGCCGGTAGCTAATGCTTCTTTGTACGACGGTGCCAGTGCGGCAGCCGAAGCCGTTTTGATGGCTTTGCGCTTGCAGAAAAAGCGATCGCAGTTGCTGGTTGCCGGTACCTTGCATCCAGAATACAAAGAGCTTCTGGATACCTACCTGGCGGGTTTGGATATTAACCTCGGTACCCTCAACGCCGATTTATCCGGTCAAATCGACCAAAATTCCCTGCAAGAACAAATTGGCGACGACTGTGCAGCGGTCGTAGTTCAATCGCCGAATTTCTGGGGAAATATTGAAGAAGTAGAAGCGATCGCCAAAACCGTCCACGATGCCGGCGCATTGCTGATTGTGGTGGTTACCGATCCCACTACCCTTACCGTTCTCAAAACACCAGGCGAACAAGGCGCCGACATTGTTACTGGCGAAGCGCAATGTTTCGGTACCCCACCCGCCTTTGGCGGACCTCATTTGGGGATTTTAGCGGCACGTAAAGAACACCTACGCCAAATTCCCGGACGTTTGGTTAGCTTGACCACCGACAATCGCGGACAAACGGTGTATACTCTCACCCTCCAAACCCGCGAACAGCACATTCGCCGCGCCAAAGCCACCAGCAACATCTGTACCAACCAATCACTGATGGCCACAGCGGCAGCGATCTACATGGGATTGGTCGGTCCCCACGGCATGCGGCAAATGGCCAACACCAGCCTGAACCACGCTCACCAGCTGGCATCTCGCCTGTCGCAGCTTCCAGGATACAAACTCCCCTACACCGGACCGTTTTTCCACGAATTTGTGCTGCGCTGTCCAATTCCAGCACAAGAAATGGTACAGCGAGCCACACAAATGGGCATTTATCCCGGTGTTGCCCTCTCGAACTGGTACGACGGCATGGAAAACGACCTGTTGGTTTGTACCACCGAACTGAATACGCCAGCTCAAATGGATAGGTTGGTGGAATTCTGTGCTGGTATTTCCTAACACCGATTGATTTTCATTTTAAAGCTTTTGACAAGCCATAATGTTGGGATTGGAAGCACGCTCGTACATCTTCCAATCCCAATTTTCTTAACAGCAAGGTCCAAGAATCGATAAGATTGAGAAAGCTAAGATATTAGCATTTGATATTAAAATATCCGTTGCATATCGGAGGAGAACGCTCAATGGATCTGGTCGCACTCCAGAACTGGCTGGATAATATTTCGTTTGCGGTTTTGTTTGTTACGATGTTGGTTTATTGGGTGGGAGCGTCTTTTCCCCGCCTTCCCTACCTACAAACCATGGGAACCACTGGCATGGCCATTGCCAATCTGATCGTGACAGCTTTGTTGGTCTCTCGCTGGATAGAAGCCGGTTATTTTCCCATCAGCAATTTATACGAATCTCTATTTTTCCTTTGTTGGGGCTTGACAGCGGTCCATTTGTTAGCCGAGTATATGAGCCGCAGCCGCTTGGTGGGTGTTTTTACCTCACCTCTAGCCATGGGAATTACGGCTTTTGCCGCCTTGCAGCTGCCGGAACGCATGCAAACCTCCGCCCCCTTGGTTCCCGCTCTCAAATCCAACTGGCTAATGATGCACGTGAGCGTTATGATGCTAAGTTACGCTACCTTGATGGTGGGGTCTTTGCTGGCGATCGCATTTTTGATTGTTACCCGTGGCAAAAATGTGGAACTGCACGGTAGTTCGGTAGGTAACGGTTCTTTCCGCAACTACCGCAAAGATTCCTCGGGGAACCAAATGCCCTCGGTTTCCGCCAATGCTTTTTCCAGCGATGGCAACAGCTATCAAAACAACGGCCATTCCTCCAGCAATCCCGCTGGCAATACCGCCGTTTTAGAACGCACGGCTGCGACCACTGCTACGGTAGAGAGCCATTCTATTTCTTTGTCTCCCCACCGCTTGAGCTTGGCAGAAACCCTCGACAACCTCAGTTACCGCATTATTGGTTTGGGTTTCCCGTTGCTAACCATTGGCATCATTGCCGGTGCGGTTTGGGCAAACGAAGCCTGGGGAACTTACTGGAGTTGGGATCCGAAAGAAACCTGGGCGTTAATTGTTTGGCTGGTATTCGCCGCTTACTTACACGCCCGCATTACCAAGGGATGGCAAGGTAGAAAACCTGCTATTTTGGCATCCGCTGGCTTAGTTGTCGTATGGATTTGCTATCTGGGTGTCAACATGCTTGGTAAAGGATTGCATTCCTACGGCTGGTTTTTCTAACGTAGCTTTGGATATTTTGCATGGTAAACTCGTGGCTGCCAGGTTCGGTAAGCTCTTGGAAGCTGCGAGTTTGACCTTTTTCCACCGCAGCGAAAAAATACCCTACAGATTGTTCAAATATGGCTCCTACAATTGTTATTAGCCTGGAAGAAATCGAACAGCTACGCCAGCAGCTGGCAGAATCTCCTGCCAATCTAGATGCTTTGCAAACCATTGAGGATTGCGAAGGGGATTTGGAAGACGCTGCCATTAGCATTGCTTTGCAGGAAGGGCAAGAACCAGATATTTCGGGTGGCTGGTTGACCAGCTATGCCAAGCGATTTCGCCCGGCAATTTGTTTGGAAGGGGTGAAAGAAGATTTGCTGGCGGAAAATTTTACCAACGCGATCGCCACCTTATACGAAAAACGCCTTTGTCCGGAAAAATTAATTATTCCTGTCTTGCTTTACATCCACAAAACAGGCGTTGAGGAATTTTGCGCGCCCTTGAGTCAGTACGAGTAACAAGCGTGGGAGGGAAAAATATCGAAGAATTGAAGGTCGTATTTTGGGCTTGCATCAGTTTTTCGTTTCTCAAGTTACACAAAATCCGTACTGCAAAGACCCGAAAAATCCTCCATTTTCCCCCTCTATATAAAATGTGATTTGTACGATCGAATTTTGTATCATTTTTTTTAAGAAAGCCAAGAATTACCAAAAAACCAATTCTCCCAACTCCGTGCCATCCGAGTAAGCGATCGCCCCAACTGAATGTGGGGTTCGTCTGCTTGTACGGGAAGAATTTTGGCTTTTTCTCCCTTTTGCAAGCGGTCTATCACCAAATTAGCGGCTTCCAATCCCGTTACATAGGCTTTTTCTTGGGACCAAGAACCGTGGCGGCTAACAATCCAATCCCCACTCATAAACACATTGGGAATGCTGGTGGTTGCCGGCATTAGGAACTGGTAGCTACCAGGGAAAAAGTGGGTCACCGCATTGGGCAAGCGAATGACACTACGATCTACAATCTCAGCTTGGGCAAACGCCGGAACGCAGGTTGCCAAATATTGCTGTACGCGAGCTATAATATCTTCATCGGTCATGGGTAGAAACTGATTGGCGTGATAAAAATCCGCTTCTACCACCGTGCCTGGCGCCTCGCGGAACTCATCGTGCAAAGCATTTAAATCGAAAAACGTCCAACCAGTCGTATTGTCAAAGCCAAAAGCAGCGTTGGAAGCTCTGGGAATGGAAATTTTGCGATCGAACCACAACCGCGTAGCTACCACATCAAGAGCGGATAAATTACGCAGCTGGCAAAACTCGGGATATTTCCGCAAATTTTCGCTGCCAGCCACAATTTTTTGCATCCCCGTAACGCCTACCGAAAAAATCACCGCATCGGCAGGAACCACCTCACCATCGCCGCAAACCACACCAGTTGCCCGACCGTATTCGTTGATTTGTACGTCGCTGACCGGGCAGTTGGTGCGTACTGTGACTCCCAAAGCTTCCATTTGCTGCAGCCAGGGGTAAAAAATTTGCTCTCCCACCGTTCCCCGACACCAAACGACGTCGAAATCCGGTTGGTGTGCCAAAATAAAATAATACAGCATGCCCAGAGTGGCGGCAGCGGAACACTGTTCGCCGGGGGCAAACAAGCCTACCAGCAACATGGGTTCAAAAGCTTCTTTGTACAAGCGACGGGTCACGCCGTACTGTTTGAACAGTTCTCGGGCACTTAGCCAATCGTAGCGTTGCCAAGCTTCGTGGGAATTGTCAAAATCTAAAACAGCCTGCAACAAGGGTAAAGCAGAAAGGCGATCGCTTAACGGCAGGCGATGAAATTTTGTGTAAACAAAGGTTCCCAATGGCGTGGGCAGCCAAGGCAAATTTTGGAAAATGGGGGATTCTACCTCCAAACCGGCGGGAGAATATTGTGCCGACCTGGTCCAAGGTGTAAACGGCTGCAACCCCAATTCTCCTATCAGAGAGAAAATATTGGCGTAGGGATACCAAAAACCGTGAATTCCTGCTTCCACAGGCTTTCCCCGGGCAGTTTTCCAACCAGCCACCAAACCGCCGGGATAGGGACCGGCTTCTAAAAGGGTAACATCATAACCTTGTTTGGCGAGGTGATAGGCAGCTCCCAATCCTGCCCAACCAGCACCCGCGATCGCTACTTTGCTCATAAGCTATCGTTTAGCTATAACTTCGCGATCGCATTTTTCAATACCGGCGGCAAGCGACGCAGAATCTTGCCTTGTTCCGCATCCACCGGTACCAACGTCACGTGACCGGTCACAAACACATCGTGGTTTTGGGCATCGGCGATTTCGTATTCCCAAACCAGCTTCACGCCTTCCATCGATTGCATGCGACTTTTCACTACCCCTGTCATGCCCATGTACATGGGTTTGTGGTAGCGTACCGATAGATCCACCACCGGCAAATTACATCCTGAATTTACCAAATCGGTATATTCAATGCCAATGGCACTAAGATATTCCACTCGGGCTTCTTCCATCCAAGCAATGTAGGCACCGTGCCAAACCATGCCTGCATAGTCGGTATGATGGGGGTGGGCTTTGACCGGGTATTCAAACCAGCTAGGAGAATTTCGATCGTTTTGGCTGGGCTTCTGTTGTTGTTGAACCGGAGGAAAATGAGCTAATTTGTCTTCACTCATAGGAAATTTCCCTAGAAAAAGGACTTCTATTTACAAAATTTTACTACGAATTTTCTTTCCCTGGGGAAACGCGATCGCACTTTTGGTGGTTGGGTT
Organism: uncultured Geitlerinema sp.; assembly: GCA_964477525.1. GTDB lineage: Bacteria > Cyanobacteriota > Cyanobacteriia > Cyanobacteriales > PCC-9228 > PCC-9228. Next base: position 75,397 of record CAYZHY010000004.1, on the reverse strand, counting down.
TGCCAGAAAAAACCAACGGTTTTCCTTTGCCACTGCCATCTGCTCGTGCGATCGCATATCGTAATATTCCTTTGAAGTTTTTAATCTTCAAAGTATGCTAAATGGTGGCACGATTGAAAAACTCCCAAATTCATTTAGCAAAACCACAGACAAACAACAAACCACTCGTTATCTGCAATCTTTTTGAACTGGTAGTTCTATGATAAACAAAATTTTGGTAGCCGTTGCCGGACGGGGACTCTGCGAGGAAATGTTTAACATGTTAATGGAAGTCCCCTCCCTACAAAACGTTTCCGTCACCGTTTTGCACGTCGTTCCCAACGAAACCAGTGCCGATGTCATGGCAGAGAAACTAGAACAAGGGGGCAAATACCTAGCTCAAGCCGTGCAATCGTTGAAAGTTGACCCCAATCGGGTGAACCCCAGGCTCAAACAAGGCGACCCCAAAACCGCTGTTTTAGAAACGGCAGAAGAAGAAGATGCCGACCTGATTATTATGGGGTCTCGGGCGTTGGGCAGGTTGCAAGCGATTTTAGAAAATTCCGTCAGCCAATACGTCTTCCAGCTATCGTCACTTCCCATGTTGCTGGTCAAAGATGACGTGTATGTCAAACGCCTGAAACGATTGATGGTAGCTGTGGACGGTTCCGAGGCTTCTAACGACGCTCTGGAAATGGGCATTTTCCTCGCCAGAGATATCCAGGGATGCCAGTTGTATTTTATCCGCGCCAATTCTCCCGAAGATGCGAGCAACCCCGAACAGGAATCTGCCCTAGCAGCAGCTGCTGCCGAAGCGAAAAAATACGGCATTCAGTACCGTTGCCAACAAGTTAGTGGCAATACGGGCGAAGAAATTTGTAAAGCTGCCTCTGATATCAATGCTGACCTGTTGTTGCTTGGTTCTCCTGACCGCCGACCTTCTGTTGCCAAAGGATTGCCCGATTTAGACCGCTTGTTGGGGACTTCTGTATCGGACTACGTACGGGTCAAAGCCGACTGTCCAGTATTGCTAACGAGAACCCCAGGACAGTAACGGGTTTTGTATTTTTTATAAGAAAAAATACCTAAAAATTTCAAAAGAAACAGATAAACATAAAAGGCGCTGTAGAGAAACTCCCAGCGCCTTTTTTTTGCTTTTTTGCTATTAAAAGAACCAGCGGACGATGGTTAAACCAACTATCCAAACGCAGCCGGGAAGAAAAACAATTTTTGAATTGTCTTAGCCCTCACCACGGCTAGCAGTTTGAATGTATAGGATTAACAAAAACACCGTTGGTACAAGTACAAATAGAATGCTGGCAATAAAACCGAGATCGTTAACTTCCATGACACCCAGCCTCTTATTAACTGCACAAAATTAGGTCATCTATAGAATATCATGGTTTGGCAACGATCGCCTTGGATCGGAAGTAGGGAAACATGCTTGGAAAAATCGCAATGGATTCTAAGGTTTGGTTTTGATTTTAACAGGACCGTTAACCAAAGTTTGGCAAGAGAGGCGATAGCTATCCGGTTTGTTTTTTAATTTCCGTTTTTCGGCTTCAGTGCGCTCGGAAAGATTTTCCATGCCTTCTTCAACTTCCACAATACAAGTTCCGCACTGGCCGTAGCCACCGCAGTTCATCATTTTGCCCCAGATTTTGTAGATATCAATGCCATTTTCCATGGCTTTTATACGCAAATTGGCCCCTTCAGATGCGACAACTTCCTTATTTTCTTTGGTAAAGTTGATATTTGGCATGGTTGCTTCCTTTATTCCCTCTTTTCATTGACAGTTGTCCAAAGTAGCAGTCAAACGCTGTACTTTGGCCATTAGGAGGTCGGGTTTGCTGGCAGCTCCATTGGTTTGATGGGAAATCTGCCGGAAACCCGACAATATTTAAAGGATTTTCATACTAGTTCTAGGCTAGCAAATTACTCCTCGGTCTCGGGAACGCTAATGGCTTGTTGGTCTAAATTGGATAGATTGGATAGCGATCGCTTTAACTGAGCCAAAGCCCGATTGTACCCCAAAATGGCATCCACCAAATTTCCTTCCGAGCGGGTTAGTTCGGTTTCGGCATCGAGAACATCCGTGTTGGTGCCCACACCAGCCTGAAAGCGCAATCGTGCCAAACGCAGAGCTTCTCGCGCTTGTTCTACTCCCTTCCTTGCCGTTTCAATATTTTGCAGGTTGGATTGCAAGTCAAAATAGGCTTGCTCTACCTGGTTACGAATTTGCTGGCGTTGATTGGCAAACCGATTTTCAGCAATTTGGCGGTTCTTTTTTTCCTGTCTGGCTCTCGCTACGGCTGCGCCGCCGTCGTAGAGACGCCACTGTATGGTTGCCTGTACCGTATTCCCATCGGCAATCCCCGTGCCATCGTCGAACTCATCCAAAAGGTTATAATCTGCCGACACGCTTACTTGAGGTCGAATCTGAGAAAGAGCAACTTGCCTTTGTGCTTCGCTAATTTCACGATCTAATAACTGCTGTTCCAGTTCGGCTCGGTTTTTCAAAGCCAAAACAATACTTTTTTCTAGAGAATAATCCCACAGACCAGCAAGTTCTACTTCATCAACGGCAGTTACCGTTACGGATTGGGGAATACTTAGTAGTCGAGACAGTTCCCTCTGACTTTTTTGTAATTCGCTTTTGGCTTGAGTTAAATTTTGCACTTCGTTGGATAAATTGACCTCACTTTGCAACACTTCAAACCGAGTTCCCAAACCAGCTTCTTCTAAAGCCTCAGCATCTCGCAAACTTTGTCTGGCATTTTTGACAGCTTGTTCGGCAATACGTACTTCTTCTTCCGCTTGTTGTACGTCGTAGTAAGCGTTGGTAACCTCCAGCAGAATATCTTCTACTTGACGTTCTACTTCCAGCTCTTGTTGGCGCAATTGTTTGCGGCTGGCACGAATTTGCCCGGTACGCTGACCGCCGGTGTAAACGTCATAAGATAGTTGAATGGCAGCATTCCACGTTGTTGTAGTAGTATCTGTATCTCGTTGCTGCTGCAACCTATCTGACAATTGTTGGTTTTGAAGTTCTGCTGATGCCGAATCCTGGCGGCTGATGCTAGTGTTTAAGTCTAAGTTGGGCAACCAAGCGGCTAGGGCTTCTCGCAAACGAAACTTGCTTTGTTCTAGCTGCAATCTGGCTTGCTGCAGGTCGCGATTGTTGCGCAGAGCTAGCCGACGGGCTTCTTCTAGGGTTAATTCCCTTACTTGCTGGACCTCTACTTCCTCGGGTTTGGTGGGAAATTGCAGGGGATTGGAACTGGGATAAAGCGATTCCAACTCGCTTACCGGTTCTGGGGCTGCCGATGGTGGTTCTATGCTTGGTTCCGGAGGTGTGGGACCAGGGACCAACATGGGGTCGTCGTTATTTGCTGGCGTCGCATTATTTTGGTTCTGGTTTAATTGGTTGTCACTGTCAGCTTCGCTATCTTCACCAGTGGCTTGTGCCAGTTTGGGGTTGAAGGTTTCGGCGTTGGTGTCAGCTTTGGACATATTTTTTGGGGCAGAGGAGGCTCGGGATTGGCCAAGGTTAAATAGCATCAGAGCGCTAATGCCCACAGCCATGAATTCGCGTGAATTTAGCATAGTTGTTTTTCGATTGCTCTGGTCGATAGAAACAGTGTCAAGATGTATGGATGATGCCTAAAATTGAGCGTAGGATTTCTACAGGATTCGGTGATGGCACCAAGAGAGCATAGTATCTCGATCGGTTGAAGCAATTAAAGAGGAAAATCGTTTTTTTAATGAATAAATAGTTATTTATTGGTTGTAGCTTTATCCTAGCTGTAAATGCTTCCCATTCCTCTAAGCCTGCATCTTGACTGTTCCCATCATGCCCAAGTCTTCATGGTCTAAAATGTGGCAGTGATAAACGGTTTTGCCGGCAAAATCTTGAAAGTGGGTGCGAATGCGCACGGTTTCTCCACTTCTAACCAATACCACATCTTTCCACAGGCGATCGCTTTGTACGGGTAAAATCCCTGGATGTCCGGAAACGCCTTGACGAGAAATAATTTGAAACGGATTGGTATGTAAGTGAAAAGGATGGTCCATGCCCCCCGTATTGCTAATTTCCCAATCTTCCACTGAATTTAACGCTACTTGGGTATCGATACGCGAACCGCTGAAAGCTTCACCGTTAATCAAAAACGCCATACCCATCCCTGGTTCCATGCCGTGGTTGAGGGTGAAGCGGCGTACCTTGCTGGGTTCTGGCAGAGATTCTCCAGGTATTAGTTTCTCGGGTAGCTTTTGCGGCGACTGGTTCTGGTACGATTCGCGGCTGTAGGTAACGGTGGCAATCGTTTGGGCAGATGCCTGCTGATTCTGTTGCCCTCTTTGGTGGCGCCCGCGCCCCATCCTACCTCTGCCCATCATACCACCATCCATCCTACCTCTGCCCATCATGCCCATACTTCCTCGGTCGTAAGGTAAGTTTAGCAGGCGATATTCACCTGGTTGGCGGTCCCCCGGGATTAAAACATCAACCCGCTCTCCCGGCGACAGCAGCAGTTCTGACATTTCTATAGGCTCTGTCACTGCTCCCCCATCGGTGGCAATGACGTAAAAAGGATGCTCTTGCAAAGCCAGACGGTAAAAACGCGCTGGCGAGGCATTGAGCAACCGCAGGCGCAACCATCCCTTTTGGGGAATTGTCAGTTGTGGGTTAACGCGACCGTTGCCGGTGATAACATTGCCTTCTCTACCCAACATCCGCGACATGTGGTTGGGGGCAACCAAACGGTTATTGTTCCCCAGAGAAAAATCCTGCAACACCAAAAATTCTTCGGTGGCAGCTTTGACAACAGGAATTTCATCCAATTCCCCCCGTACGACAAATAAGCCTGCCAAACCACCGGCAACTTGAGACGCTACCAAACCGTGGTAGTGGGGGTGGTACCAAAACAAACCGGCAGGATGGTTGGAAGGAATTTGAAATTCGTAGGTAAAGCTTTCTTGAGAGGGAACTTCGATGAAAATATTATCGGCGTTGCCCTTAGGCGAAATGTGGAAACCGTGGTAATGCAAATTAGTGGATTCCGAAAGGCGATTGGTAAAGCGAATCCGAACGGTATCCCCCGGTTTGGCTTCTAGGATGGGACCGGGAACCTGTTGGTTGTAACTCATCAAGTAAGCGGATTGGTTGCCCAAAGAAACTCTGTTGTAGCTGGCGGTGAGGTCAACGTCTAACAATCCATCTTGACTGCGATCGCGTTGCTGTATATTGGAAAGGGCATCTGATTTGAAAAGGGCATCTGATTTGAAGAAGTAATGCCCACCAAGCAACACGGCAGCGGTGGCTGAGGTGCTAAGGGTTAGAAATTGGCGACGGTTCATTGTTTTTGCTCCTAGTATTGGCTAATTTTTTTTTAAGTGTTGCGAAACGTTTTTCCCGAAATAAAAATACTTAAAAAATATTTTTATGAAAATATACGGTATTTAAGCCAGTACAGCAGTCCAGGCAGACCAACAATGGCACCGAAAATCGCTTCTCCCCAGCCAGCTGTTGGCGATTTTGCAATTTGTTGGTTGGATGTGGATTGAGATTCGGTTGATGGTTGGGGTGATGGCTCTTGCGAGTCATTTTGGGGCTCGTCCTGGGGTTTGCGATCGCTACTGCAAGAAGGCTGCCCCTGAGTTGGCGTGCACGTATTTTCCGGAGAGGGGGAACTAGATGTTTGCTTCTGCTGGTTTGGTTGATGAAGCTCTGGTGCGTGAGCGGCTGCTGGTTGGGAAACAAGACTGAGTGCCGCGATCGCGATCGCTGGAGAAAGAGTTCGATATTTCAAGGTAAATTGGACAAAATTTATCGACTTCTAGCATGTAACTTCAATCCTAAACTCTCCATTTAGCTGGAGAGTCAAAAACCTTTCCCATCAACTTTACAAAAATTTAAAAATTGGTGTAAAGTATGGACAAACGCTATAATAAGATCGAATATATCAATCTGATATATGTTGGAACTATCAGCACTAGGCTTGCTGCAACAGGAGCCTCTACACGGATACAAATTAAAACAAAAGCTGGAAATGTTTATGGACTGCTGTATCAGCGTCAATTATGGAGCTATTTATCCATTGTTGCGGCGTTTGGAGCAGCAGGGTTCGATCGCAGCTGTAGAAGCCGATTCTGGTGAAGGTAGAGGCGGCAAAAAAGTCTATCAAATTACTCAGAAAGGGCGGGAAAGCTGGCGAGAGAAAATGATGGAACATCCGCCAGACAGCTGGGTAAATGCGCGATCGCGTTTTGCCATCAAATTCTTTTTCTTTAGCGACCTAGAGCCAAAAGAGCGCATTGAACTGATGGAACATCGTTTGATGGTCTGCAAGCTGCGCCAACAAGAGGTAGAAAAAGAACATATACCGCAAACTCCCAACGACCCCTACAAACAAGCGATCGTGCAGCGACATTTAGAAACCCTCAACCACGAAATTGAGTGGTTGAACCAACAGCTAACCCAAGAATATGTCGAAAAGCAACCCAACAGTTAAATTATATTTTTGATAGCCCAAACGCCCACACTCGATCGCCCTTGATTCAGCTTGCTCGCCTAACCTTATCAGGGAAAGATATACGACCATGAACTTTTCCAACACAAACAACCAAACGGATAACAATCCAGAAGCGGCCTTTTCCTCAGCCAACGCTTCTACAGAACCCGAAAATACCGGTACTACGGCCGAAACTTCTAAACCATCAAACTTTGGCAAAAAAGTTCCCAAATGGATTTTTATAGCTGGAGCTGCCATCTTGGTAACTGGGGCAGGTTTGGGTATTTATACCTGGCAAACCCGCCAACAAACACCAGCAACAGCCGCCAGCGAACAATCGAACGGTGAGCAACCTCAAGGAACCCCTGTCAAACTGGAAACGGTAGAACCTTCCAGCTTGGAAGAAACTTCCGAGTTTGTGGGGACTTTGGAAGCCCAGCAATCGGTTGCCGTGCGTGCCGAAACCAATGGGCGCATCGTTGAAATTTATGTAGAAGAAGGCGATCGCGTGAGGGAAGGTCAGTCCTTAGCCCGGTTAGATAGCCGCGAAGTCCAAGCCGACCTGCGCCAAGCCAAAGCCAATTTGTTACGTACAAAAGCACAGCTTGCCGAAGCCAAAGCCGGACCCCGCGTCGAAGAAATTGCCCAAGCCCGAGCGCGCTTGGAACAGGCAGAAGCTCGCTTGGAAAACGCCAAAACCGGTGCCCAACCGGAAGAAATCGCCCAGGCCAAAGCACGGGTAGAATCCGCCCAAGCCCAAGCCGAACTAGCGCAAGCCCGAGTGAAACGGTATCGGCAGTTAGAATCCGAAGGAGCGGTTTCTAAAGATACCTTAGATGAATTTGTAAGGGAATTCCGACAGGCCCAAGCTAACTTAGAAGAAGCTAGGCGTAATTTAGAAGAAATTCGCAAAAATCAAAACGCCGACGTGGACGAACTGGTTGCCCAAGTGGCCGAACAGAGAGAACAACTGCGGGAGCTGGAAAACGGCACTCGCGCCGAAGAAATCGCCCGGTTGGAAGCCGAAGTAGCCGATGCCCAGGCACAAGTACAAGCTCGGGAAGTACAGCTGCAAGATAAAACGATCGAAGCTTCTTTTACGGGGGAAGTGGGCGATATTCCCGTGGATGTAGGCGATTACTTGCAAGAAGGAAATGAATTTGCCAATCTCATTCAAAACCAACTCCTGTTTTTGCGTATGTCCATTCCTGCCGAACGTTCCGACCAACTGCAGTTGGGATTGCCCGTACGGTTGTACGGCAGCGACAACCAGCCAATAACCACCGGCCAAATTCGCTTTATTTCTCCGCAAGTGAATACCGACTCCCAAACCATCCTTGTCAAAGCAGCCTTTGAAAACACCAAAGGCAACCTGCGAGACGGTCAGTTTGTGCGCGGGGAAGTAGTATGGGAGAAACGGGAAAATACCTTTGTGGTGCCCACCAATGCCGCGATCTTTCGTGGCGACCAAACCTTTATTTATGTGGCTCAAGAAGGGGAAAAACTCACGGCAAAAAAACAACCCGTGCAATTGGGGCTAACTTTAGGCGATCGCGTGGAAGTGGTCCAAGGGCTGCAAAGTGGCGATCGCATCGTCGTCTCCGGTACCCAAAAAATCGGTGACGGCGCTCCCCTAATGCCCTTAGGGGAAAAACCAAAAGACCAACAACAATCCTCGCAATAACCGTTAATCCCTTGACCACCAGCTTGTAAAACTTACTCTTTGCCATCATGTTTGCTCATTTCTTTATCAAGCGACCGGTCTTCGCTTCCGTCTGCTCCCTACTCATCATTCTTGTTGGCTTTGTAGGATATACCCGCTTGCCCGTTCAAGAATTTCCCAGCATCGACCCCCCCGTCGTCAACGTCAACACCATCTATCCTGGCGCCAACTCCAAAGTCGTCGAAACCGAAGTTACCGAAATCCTAGAAGACGAAATCAACGGCGTAGAAGGACTCAAAACCCTTGGTTCCACCAGCCGCCAAGGGGTCAGCAGCATCACCGTTGAATTCCAACTCAGCCGCGACCTAGACCAAGCCGCCCAAGACGTGCGCACGCGGGTCTCCCAAGTCTTGGGAGAACTGCCCGAACAAGCCGAATCCCCCGTCGTGGAAAAACGTTCCGCCGACGCCTCACCCATTCTTTGGTTTGCCCTTTACGGAGATCGATTTAGCGCCTTAGAACTAAGCAACTACGCCGACGAAGTTGTCATCGATGCCCTAGAAAACGTTACCGGTGTCAGCACCGTCTTTGTCGGTGGCGAAAGGCGCTATGCCATGCGGTTGTGGATCGATCCCCAAAAATTAGCATCCCGCGATCTCACCGTCCTCGATATCGAAAACGCCCTACGACAGGACAACGTAGAAATTCCCGGGGGTCTCATCGAAGCCGACAAAACCGAATATTCCGTGCGGGTTCTCGGGCGCATGTCAGAACCCAGCGAATACGAAAACTTAGTTATCAAAAGACGAGACGACGGCACCCAAATTCGCCTCAAAGACTTAGGTCGAGCCGAAGTTGGCGCCGAAGACGATCGTTCCTTCGTCCGTTTTAACGGGGAAACCGCCTTGGGATTGGGCATTGTCAAACTCTCCGATGCCAACACCATCGCCGTAGCCAAAGCCGCGCAAGAGCGGATGGCAGAGCTCGCCCAAAACTTTCCCGAAGGCATGAACTATCAAGTTGCCTTCAACCGCTCCGAATTCGTGGAAATGGCCATCGAAGAAGTCTGGGGGGCTATTTACCTAGCCGTCTTCTTGGTGGTTCTGGTTATTTTCTTCTTCCTGCGCGACTGGCGCGCCACCATTATTCCCGCCGTCACCATCCCCGTCTCCCTCATCGGTGCCTTTGGCATCATGTTTTTCCTTGACTACTCCATCAATACCCTCACCCTATTTGCTCTCACCCTAGCAACCGGGTTGGTGGTAGACGACACCATTGTGGTTCTGGAAAATATCGTCCGCTACGTTGAGGAAAAAGACTTAAAACCCTATCAAGCCGCTATGGCAGGCATTGCCGAAGTGGTCTTTGCTGTCATCGCCACCACCATCGTCTTAATTGCCGTCTTCTTACCCGTCAGTTTCGCCACTGGTAACACCGGGCGCTTGTTTACCCAATTTGCCCTTACCCTAGCCGGTTCGGTGGTTATTTCCTCCTTTGTTGCCCTTACCCTAGCCCCCAGTTTATCCGCCAGAGTTCTCAAACACGGATCGCAATTGCACGGTCGTTTGTTTGACTGGGTAGAAGCCATGTTGAATAAGCTGCAAAACTTCTACCAAAGCAGTTTGCGCAAATTTATGCCCGTCAAAGGCTTAATTATTGGCGGATTCTTCGTTTCCCTGGCTGCCACTGCCTTTCTGTTTACCCGCATTCCCGGCGAATTTCTCCCCCAAGAAGACCGTGGGGCCATTTTTACTGCTATCACCGCACCGCAAGGGGTGACCATTGACTATACTTCCCAAGTGATGGAACAGGTGGAACAGGTATACAGCGAAGTTCCCGAAGTGGAAAGTTATTTCAGCGTTGGTGCCCTAGGTCGTGGTGCCCCGGGTCAGGTGAATACAGGATTTGCCTTTGCCAAACTGAAGCCTTGGTCGGAACGTACCGAACCCGGTCAGTCACAAGAAGCCCTCATCGGTCAGCTGCACGGGAAATTTTCGCAAATTACCGATGCTTTAGTATTTCCATTTCCTCCGCCTGCCTTGCCAGGGTCTGGTTTTAGCCAACCCGTGCAATATGTTTTGCAAGGAACGGATTTGCAGAATTTAGCCGATGTTTCGGGAGAACTCGCCAATCGCGCTCGACAGTCGCAGACATTGGTGAACGTGGATACGGATTTAAAACTGAACAAACCGGAAATAACCATTCAAATTGACCGCAAACGTGCTGCTGATTTGGGGATTTCCGTACAGGATATTTCCCAAACCATGCAAATTTTGCTGGGCAGCCAGGAAATTACCAACTTCAGCCGGGGCAATCGCCTGTACGAAGTGGTGGTGCAAGCGGAAGATTCTTTTCGCAAAAATCCCAATATTATTGAAGAACTTTATATACGTTCCCAAAACGGGGGATTGGTGCCTATGGGCAATGTGGTGGATATGAAAACTACGACCACGCCACCGCAGATTAACCATTTTAACCGTTTTCGTTCCGCAACCATTAGCGGCAGTCCTGCTCCCAACAGCAGCTTGGGCGAGGCATTGGGCTCTTTGGAGGCGGCAGCCCAAGAAGTGATTCCCGACGATATGCGTACGTCTTTGGCTGGCGAGTCTTTGGAGTTTAAGGAGGCAGGGGAAGCGATTCTGTTTATTTTTGCCCTGGCATTGGCGTTTATTTTCCTGGTGTTGGCGGCGCAGTTTGAAAGCTATCTGGATCCGTTGGTGGTTTTGCTGGCGGTGCCTTTATCCCTGTTGGGCGCTGTGGGGGCTTTGTTGTTGCGCGGATTGCCGTTGAATGTATACAGTCAGATTGGTTTGGTGATGTTGATTGGTTTGTCTACGAAAAATTCCATTTTGATGGTGGAGTTTGCCAATCAGCTACGCCGCCATCACGGGTTATCGATTCCGGAAGCGGCGATAGAAGCGGGTAGGATTCGCTTTCGACCGATTATGATGACGGCTTTTTCGACGATTTTTGGTTTGTTACCCCTGGCGTTGGCTGCTGGGGCTGGCGCTGCTAGTCGTATTTCTATCGGTATGGCAGTTATTGGTGGTATGTTTGTTTCTACGTTTGGTAGTTTGTACGTTGTGCCTGTATTCTATATTCTGGCTTCTACGTTACAGCGACGTTTTAGCAAGCGATTTTTGGCAGATGATGGGGAGTAAGTAAGCTACCGAGCGTACAATAAAATGATTTTCTCCCAAGCTCCCATGCTCCCACGCTCCCACGCTCCCTTTACCGTTCAGTTAAATTTTTCTAGGTTGGCTTATGTTGCAGTTTTACTATACGCGCGTTTCCAACAATGCTCGTCGGGTTTGGGTTGCTCTGCTGGAGAAGCAGTTGGATTTTGAACCGGTTTTAATGAATCTGGATGGCGACCAGTTCCAAGAAGAGTTTTTGAAACTCAATCCGTTTCACCATATCCCGGTGATTGTTGATGGTGGATTTCGGGTTTTTGAGTCGTTAGCTATCTTAGACTATCTGGAAGCAAAATATCCCGATCCGTCTTTGTTGCCAACGGATGCGCAAAATATGGCGACGGTACGCATGGTGGAATTGGTAATGATTAATGAGTTCCAACCAGCGACCATTGCTCTGCTGCGTCAGAGTATCGATATTCCGGTGGAACCGCAACAGTTGGACAAGTCGAAAAAGCAAATCGATACGGTATTGCGCTTTTTGAGCGATTTGTTGATAAAAAATGGTCCCTATTTAATGGGACAACAACTGACACTCGCCGATATTGTGGCGGGAACGGCGATTCCCACTTTACCTGTATTGGGGATGCCTCTGGATGATTATCCCACCATACAGCAGTGGTGCGATCGCTTGCAAGAACGAGACAGTTGGCAGCAGACCACACCCAGCTCAGAAGAACTGGAACAAGCTAAGGCGAAAATTAAGGCTATTTTACAGAACAGATAGTCCGGCGATCGCTAGAGCTTTTTATTTGGTTTGTATACAATAATATGTTGTAGGGGCGCTTTGCGCAACGTCCCTACAAGAATTTTTTTAGGCGGAAAAACAAAATCCATTTATATTCAATTTAAAATTTTCTAGCTATCGTTCTCAAGCAATATTTTGGTTGGTGGCAATCATCCCGCCTAGTTCCACCAAAGCTTCTACCAGTAAAAACCGCCAAAGGCAGAATCCGCCTACCTAGAACTTCTCTATTGCCTACAAACAACATTGCCCTCAATTGACGTTTAATCAACTATAATGTTATATAATTAATAAGAGATAAAAAGCATCGGCGATTGATATCGAGTATGCTAGCGCCGAAACAATGACGCTTCGCCTTCGCTGGTGCTGTTTTTTTTCGCTAATTGACCAAACAGAATTTTAGAGGCAACCTATGACCAAGAAGATATTAGTTTTAGGCGGTGGACTCGGTGGCGTGGAAGCAGCCATCGACTTGAAGAAAAAATTCAAAAATGACTATCAAGTCGATTTAATTTCCAATCGGGACTTTTTGTATATTTACCCGGCTTCCATTTGGTTAGCCATCGGCAAACGTACTGTAGAAGACTTGTCCATCCCCTTACCGCAACTGGCTGAGATTCACGGATTTAACTTCCTTCACGAACAAGTGAAGGACATTCGGGCACAACAACAGCACGTCGTCACCGACAAGCAAGAGCATCAGTACAATTATCTTATCGTAGCCTTAGGCGCTACCAAAGTCAAGCCAAAAGGAGTAGAAAATACGTATTCCGTGTGCAGCGGTCCCGAAGAAGGGATGCGCATTCAAGAGAAATTTCTAGAACTGGTAGAACGAGGTCACGGCACCATTGCGTGCGGCTTTAGCGGCAATCCCAAAGATTCCACAGCCGTGCGTGGCGGTCCCATGTTTGAAGTAGCGTTCAACATGGACCATTACTTGCGGGAAAAAGGATTGCGCGACAACTTTAAACTAATTTTCTTTAGTCCTTCCCCCACACCAGGCAAACGACTGGGAGAAAAGGGCTTAACCAAACTAGGAGGATTGTTCAAAGAGCGCAATATCGAAACTCGCACGGGCAAGAAATTCAAAGAATTCACCGAAAACTCCATTATTTTTGAAGACGATTCCTACGTGGAAGCCGATTTAATCGCTTACATTCCTGGTTTGAGCGGCAATCCCGTACTGGCGAATTCCGATTTGCCGCTGACGGATGCTGGATTTGTACCGGTCAACAATGGCGGCTTGGCGCAAGGATTTGATAATTGCTACGCCATTGGCGACAGTTCCTTCTTTGAAGGACCAACTTGGCGTGCCAAACAAGGGCATTTGGCTGAGGTTATGGCCAGAACCGCTGCCGAAAATATTGCTTTGCAGGAAGCCGGCAAAGAGCCTACTGCCAGTTTCCGCGAAGAAATTAACTTACTGTGCGTAATGGATTTGGGCGATGACGGCGTGTTTGTTTATCGCGACGAAGATAAAGGATACGCACCCAGAGGCATGTGGGCGCACTGGGCGAAGCTAGCTTGGGAACGGTATTATAAATGGAACAAGTACGGTAAGGTACCGCGTTTGATGTAAGAGCATCGGGGCATGGG
>CAYZHY010000004.1:0-61608 GCA_964477525.1 uncultured Geitlerinema sp. | reverse complement strand
AATGGAACAAGTACGGTAAGGTACCGCGTTTGATGTAAGAGCATCGGGGCATGGGGGCTTCGGGGCATCGGGGTATCTGATGTAAGAGCATCGGGGCATGGGAGCTTCGGGGCATCGGGGTATCGGAGAAAACAACCAATTATATCTCCCAATCTCCCACGCACCCACGCACCCACGCTCCCCAGCTTCTCACCTTCAAGATATCTCTGCCTCACCAACACCCACTTCCTGTTGCTCTGAGCTACCGCTGGGCAAGTGAGATTCGTTGCTGCTTTTTTCCTCGTAGACAGGTAGGTCAAACCAGAAGGTACTGCCCACGCCGACTTCGCTGATTAGGTGAACTTTGCTGTGGTGTTTTTCGAGGATATTGCGAACGATAGACAGACCCAAGCCGGTTCCTTCTAAGGTGTGAATGCGGTTTTCTACCCGGAAAAAGCGGGAAAAAATACTTTCTTGGTCTTCTTTGTCGATGCCAATGCCGGTGTCGGAAACTTCTACGCGCACGAATTTGGGTAACTTCTCGGGGGGAAGGTGGGATGTATCGGCGATGCCGGCATCTTCTCCACTGACCAGGTAGGCGCGAATGACAATTTTGCCGTTGGCTTCGGTGAATTTCAGGGAGTTGCCGACGAGATTGGAAAAAACTTGCAGCAGCAGGTCGTAATGACCGAGAACGGGGGGTAAGTTAGGTTCGATTTCTTGGGAAATCTCGATTTGGCGGTCTTTGGCGTTGAGTTGGTGGGTACGCAGGGTTTGTTCGATGGGTTGGGCAAGATCCACCGCGGATAAATTGTAGTTGTGTTTGGATTCGAGACGGCTTAAATCCAAAACATCATTGACCAAGCGGGTGAGACGGTCGGTTTCGCGGTTGGCTGTTTCCAGAAATTCTTGCCGCTCGGCGGCGTTGAGTTCTTCGCCGTATTCGTTTAGAGTTTCGATAAAGGATTTTATATTAAATAAGGGCGTGCGCAGTTCGTGGGAGACGTTGCTGATAAATTGACTTTTGGCTTCGTTGAGTTCGGCTTCGCGGGTAATATCTTGTACGGTAATGGCAATGCCTTTGGGGCAATCCCGCAGTCGGTAGAGAACGTTGGTCAGCAAAATGCGTACGGTACGCCGGTGGGGTTTTTCTAAGGTAACGCGAAACTCGGAACACCGGTCTACGGGGGTAAAGCCTTCGCTGCTGTCGCTAGTTTGACCGGTAGCCATTTCCTGTAAAGGTCGGCTTAATTCCATTTTGATGGGGTCGGGGAGAAGTTCCAGGATGCTTTGACCGGTGACGCTTTTGCCTTCCCAGCCGAAGATTTGGCTGGCGTTAGGGTTGACCAGGATAATTTGCAGGTTGGTATCGAGCAAGACAGCGCCATCGGCAATAGTGGATACGAGGGTTTCTAGTTTGGCTTTGCTGGCGGTGAGTTCTTCGATGTTTTGCTCTTCGTAGCGTTCCAGCTTCTCGGCCATTTCGTTGAAGCTGTTGATGAGTTCTCCCAGTTCGCCACCGAAGGGTAAGTTAATGCGTTGTTTGAAGTTGCCGGCGGCAATATTTTTGACACCGATAAGCAGTTCTTTGATGGGTTTGGTGATGGTGAGGGCGTTGAAAACGGCGCCTAAAATGACCATGGCCCAAATGGAGACAAAAACCGCGATCGCGACATCCCGGGTGAGGTACGATGAAGCTACCACAGTAGGATTGGGGTTGGTGCCCACGGCCAAAATGCCGAGGTATTCGCCTTCGTGGCGCAGGGGCACGAAAACATCGGTTACCTGACCTTCTGGGGTTTCGTGCTGTCTGACCAGGGGCAGTTCGGTATCTTTGCCAAATTCATCGGGAAGCTGCATGCGGCGGCGAATGCTTAGGGAGTTGTGAACTTCCGATTCCCAAAAAGGAATGCCAAAAAATATGGAACCGTCGCGGTCGGCGTAAAGTAAATAGCGTACGCTGGAGGTACTTCGATAAAATCTTTGGGAAAAACGAGCCAGTTCGGCGCGGTTGTCTTCTGCGACAAGGGGGGCAACGTTGGCGGCTAGCAGCAATCCCAAATCCCGACCGAAGCGGGTATCGTTCATGCGCGCGTCTTGTTGGATGGTGTTAACTGCCCAAAAGGTTAAACCGCTCATGACTAAGGAAACCACCAAGGTGGCAACTGCCATGAGTTTGGTTTGGAGGTTAAATTCTGACCACCAACGGGCAATCCGCTGCATCATTTGCTTAATGTGAATTAGCAAGGTAAATCAATGGTTTGCTTGAGCCTGCTAGAAAATTTCCCTACCAAGGAGGCATTTCTTCTGAATAGGGATTCGCTTACTATCTATATTTTGACACGTTTGTTCGATATCGATAGAAAAGGCGCCATACCAGAGGTTACGGCGTACTTTGAAAAGATTCGGTTTCGAGAACTTGATAGCCGATATCCCGGCGGTAGTAGCAGTTTTCAAAATGGATTTTCGAGAGTGCTTGGTAGCTATTTTCCAATGCGATCGCTAAATTGTCACCCAGACCGGTTACTCCCAAAACTCGACCGCCGCTGGTCACCAATTGTTGGTCTTTAACTTGAGTACCGGCATGGAAAACGAGAGCGCTGGTTTGTTCTGCCTCCGCAATGCCGGTGATGGGATAGCCTTTTTGGTAGCTGCCGGGATAGCCACCAGAAACGGCAACGACGCAGGCTGCCGAACCGCTTTTCCAACGAATGGGGGGATGTTGGTCTAGCTTTTGTTGGGTAACCGCTAGCATTAAGGAGTCGATGGGAGTTTCCAGTAAGGGCAGGATGGCTTGGGTTTCTGGGTCGCCGAAACGACAGTTGAATTCCAGTACTTTGATGTCTCCTTGGGGAGAAACAATCAGACCGGCGTACAATACCCCTTTATATTCAATACCGCGTTTTTGCATGGCGGCGATCGCTTTTTCTAAAATTTCTGTTTTGACGGTATCTAACGCCGGGGGGGAGAAAAATGGCGTGGGAACGTAAGCACCCATGCCGCCGGTGTTGTCGCCGGTATCTCCTTCGCCGATGGGTTTGTGGTCTTGCGCCGGTAGCAGGGGGCGAATGGTTTTGCCGTCGGTGATGGCGAGAACCGATACTTCCTGACCTTGTAGGTATTCTTCGATAACAACTTGGTTGCCAGCGGTTCCTAATTGACCACCAAAGAAATCCCGTACGGTATTTTGGGCTTGTTCTACTGTAGGTGCGATCGCGACCCCTTTACCAGCAGCCAACCCATCGGCTTTTACGACAATAGGCGGCGTTTGATTGGCGATATAGTCCAGGGCAGTATCCAACTGGTCGCTAGAAAAGGTAGCGGCAGCAGCAGTGGGAATACCGGCTTCCGTGCAGAGGGATTTGGCCCAGGATTTGCTGGATTCGATTTGGGCAGCGGCTTGGGTAGGACCGAAAACGGCGATGCCTTCTGCTTGTAAAAAATCAGCGATGCCAGCAGCAAGGGGATCTTCCGGACCTACAACCACCAAATCGATTTGGCGATCGCGCACGGCTTCTTTCATTTTGGCAAAATCTGTCGCGCCTATGGGAAGATTTTCGCAGCCTTCCATGAGTTGGGTGCCCCCATTTCCCGGGGCAACGCAAACTTGCTGCACTTGTGGCGATCGCAGCAACGTCCACGCAAGGGCGTGTTCCCGACCACCATGGCCAACAATGAGAATATTCAAGGTTTTGGATCCTTTACGTTCTACCTACCAAAATGGGCGCCAGCAAAAATGAATCTTACCACAGTTCAAAGTCTTTTATTATTTTTTCCATAAACAATCCCTATTTTTACCAAAAAACGAAGGGTTTTAGAACATGCTAAGCTATCCATAGCTGTTCTGTAGAATTGGAGAAACGATCGTGGCAGATATTGTTGATATTGCCGTGCAATCGGATTCCTTTAAAACCTTGGTGGCAGCCGTACAAGCAGCTGGTTTGGTTGATGCTTTAAAAGATGCCGAATCCCTAACTGTATTCGCACCCACCGACGATGCTTTTGCCAAATTGCCACCAGGAACGGTGGATTCTCTGGTCAAAGTGCCCCCGCAGTTGGGAAGAATTTTAAGCTTTCACGTGGTTCCCGGAAAATACACAAAATCCGATTTAGCCAATATCGAATCGCTCACTTCTTTAGAAGGATCGCCGATTCCCATTCATGCTGGCGACAACTTTGAAGTCAAAAATGCCACGGTCTTGCAGCCAGATATCGAAGCAGATAACGGCGTTATTCACGTTATTGATACGGTCATGTTGATGGGATAACCCATTGCGATGGAAACGATTGATTTTGCTTCACTCTTGTTTTAGTTTGTCAGATTGAAAAGTTGCTGTTTCTGGTAGGGGAATGTCAACGACAATATTGGCTTTACCAATCTCTAAAACGACGTTTTCTTGAAGCAATTGCAAAATGAAATCCAGGTCGTCGCGGTTGATGCCGATTTTACGGGCTATTTTTTGGCTGTCATTGTCTACAAATAGTTGGTCAATCGGCTGACCGTTCCAGCGTTGAATCTGGTTTTGAACCTGTCTTTGTAAAAATTGCACGACCAAATTTTTAGGAATATTTTGGGTGGAGGTAACTTGGGTTTCGCCAACTTCTAATAGCAGTTTGCCGTTGCTGGTACCAACGACGATATTTTGTGAAAAGTTTAATGGAATCGAACCAGCCAAAGGTGCTTGAAAAACAATATCCCCAGTCACAGTTACGCCGGGGTTGTCTAAGGCGTATTGGAGATTGCTGATGTCCAATCGATTATCGGTTTCGTTTTCGATACGTTTTTTGGCATCTTCTAATATCTGACTGGCGTTGAAAATGTCTTCCAAACATCCGGAACTCACGATTATTTTTAAGTTTGTCTCGAAATTCGATTGTTGGTTGCGAGTAAAATCGATATCGCATGCGGGTTGGGAAGTTGCTAGCGATGGTCTGGCAGCTAACAAAGGTTGTACGGGAATCCCCCAGCTAAAAATGATGGTTAAAATAGTGGCAATTAAAAAGGTTAGCCAGTTGCGCGATCGCATGGTTTGATGATGATAAACAACAAAGATGACATTAAAAAATAACAAGCAGGAAAAGATTCTTTAGCAATTTTAGACCAAACGCTAACGGTTGAATCGTGTAGGGGGGCGAACGGTTTTCCCCGATCTTGCCAAAGGGCGTTCGCCCTCACCTAGTGCAGCATTTACAATGTTCGGGAAAATCCTAGACGATTCCCTTTTTGATACCAGATAGCCATATTTATTGGATGGGCAGTTGTTCTTTCAATTGGAGGGCTTCTCGTAAGGTATTTTCCAAAACCTCTTGTTGAGATAGTTCTTTCTCCAGCAATGCTTCTAGTTTATCATTTAATTCCTTGTAAGCATGTTCGGTAGTTAGAGGGTCTGCTAGTTTTTTGACCTTGCTTTCAAAATATTGAGAGGCAGCGTAGCCAATGGCATGGAAAGCAATCGTATTGCTACTTGCCTTGACGGAAGTATTGGTGCTATCGGAACTTTGATTTTGCAGAAAACTAGCGTTTAATTGTTCCAAGCGTTCCTTACTGTGAACCACAGCAAAAGTGGCCAACAGTTCGTGTTCGTTAATTTTTTCAAATCCATAACAAACGCCCACTTGATAGATGAGTTCTGAAAGCATGGGGGCTGTTGCCATCCAATTTACAAACAAGGTATCTTGGTTTTCTGAATTCTCCGTCAGGCTGCTTAGCGTGGAAAACAACGCTTTTTCCTGAATTAAGCGATCGGCAATTTGTTGGGGTGTTTCTTGGGGATATTGGTTTTTTAAGTTGGCCACCTCTTCCTGAGCTTTTGGCGTTTCAATATTTTTAATCGCCGACCAAATGCGTTTCTGCCAAACTTCGCCGTAGCTTTCAATGGTTTGCCGTAGCGGTACCACAAAGCGATCCAACCACTGACGAATTTGACCGAGCAAATCGTCGCCAGCATCGACTCCCGCTTCAAAGGTTTCGGCAATTTCCTTGGCGGTTTCTGTCGCTAACTCCCGCGTATGCTTGGCGATACGGGTAATGGTATGCACGTACTCGCTGGCCTGGTTTTCCAAACCGTCTTTCAACTCATCGGCCAGGTTTTGCAGGGCATGTACTTCTTGGGTGGCTACTTCTTGCCCTTCTTCGCGGGGGTCTTTTTGTTCTTGTTCTGCGGCAATTTTGTCTTCAGCTACCAAAATCGCCGTTTCTGGTACCCAGGTTCCTCCTTTTTCCCCTTCGACTTGAAAGCAAACCCGACGATCGCTGGTATAAGCTGCGATCGCTAAGACCTTTCCGGTTTTCACTTCATCACCAATTTGGCAAGTGGTCGCATTGAAAAAATTATTAGAACTCATAGCTTTTTCCTATTAATATGGCTACGCACCAAAGTTTCCCCGTCTGGGTCGCATCTGCCATTCAGAAATAATCGGCGCGATCGCTGCCCAGACACCTTCTAAAAACGAGCGTCTTCAGTTGGCTTTCCGAAAAAAATTCGCCAAACCATCTTACATTCTATCGTATAGCGTTTTCATTAAAATTGTGAATATTGCCAGCAGATTGAAGCGATCGCCATTCGTGCCTACATGTTGCAACGGTTTGCGTTTGACTTGAAATTGCTAGACTTTGGACAGGCGAAAAACTTTCTCCCTTCCCGGCGTTCCATGTTCGCGTTTGGTTGGAAATGGTTATTGTCTCGTATCGCTGACAGCTTTTAGCAAACTTCAGCTTGGGGAGTTCGGAATTTTTTGTCAATATTCAACTACCAACATTAATAGTTCCGAATCATGATTTCTTTACCCGCTGCTGCCGAATTTTGCTTGTAGTTATTCATACCGTATTGCAAGTTCCAGGGGATAATCGTCGCAAAATCAAACAATTCTCTAATTTCTGGCGAATCGTCGTAGGTTATCAGCCATCGATGGGAACAGCGACGCATGTTCTTAGCAAATCGTTCGTGGTCGAAAGAAGTATGGAGGTTTCCCTTGACGCCGTAGAGACAGGATTTGGTAGAGCGAAAATAGGGAGGGTCTAAGAAAATAAAAACTTTATCTCCATTTTGGCATAATAACTCTTTGTAATCCTGGTTCGTAATCCGAACGGAAGATAGAACAGGAGATAATTTCTGCAACCGTTCGATTGACGAATCTGTAAACCGACGTTCAAAAGCCTGTTGGGAATATCCCCCCGAATCGACCGTTCCGGAAAAAGTAATGCGGTTCAAAACAAAAAATCGAACCGCTCTTTCAAATTCGCTTGGTTTCAAATCGCTGCGAGTTAAATTATGAAATAATTCCCGACCATTATCGTATTTCTGCTTGATATCTCGAACTTGAGACACCAAACCTTCAATGTCGCTTTGGGCGTATTTCCAAAAACAAAACAAATCGTAGTTCAAGTCGTTAATCCAATAAGATTGGATTTTTTTGCCAAACAACTGTTTCACTGTCAGAAAAACCGAACCACCTCCCACAAACGGTTCTCTATATTCTTTTATATTTAGTGGTATATGAGGTATAAGTTGTTTGATAGCTTTGGATTTGCCACCAGGATAGCGCAGAGGACTTTTGATTTTATAATTCATTAAAATTAACCGGAAATTAACCAGAAATTGAGCCTTTCTCTGGATGCTTTGTTATAAGATAGCCGTTCGTTTTACTATTCGCGAATCTGCCTTGCTTATTAGTACAGGAAATTGGTCTCCGCAACCATAGGTAGCGATTTTTTTAGAATTAAATAGCAGCGATCGCTTCCCATTCCTCTATTT
Source organism: uncultured Geitlerinema sp. (assembly GCA_964477525.1). Classification (GTDB taxonomy): domain Bacteria; phylum Cyanobacteriota; class Cyanobacteriia; order Cyanobacteriales; family PCC-9228; genus PCC-9228. The sequence continues at coordinate 53,875 of CAYZHY010000004.1, read as the reverse complement.
CCGTTTTACGAAATTTTTCATTATAGCATAAATTAGCCAAACTATCAAATTTTTCCGCCTGACAACTCCAAAATTTCTGCCGAGAGATAGAAACACCAAGGGAAGCGATCGCGTTTTGTCTAACGAATTTCTGGGAATTTCAGGCGTTTTTGTAGCGATTTCGGGAAAATTAGACAGACGACGCCTTGATTGTGAAATTTTCAAAATCCTACCAAATTGGCTGAAAAAACGCAAGTTCGTCAAATAATTGACACAATTCTCAATGAACCCCTTGACAAAAAAATCCCCAAATTCGCCGTTTTGATTACAATATAAAAACATTTAACACGAAAACGATTAGTTTGGTTAAACCTTAATGCCCTCACCCGATAACTTCAAGTTTGGGGAAAACAGTTGGTAAGTAACTGGAATCAAAAATCCTAGAATTGTCTGTACTGGCATAGATGCGATCGCCGATCTTATCAAAAATAGGATTAGCGAAATCGCCGACATCCTATCTAACGATAAGAGAAAAATAGACATGGCAAAATAGAACCAGTAACGAAAGGACATTCAATTATGACCTCCCAAGAATCTCTCCAAATCAGCGATCGCAACGTCCAAATTCAAAACGCCAACATCCACTATCTAGAAGCCGGCAATACCGAATCTCCCAGCATCTTATTTCTCCACGGGGCCAGCTTTTCTGCCAAAACCTGGGAAGAACTGGGGTCTTTGGTTTGGTTTGCCCAACAGGGATATCATGCTGTTTCCATGGATTTACCCGGATATGGAAAATCGCAAAAGACAGCAATCCAGCCGGCAGAATTTTTGCTGGCTTTTTTGGAGGCAACTGGTCTTTCCCAGCCAGTTATCGTTTCCCCTTCCATGAGTGGTAACTACAGCCTTCCTTTTATAATTCAATATCCCCAGCAATGTCGCGGATGGGTAGCGGTTGCGCCGGTAGGCATTAATAAATTCAAACAGCAATTGGCAAATGTAAATTTACCAGTTCTGGCGATTTGGGGAAGCAACGATCGCATCGTACCAACCAAGCAAGCCGATGTTTTAGAACAGAACGTGCCCAACGTACACAAAGTTATTTTAGAAAAAGCCGGTCATGCTTGCTATATGCGTGCTACCGATGAATTTCACAACCATTTGTTGCAATTTTGCCAAAATTGTTCGCAACAGAAAAATTGAACGAGGATTTCATCTCCAATCCGCTTACAACAACCTCTAAAACCTAATAAATTTATAATGAAAACAAAACGGTTTTGTGGTATTGGGATGGCCCACCCACGAAAATGTAAATGTGGTTTTATGAACCGGGCTGGGGATGATTCTTTTTTTGTCTTCGGCAAACTTAGGGCAGTTTGGTGGTTGCATTTTGCCCATTTGCCGAATTTTAGGTAACTTCACCGTCAGCCAAACGATTGTACAAGAAATCGAGAGCGTAGTTTCTGAAAAACCGATAGCCAAAAGGTAACAAGGCATCGTTTGGAAGCTAAAGATGTTTGAGTCCTGCTAGAGACGATCGCACAAAAATATTTTGACATTTTATCTTGGAATGTTTCTAGAAAACCGCCAGCCAACCCCAATATGTTTAGCACCGCGCGATCGCCAAGTCCCATCCCCACTTCTTTATTTGTTACTATTAATGCCAGAGCGAATAATCCAATAACTGATTGTTAGCGTGAAAACTGCGATTGCTAAACCAATCAAATCCAAGCCAGAACTTTTTTCAAAGTCAAACAAAACAATTTTTCGCGATATAGCAATGAGAGATGTACCAATAGCCAACTCTAATTGGATGTAATGCTGCCGCAAATAGGCTGTAATATTTGCCATAATTTCCAAAGCAATAAGGATATTTAAAAATAATCCAAAAATAGAAAATAAGGTATCCGTTAGCGAACCCAACGATCGGGATAACAACTGCTGGGCGATCGCCACCACTAAATCCAACGCAGCCACGAGCAAAACAATGACCATTACTAGGGTCAAAAATTTAGAAAGCTGACCCTGCAACTGTTCGACTCGATACAGAAATTGTTCGTCTTGTAATTCTTTGAGGAAACGCCGCCAAAATTTTTTAAATCGCACCATTTCTGCCCAACGCGATCGCCCATCAATAAGATATTCGTGCTAGTTTGCGATAATGGCTAGCTAGCGGAGTTTGACAAAGACGCCTCTTCAATTACCGTCAAAGCTTTGTATCATAAGACACTTAGGTCAGTTGAGCAATTTTCCCATCCATTATGACAGGGATTTTAGCTATTTGGAGGGCATCGACCTGATTGTCCTATCTACAGGGGATTTTAGCCTTCTTTGGAAGCTAAAGATGTTTAAGTCCCGCTAAAGGGTTTTGATTTAAAACTTGTGCGCGTGCAGTATCGATACTTCATATAAATAATACTTGAATAATTCTCGAAAAACTGCGCTGCGACCTCATCCGAAATCTTCAAGGCCATATCCCGATTGGGGGTGAGCACCTCGAACTTTATATTCGAGTTGGTGTCGGAAATGGTAGGTTGTCCCGACGAGCGCACGTTACAGCTACTTCTGGCGCTGCGGTGGTGTTGGCTTAGTTATTATTGTCGCCACCGCGACCTTTGAGCAACCAAAAACCGACGGTAGAAGCCCCAGCGGCGTTCAAAAACTTACGGTGGATATATTAAAAAAAGCTACTCACGGGGTTTCCTCCCTTTTTTTTCTATTTTTTTTTAATTGTAAAGATAAAAAGGTTTTTCAAACACCCCAATTCTCTCTATTTCTCTGGGAAATCGTTAATTTCCACAATAAAGAAATTAGGGCGATCGCGGTTTTAGGTGACTTGGTACGCAACCATTGGTGCTTGAATGTGAGTATTCGGACCGTTGCTATTGTTTAGCATAGCAAAGAAAGAAATAAATAACAAAAATTTTGTTTTATTTTGATTATAAGTTTGCTTTTTGTATAGTTGCGATCGCACCTTCTTTCCTGCAGTCCGCCGCCATCTTCCAAATCCTGTAAACGCCCGCCAAATCAAGTTTTCGGCATACAATTTTCCTAGGTCTCCACCGAAAACAAATTGCGATCGCTTCTCCCACTCACTCTCAATTCTCCAATCATTGCAATTCCTGATGCAAATCCTAAATATCACTCTATAATTCGCAAAAACACCAAAACCTATTCCCATATCAGGCACCCACGCCCCCCCAAACCAAAACGGTCCCATTCTCTGATAGACTCTACAAGAACACCCCCATCTCAACTAGTTTATAGAATGTTTCGCAAAATTTCCTTAGCCAACGTTGGTCTCATTATTGGCATTCCTCTTACCCTTGTCGGATTTGTCGCCTACGCCAGAGGCAACGCCACGCTAAATTTAGCCGGCTTTTTCTACGGAATTCCCATTGTCTTAGGGGGATTGGCGTTAAAAGCTGCCGAACTGAAACCTATTCCCTATTTGGAATCCACTTCCGAAGCCACCATCACCTTACGCAACCAGCAAGCCACCCCCACCCAAAATCAAATTCGCAAAGATGTGACGCGCTTTCGTTACGGACAGCAAGCCCATTTAGACACTTCGCTAGAATATATAGGATTGAGTCCTACTGACGAAGAACGTCCCAATTTACAAGGCATTCGCGAAGAAGACCGCAACGGTAGCTATACGCTCGTTTTGCTGTTCCATTCTCCCCAAATTCCATGGGAAACTTGGCAAAGCAAACAAGAAAAAATGACCAAGTTTTTTGGTCCTGGTGTTCGGATAGAATTGCAGCAACCGTGGTCCGATTATGTAGAAGTGGCTTTGGTTCGCGATGGGGAAATTTAAAATCTAGACCGATGCCTGCTGTCTATTTTTCCAACCGTACTTCGTACCACTGCAAAAATTTCCCTGGTTCTACGGTAAACTCGCAGTAGGTTTCCATCATATGTTGCGCCTGTTCCTCAAGCGAGGCCATTTGCTGTAACTCTGGTGGCAGTTGGTCGTTTTGGCAGTTTTGGATCGCCTGTTTGAGTTTTTCTAGCAGTTCGGTAGCTGAGAGGAATTGTTCTTGTTGGTTGGGTTCCAATACCACATAGGCATCGGATTCGTACATGATGGAATCTGGCATAGTATCTCCATTTTTTAACCGTTATCCCTTCTATTTTGTACGCTGGGCGCGTTCTATACAATCCGAGTCGTTTGCTATTTTAATTTCAAATCGAATATAAATTGCTATACAGAAAAATGGTAATTCTTGGTAGGGCTGATTTGCGAATGCCCCCTGGCGACAACAATAATTTCTAGAAATGGCTATGCCGGAAAATCCCTACGCTTGGATCGATCGAGCCTTAAATACCATCCATAAAGCCAACTGGCACCGCCAGGTCCGCGCGATCGCTTCTAAAGCCGGACCTGTGGTAGAATTGGAAGGGCGATCGCAAATTAATTTGGCCAGCAACGATTATTTGGGATTGGCAGGTGACGAACGAACCATCGCCGCTGCCGTGGCCGCTACGCAAAAATACGGAACTGGCAGTACGGGGTCGCGATTGCTAACCGGTCACCGTTCCCTTCACCGCCAGTTAGAAGAAGCCATTGCCCAGTGGAAACAAACCGAAGATGCCATTGTATTCAGTAGCGGCTATTTAGCCAATTTCGGCGCGATCGCAGCTTTAACCAATCCCCGCGATTGCATTTTAGGCGACGAATACAACCATTCTAGCTTGCTCAACGGTGCCAAAGCTAGCGGCGCTGCCGTTTATACCTACAGCCACGCCGATGTTGCCGATTTGCAGGAAAAACTGCAACAATATCGTTGGCAATACCGCCGCTGTTTGATTCTCACCGATAGCGTCTTTAGCATGGATGGCGATTTGTGTCCTTTACCGGAAATTATGGACCTCGCCCATGGATATTCTGCCATGGTCATGGTAGACGAAGCCCACGCCACCGGGATTTTTGGCGATTCCGGTTCCGGAACGGTAGAATATTTCGCCCTCAGCGACAATCCTCCCATTCAAATGGGAACCCTCAGCAAAGCATTGGCAAGTTTGGGCGGTTACGTAGCGGGTTCTGCCAATTTAATCGATTTCTTGCGCAATCGCGCTCCCAGTTGGATTTATACCACCGGTCTGTCGCCTGCCGATACCGCTGCTGCTTTAGAAGCGATCGCGATCGCCCGCAGCGAACCCCAGCGCCGCGAGACCCTGTGGCACAATATAAGCCAGATTAAAGATAAAATAACCGAAATTGTTACTCCTGTCAACGATCGCCTCAAACTTCTCCCCTCCGATTCACCCATTCTTTGTTTGCAAATGCCAGATGCCCAATCGGTGGTAACTGCTGGCAAAACCTTGCAAGAACGTGGCATTTTCGCCGCCGCCGTGCGACCGCCCACCGTACCCACCAGTCGCCTGCGTTTGACCGTGATGGCTACCCACCAACCGCAGCACTTAGATAGCCTGCTGGCTGCGGTAAAATCCATTGCCGACGATTCAAGCAAACGCAATTTGTGATAAAAGAAAGCATGGCGTGCCGATTGTTTCTGTTAATGGTACGCATGGACCCCTGCTTGTACCAAAATCTCGACGGGAGAACCAACTTTGGGTGTAGAACTTCGTAGCTACGTCTTTCTCGATAACTTACAACCCCAACACGCTGCTTATATCGGTACTGTCTCTCTTGGCTTTTTGCCGCTGCCAGGGGATGCTTCTTTGTGGATTGAAATTTCCCCCGGCATTGAAATCAATCGCGTTACCGATGTCGCCCTCAAGGCTACTTCCGTACGCCCAGGCGTACAAATGGTAGAACGATTGTATGGATTGTTGGAAATTCATGCCAACCGCCAAGGAGAAACGTTGACCGCCGGGAAAGCGATTTTGGATGCTTTGGGGGTAGAACGAAAAGATTGCCTAAAACCACAAGTAGTATCAAGCCAAATTATCCGCAATATCGATGCCCACCAAGCGCAGTTAATTAACCGCAACCGTCGCGGGCAAATGTTGCTGGCAGGGCAAACCCTCTACGTTATGGAAATGACGCCGGCAGCCTACGCCGCTTTGGCAGCCAATGAAGCGGAAAAAGCGGCTGAAATTAATATTTTACAGATTCAAGCAGTGGGCAGCTACGGACGTTTGTACCTCGGTGGCGAGGAACGGGATATTTTGGCGGCTTCGTCGGCTTGTTTGGCAGCGATGGAAAGTGCTTTGGGTCGGGAAAATCCAGAAAGTCAAAAACGTCAGGAGTAGCGTTGCGATTGGTTGGCAAATGTTTCCACATACCAGTTGGCGTAAATTTGTCAATACAATGAAGAAAAGTTTCCATCGACAGCCGGTTCGTATGTTGCTGAAGGACACAAACAAATGGTTCAACAAAATTTGATGCATGCCGCAGCTGAAGATACGCAGGATGTGTTGGTGGCTGGGTTTCGTTCTCTTTCCGATCCGTTGCGGTTGCAAGTACTGGAAATGCTGCGATCGCAGGAATTGTGCGTGTGCGATTTGCGCGATCGCCTTGGCGTTAGCCAGTCCAAACTCTCGTTTCACCTGAAAACCCTGAAAGAAGCCAATTTGGTGCGTTCTCGCCACCAAGGGCGTTGGATTTACTACAGCCTCAACCTCCCCCAAATTGTGGCTTTGGAACAGTATCTTGCCGACTATCGCTGCTTTAGCAGTTTGGCACCAGCACCCAAGTGCGACTGAAGCAGACAATGTGAATTGATGGAGGGGCGATCGCGGTGACTGGGTACGCTTGACAAATCAAATTTAATTGAAATAATGGATGTGGGTAAACCAAATGGTGGTTGGCTGAAACCATTTGACTGAAATCCATCAAAAAAATTTAATCAAAGGAAAATTGATGAGTAGCGATCGCGCCCAAAACAATCCCAAAGCCGTCCAAGCTGGAGGAACTCTCAGTTTCTTTGAAAAATACCTCACCGTCTGGGTGGTTCTGTGCATTCTTGCCGGTATTGCCTTGGGCAGAACCTTTCCCAAAATTGCCGAGACCCTGGATGCCATGAGTGTCTACCAGGTATCCATTCCCATCGCCGTCTGCCTGTTTTTCATGATGTATCCCATCATGGTTAAAATTGATTTTTCCCAGGCATCTCGGGCCATGCGCTCTCCCAAGCCGGTTTTGTTGACGTTTGTTGTCAACTGGCTGGTCAAACCGTTTACCATGGTGGTCTTTGCTCAATTTTTCCTGGGGTGGCTGTTTCAACCGCTACTAGAAGGCACCGAAATTCTCAAAGGTGGAACCGAAATGGACCTAGCAGATTCGTACATTGCCGGTGCCATTTTATTGGGGATTGCCCCCTGTACGGCGATGGTCTTGATGTGGGGATATCTTTCCTACAGCAACCAAGGGCATACGTTGGTGATGGTAGCGCTGAATTCGTTGGTGATGCTGTTGGTGTACGCACCGTTGGGTAGGTTATTGCTAGAAGCCAACAACGTCTTCGTTCCCTGGGAAACCATTTTGCTATCGGTGCTGATTTATGTGGGATTGCCTTTGGCAGCAGGTGCTTATACGCGACATTGGATTTTTAAAAACAAAGGGCGAGAATGGTTCGAACGTAAGTTTTTACGCTATTTATCGCCGGTTGCCACGGCGGCTTTGCTGGTAACATTGGTGCTTTTATTCGCATTTAAGGGAGATTTGATTGTTAACAATCCCTTGCACATTCTGTTAATTGCCGTTCCCCTGTTTTTACAAACCAATTTTATCTTTCTGATTGCTTACGTAGCTGCTTTGAAACTCAATCTCACCTACGAAGATGCGGCGCCAGCAGCGTTGATTGGGGCTAGCAATCATTTTGAAGTAGCGATCGCAACAGCCGTAATGCTATTCGGTCTCAACTCGGGGGCAGCTTTAGCCACGACCGTGGGCGTTCTCATTGAAGTTCCGTTAATGCTGATGCTGGTGAAAGTCTGCCAGCGAACCGCAGCTTGGTTTCCCCGCGACCCAGAAAAAGCAACGCTACTGGACCCCCGTTGCATGTCTTCCCTACGCTAGGAGGAAGTTTCGTGAAACAAATTATGTTTGTCTGCAAGAAAAATTCCTGCCGTTCGCAAATAGCAGAAGGATTTGCCCGTTACCTGGGAAATGGTCAAGTGGGCGTAAGCAGTGCTGGATTGCAAGCCAGTCAAGTACATCCCACCGCCGTTCGAGTGATGCAAGAAGTTGGCATCGATATCAGCCAGCAAACCTCCGATCCGCTGGCCAATTTTCACCCCAAAGACTACGATGCGGTGGTGTCTCTGTGCGGTTGCGGTGTCGATTTGCCCCAGGAATGGGTGGTAGGAGAGATTTTTCAAGACTGGCAGCTAGAAGACCCCGACGGGCAGCCTATTGAAACCTTTCGTCAAGTACGGGATGAAATCCGCCAGCGGGTGGAAGCCTTGCTGGAAACGATCGAATCGCAGCCCGTTGCTGGCTAACCTTGCCAAGAAACGACAAGCATGGGATCGTAGAAAGGAGGATAAAGACAAAATTTGAGATTTTAAAATTTGCGATCGCTTATGGCCAATTTAGAAACCATGACCGCCGTTGACGAAGAACTATCCAAGCGTCACATCGACTTGGATCCGGGCGGCTATTTTCTCATTTACTTAGACCGAGAAGCCGATTTAATTTGTGCCAAACATTTTACCAACGTCATTGACGACCGCGGTTTGGCAGCCGACCCGGAAACCGGCAAACCCCTGCCAGCCAAGGGCAAGATCGAACGTACCGAAACCACAGTTTATACTGGCAGAACTGCGAAAGAACTTTGCGTGAAACTGTTTGAAGAAGATAAGGAATCTTGCCCGGTAACCATGTTCGACCACGCTGCCTATTTGGGTCGGGAGTTTATGCGCGCCGAACAGGCTTTGAAAGAGGGAACCGAATACGTCCAAGATTAATTTTAGATGCGATCGCCATTTTATGTTGATTGCTGCGCGATCGCATCTCCCTCGATTTTGCCCTTACTTGGGAACCACAAAATTCACCAACTTACCAGGGACAACAATTACCTTTTTAATTTCGCGATCGCCTATATATTTTTGCGCAATTTCCGATTCCCTGGCATAGCGTTCCAACGCATCGCGGTCAGCATCCGCCGGTACCTGAATTTTGCCCCGGGTTTTGCCCATAATTTGAATCACCAGCGTAATTTCTTCCGCCACCAACGCATCCGGGTCGTATTGCGGCCATGCTTGGTGGTGAACCGACTCGCTATACCCTAGCTGATGCCAGAGTTCTTCGCTGATATGCGGGGCAAACGGCGCTAGCAACAACACCAACGTCCGAATTCCTTCTGCATACGCTGGCGAATCCTGACATTTAGCATCGGCCAGGGCATTGTTGAGCTTCATCAACTCGGAAATCGCTGTATTAAACTGGTAATCGGCCTCAATATCTTCGGTAATGGCTTTGATGGCATTGTGAACCGCCCGCCGCAGGTCTTTTTCTGGTTTTTCCAAGGCAGCCGGATCGACTTTCGCTGTAGTATCGTAGCCGGAATGGGCAAACTCCGATACCAAACGCCAGACCCGGTTCAAAAAGCGGAACTGTCCTTCCACATCCGCATCATCCCATTCCAAATCCTTGGCAGGTGGCGCTTTAAACAAGATAAACATGCGGGCCGTATCCGCGCCGTAGGTTTCCAACACTTCCAGCGGGTCTACACCGTTGTATTTGGATTTGGACATTTTTTCGTACAAGACCTGCAATTTCTCGCCGGTTTGCGGGTCTTGGGGATTTTCGGTATCGATATCGCTAGGGGGAATGTATTTGCCAGTGGTAGGATTCTTATAAGCGATCGCTTGCACCATGCCCTGGGTTAGCAACCGCTGGAACGGTTCGTCGCAATTGACCAAACCGCGATCGCGCAATACCTTGGTAAAAAACCGCGAATACAGCAAATGCAAAATCGCGTGTTCGATACCGCCCACATACTGGTCTACCGGCATCCAATCGTTTGCCGTTTCTGGGTCAAAAGGTTTTTCCTCGTTTTGCGGGTCGGTATAGCGCAAGAAATACCAGGAAGAATCAATAAACGTATCCATGGTATCGGTTTCCCGTTGGGCATCAGCGCCACATTGGGGACAAGATACGTTTATCCACGAAGATAATCTAGCCAGCGGCGACGGTCCGCGACCGCTAAATTCCACATCTTCCGGTAGTTCCACTGGTAGCTGGTCTTCGGGAACTGGAACCGTACCGCATTCGGGGCAATGGATCGTGGGAATGGGAACCCCCCAATACCGCTGCCGGGAAATCAACCAATCCCGCAGGCGATACTGAATGCGGGCGCTGCCAATCCCGTGTTTTTCGGCATAGTCTACAATCGCCTGTTTGCCCTCTTCCGATGCCATGCCGCTAAAGGAACCGGAGTTGACCATAATGCCCGGTTCGGTGTAAGCCTGTTGCAATTCTTGCGTATCCGGTTGCGATTCTGGGGCGACGACCATTTGAATGGGCAATTGATTTTGTTGGGCAAACTGAAAATCTCGTTCGTCGTGGGCGGGAACCCCCATGACAGCGCCGGTTCCGTATTCGTACAGAACGTAATCGGCGATTAAAATGGGAATTTCGGTTTCGGTAAAGGGATGGATGGCTTGGCCGCCGGTGAGAACGCCGCGTTTGGGCTTGTCTTCGGCGGTTCGTTCGATTTCGCTTTCTGAAGATACTTCTTGGATGAATTTCTCTACGGCTTCCTGGCGATCGCTTGTGGTAACCTTAGGCGTAAGCGGATGTTCCGGTGCCAAAACCAAATAAGTAACCCCATAGACGGTATCCGGTCGGGTGGTGAAAACACCAATTTTCTCCGACATGCCCGCTACTGGAAATTCCAAATACGCACCTACCGACTGGCCGATCCAATTTTCCTGCATCAATCGGACCCGTTCCGGCCAGCCGTCGAGTTTTTGCAGGTCTTCTAGCAACTGGTCGGCGTATTCGGTAATTTTAAGGAACCACTGGCGCAATAGCTTTCTTTCTACCAAAGCCCCGGAACGCCAAGAACGCCCTTCGCTGTCTACTTGTTCGTTGGCTAAAACGGTTTGGTCAACGGGGTCCCAGTTAACAGCGGCTTCTTTTTGATAGGCTAAGCCAGCTTGGAAAAATTGTAGGAAAATCCACTGGGTCCAGCGGTAGTAGTCGGAAGAACAGGTAGCTACTTCCCGATTCCAATCGATGGAAATGCCCAGACCTTTGAGTTGCTCTTTCATTTGGGCAATATTTCGATGGGTCCACTGGGCGGGATGGATGCCGCGGTCGATGGCGGCGTTTTCCGCTGGCAATCCAAACGCATCCCACCCCATGGGATGGAGGACGCGATATCCCTGCATCCGCCGAAAACGAGCAATCACGTCGGTGATGGTATAGTTTCGTACGTGCCCCATGTGTAAGTTTCCGGAGGGATAGGGAAACATGGAGAGGGCGTAGAATTTCGGCTTGCTGGGGTCGTCAGGAGTTCGATGGGCGTCCTGTTCGTCCCAATTTTTCTGCCATTTTTGCTCGATGGATGTGGGATTGTATCTCGATTCCACGGAAGTCGCTCCTGTTGCTCCTATTCACCTCAAAAATATTTTGGCATATATGCGCCGCTTCAGTAGGATGGATAGGGAAGAATCATAGCCATCTATCGATCGAGAATCAATGCTGAGAGTTTTTGTTTACGGTACGCTCAAGCCGGGCAAGCACAACTACCATCGTTTGTGTCGATCTCGCGTCCAATCTACCACGACCGCGATCGCTCGGGGAAAATTGTACCATTTACCCGGTCTCGGCTATCCGGCAATGACCCCAGAGGCGGGTTGGGTCCGTGGGGTGATTTTAGAGTTCCCTGATGACACGATTTTGCCGAAAATCGATGAGTTGGAAGATTACGACCCCCATCGCGATCCAGCCAAAAATGCCTACAATCGCCAGGAAATTGAAGTTTATCAGCTTGATAAAACATCTTTGGGCAAAGTTTGGGCGTACTATATGGATCCCAAAAAAGTTCGCGCTCTCGGTGGTAAACTATTAGCGAGTGGCCGCTGGGAGTAAAAAGCCATGTTCGCCCAAGATGAAGGCAGCGAATTTACCCAAATTCCTATTTTTCAAGTGGATGCATTTACCAAGCAGCCGTTTTCGGGAAATCCAGCCGCAGTCTGCGTGTTGCCCTCTAGCGCTAGGGAAGACTGGATGCAGCAAGTGGCCCGGGAAATGAATCTTTCGGAAACGGCTTTTTTATATCCGGAGGCGGATGGTCAAGAATATCGCTTGCGTTGGTTTACGCCTACTTCGGAAGTAGACCTTTGCGGTCATGCCACGCTAGCCAGTGCCCACGTTCTCTGGAGTTTTAATTATTTACATCCGGAAGAAGTAGCCCGGTTTCAAACCCGCAGCGGTTCCTTAACCGCCGTTCGCAAACAAGGGTGGATCGAGCTGAATTTTCCCACAACCTACGCAGAGGCAGTTCCTGCCCCTTCGGGTCTTTCCGATGCGTTGGGAACGATTCCGCAGTCGGTTTGGAAAAATCGCTCGGATTATTTGGTAGAAGTGGAATCGGAGGCGATTTTGCGCCAACTTCAACCCAGAATGGCTTTGTTGCGGCAGTTGCCCATGCGGGGGTTGATTGTGACGAGTGCGGCCAGTTCTGAAGGATACGATTTTATTTGTCGCTTTTTTGCGCCGGCGGTGGGCATTGACGAAGACCCAGTGACGGGGTCGGCTTTTTGTACCCTAGCACCTTTTTGGGGCGATCGCTTGCAAAAATCGGAGTTTGTTGCCTATCAAGCTTCTGCAAGGGGAGGCGTGGTTAAACTGCGCTGGCAGGGAGAAAGAACCTATATTAGCGGTCCAGCCGTAACGGTTTTGCAAGGAGTCTTGATGGGATAGCAACTTCGTTCAAGGGCCGTTTGCGGGGAAAACGGTTGTTGTCTTCCCCGTCAAACCAAACCTTCAAATCCCATCATAAAGAAGTTACAGCAAGCCCACAAAATGCAGCGGTCCGTTGCCGCTTAGCAATTCAATGGTTAGCATCAAAATTCCTAGCATGGCCAAACGTCCGTTCCATACTTCCGCCGTGGGCGTTAATCCCCATTCCCAGCGTTCTTGCGGGTACATTTTTACCTTTTTTTGAGGGCGGCGTATTTGGTCGAAGTGGATTGGGGCAGCGTTGAGGGATTCCACCGTCAAATTGGCTAGGTCTTCAATAAAAGTGGGATGGGTATTCAAAGCCGGTACCCGATGGAAGTTTTCAATGCCTGCGGATTCGGCTACTTCCCGATACTCAATATCGATTTCCTGGAGGGTTTCGATGTGTTCGGAAACGAAACTGATGGGAACCACCACCATATCCCGAACGCCTTGTTCCGCTAAGTCCACCAACGCATCTTCGGTGTAGGGTTGCAGCCAATCCACCGGACCCACCCGACTTTGATAAGCCAGGGTATAATCGTTGGGACGGTCGAGGGTTTTCATAATCCGGGCTGCGCAATCCTCAATTTCCTGTTGGTAGGGATCGCCAGCTTCTTCCACGTAGCTAACGGGAACGCCGTGAGCGCTAAAAAAGACATGAACGCTATCGGGATTGGGAAATTTATCCAATTCTTGGGCAATTAACTGCGCCATGGCCCGAAGGTAACCCGGTCGGTTATACCAAGAAGGAATGAGGGTATAGTCAATTTTGTCAAGGCTTGCGTCTTCGTGCCACAATTTTTCTAAAAGGCGAAAGCTAGACCCGCTGGTACTAATGGAAAATTGCGGGTATAAGGGCAAAACAGCCAGTTGTTCGACGCCGTCGCGTTTGATTTGGGCTAGCGCCTCTTCCGTAAAAGGATTCCAATAACGCATGCCTATATAAACGCGCGCGTCGTATCCTTGTTTTTGTAGCTGTTTCTCTAAAGCGATCGCCTGTTCTTCAGTAATGCGACGCAAAGGAGAACCACCGCCAATTTCGCGGTAGTTTTGTTGGGACTTGCTAGCCCTCATGCTGGAAATCATGGCCGCCAGCGGGGTTTGCATCCAGCGAAAAGGCAAGCGGATGATTTCTGGGTCGGAAAACAAGTTAAATAGAAAAGGGCGAACGTCCTCAAGCCGTTCTGGCCCGCCTAGATTTAGCAGTAAAACTCCAACGCGGCTCATAGCAATTCCAATTTTGTTAAATTTTCATTTTCTTTACTGATTTTAACAATAAGATGGGTTAACCACCTATCGGTAGGATGGAGAATTGAAATCAAGGAAATTTGGGAGGAAGTGGTGGCAACTATTTTAAGGGATTGGAGTTACCAACACCAATGGCTCTACGATACCATCTCCCGCCTCGCTGCTGTAAGTGTTGGCGGTGAAGGGCGTTTTCGACGCTTACCGCTCCAGGAATTGGACATTTCCCCGCAAACTCGGGTTTTGGATCTGTGCTGCGGCGCCGGTCAGTCAACGCGATTGCTGGTGCAAACATCCCAACATGTGGTCGGGTTGGATGCTTCGCCACTATCCATCAAACGCGCCCAAAAGCAAGTGCCAGAAGCTACGTATGTGGAAGGGTTTGCCGAGGAATTGCCCTTTACCAGCGATCGCTTCGATGTGGTTCACACCTGCGTCGCCATGCATGAGATGACCCCCAAACAACGACGCCAAATTTTCCAAGAGGTTTACCGGGTGTTGGTGCCAGGAGGCATTTTTACCATGCTGGATTTTCATTCACCAGCAACGCCGGTTTTGTGGCCGGGGTTGGCACTGTTTTTGTGGTTGTTTGAAACGGAAACGGCTTGGCAAATGCTACAGGAAAATATACCAGAAGTTTTGACCGATATTGGCTTTCACTTGCGCGATCGCCATTTCCACGCTTTTGGTAGCTTGCAGGTCATTCAAGCACAAAAGTTGACTTAGCGGCGGCTAGGAAAACACCGGGATGGGGGAGGCCAACTGCCTTCAGCAACTGTGCTTCCCCCCGTTACATTAAAGAAAATCCCGATTTTTATTGCGTTTTATTGCAATTTTTTATTTAACGGACGTAAAGGAAGTAAGTTGCCATGGGGATAATAGTCGCTGCAACCAGCAAACCAATGACCAGCCAGGTAGAATTTTCTACGTCGGTTTCTTCTGCAGGAGTAAAGGTTCCTGCTACTTGCACATCTTTTTCTAATTGTGGCGCTCCTGGATCGGGTTCTCCCGATAAAACTGTTGCTAGGCGCGAGGTAGCATCTAAAAAGGCTTGATTGTATTTGTTGCCATCCCGAATCGGAACCATCATGGTTTCCGATGCCACGCTTTCCGCAATATCGTCAGAGAGGATGGACTTTACCTGTTCGCCAGTATGAATGGCTGTGTTGTTGCTTAGGGTATCCAAAACGAGCAAAACTTGATTTTTCCCCTCTTCTGGATTGGAAAACCATTTCTCAAAGAGATTGTCTGTAAAACTGGTAGCTGTTTCGCCGTAATCCAAACCACGCAAAGTCACCAAGCGTATTTGCGTTCCCGTGTCTTCAGCGGTTTCCGATAGCTGTTTTTGCAATTTCTGTTTGTTCAAAGGACTCAAAACATCGGCTTTATCGAATATCCACGTATTTTCTTCTACATTGGATAAATTGGGAAAGTCATAGGTTCCGGTAGCGGCAGCGGGAAACACAACCAACTGCATGGCTGCCAAACAGGTAACGATGCCTAACAGCCAACGCCGCAAGTTCCATAAGTATTTATAACTATTAACCAAGGGGTGGAAGAGTTGTTGCATAGTTCTTTGCTCACCGAACGACAATCTCCCATCGATTCTAATTTGATTTCTCCCATTTTTTGAGATTTTTAAGCAAAAAAAGTATAAATGCTTACTGTCTGTGGTTGCTGGAACAATCCCAAGAAACGATTCTTGCCATACCGCCAAGGCAGCAGCGAACATTCCACACCACTGCCTATCTATTTCCCGGACAGGTTCGGTTTCGAGAACAGCTTCTGGCTAAATTATCCAACTGTTTGCGCACCTGTAAGGTAGCAATTCCTGTGGTTGCTAGGTTGTTTTGTTGCTGCTGAAATTGAGTCACAGCTGCTTCCACTTGTTCGGTATAAAATTGACTGAGTGGCAGCGGCGGCTGCGGATCGACGACCAAATTTAAATTGTTTTGCAGGTTTTTGATGACTTCTGCGGCTTTGCGTTGGGTTGCTGGATTGGCCGTTCCGGTGACGTTCAAGTCGTATTCTTGCTGAAAGTTCCGAATGGCCCTTTGGGTCGCTGCGTCGTCTAACGGTCCCCGTTCGGGAATATCGTACCCCAAACCAATCAAAACTTGGCGAAATTGTTCTACGCTTTCGTACAAAACTTCACTAGATGCAGAGGCTTGTCTGGCTTCGGCGGTGTTGCTACCGACCATGCGCGTCCTTGTACGATTGTTGCGAGATTCCCTTTGAGAAGCTTGTTCGGTTAGCAAATTCCGCACTTCTGGGGTGGCCATTCCGGTCACTGGCAAGTTGAACTGTCGTTGAAACTCCCGTACCAGGTCTTCGGTTAGCGGTCCGTAAAATTGATTTTCTGGTAGCAACTGTTCTGGTTGCAGGACGGTATTTAAATTTTGTTGTAGGTTCGTAATTATCTCGGCTAGCTTGTCTTGGGTGCGAGGATTGGCTTTACCATCTACGGGAAGTTGGTACTGGCGTTGAAAGCTACGAATGGCTTGTTGGGTCATGGGGTCGTTTAACGTTTCCCCTACTTGGGGAATGTTGTATCCCAAGCCGTATAAAGCCGATCGAAATTCTCCTGGTGTATAATCTGTTTGACGTTCGGCGATCGCTATTTGTGGAGATACTAAAGTTGGAACCACGGAAATAGCGGTGATGCTACCAATGCCAAAAACCCACCTACCCCACATAGTTCGCTCTCCCTCAATAGATTAGATATGGTTGTGGCTATATTGTCTCAGGTTCCAATGAAAAAATGCTAGCCAACATTGATTCTGTAGCTATATTACGAAAGATGATGGAGAAACAGAATGGTTTCTAGGAAGTTGGTGGTGCATATTTCATGATTTCTACTGGGATTTTTAGTACTTGCCTTCCCAGAACCGACAAACCAAATTTAACTTTTAAAGAGGGGGGCAGTTCCGACCAAGCCACTGGCAAAAATCCTAATTTTCTGTAAAATGTGGCTAGCTGTTTGCCCAAACATTCTAAATAGAGGGATTGGGTGGCTTGCTGGATTAAATGCTGGCAAAGATAGGTTCCCAAACCGCGATGGCGCCATTGGGGGGCCACAACAACACTTCCCAATTCCTGTGCGTTGGTAAAGTTTCGCAGCTGGCCGCAAGCAATGATGGTGTTTTGATGTTCGATGACCCAAAATTGCTGCCAGCGAATTTGGGTCGGGTCTAGTTTGGCCAGCAAAACCAACTTAAAAATGCTGGCAATATCGCCAGCATTGGCCGGACGTAGGTAGCAATTTTGCGGTAAAGTAGGCTCCATGAAAAAAAGCGATCGCGATAGCGCTGTATGTATGCTAGCAATATCAACGACAAAACTTTTGCTAGGAGTTTAAGTTTTGTTTGCGGTAAGCATACATACTTGTTCGATTTACTAGACTATCGACAATTTCCTGTTTATCCATCAAGCCTACTACCAAAAATCTGCCAGTTTCCTTGTAGGAAATCGTTTAGTTTAAGCTGGCAGCCTCCTGTTGGCTACCTTCCTCAGCGATTTCTAGTTTTTTGCAAGGAATGCGATCGCTGAGGACAGCACTAGCAGTAGAATTACTGTGAATTTCTAAACTAGCTTCTGGTAGGGAATGAAACATGAGAAATTCCCCAGGAAACACTACCCGTTCAAAATACCATTCGGGAACGTTGGCAATCCGAACGATTTGAACGCTATCGGTTTGGTTTTTGTAACCGCAAAGAATCTTTCGTTCCGGTTCGACGGAAAGAGAGTCTAAAATCTGAGTCATAGCGTTAATGATTACTTTTTATCCTTTGTTAGGGAACACCCATCAGTATACCAAAGGATCTTTAGCCTTGGTTTGATGGAAATCACAGCCAATTAATCATTTTACCTTCAATAGCTGGTAGCTATCCCAAAAATTGGGATAGGCAGCTTGGTCGGAAAAAGAGATAGTTGGTCTTTGTTTTCCTTATTTGCAGGGGATTTCAGGTTTTTGCTTGCTTGGCGATCGCGATCGCTTTTCACAATCTTCTATAGATGGGGAGTTTTGTATTTTTTATAGATACGGGCAAGCGGTATTTTTTTGTATATTTAAGAAAAATTTCATAAAGAGAACTTGTTAGCAGAGATACATTACTGGTTCTTAACTTCGTTCGCGCTGGCAGCGACGTTGAAAACGTTGATAAGCTTTGCGATAGACTTCTCGAATTCGAGTTCTTTTGGCGTTAAATTGTTCCCAGGAGTTGGAGTCTTTCACGTGTAAAGACTCTTGAAACATTTGTCGGTCTAAATTGGCCAATCGTTCGCAAAGTTCTGCCGACTCGCGAATCAGTGTCTTGGAAAAATCTGGTGTATTTCTAGCACTTCCTTGGTTTTGCCAACGACGGTACAACCAATAAATCAAATCGATTCCCATCCAAACCAGAAAAAGAACTGCTAGCGCAACCACCAACACATTTAACGGCTTTATGGAATCTCCGAATACCATCCACCGCATACCCAATAGTTCCATCAATCAAGCAAACACAAAAACGGGCGATCGCATTTTGTACAAACAGCTTCCCTGCCAATTTCCCTTCAGCGATCGCCCATCGCTGCCGATTTAAGCAGGACGCAAAATTACCATACCATAAGCTTGTGAGGAAAGATACCGTTGAGCGGCGGTTTGCAAATCTTCAACTTGCAACGACTGAATGCATGTGGGATAGTCGAAAGCCAAAGATAAATCTCCCAACTGCGACTGGTAGTAACCGTATATATTAGCGCGATCGCTCGGCGTTTCGTTACCAAAAATATAGCGATTGGCCACTTGGGTTCGTACCCGGGTCATTTCCGCATGGGAAACCAACTCCTGCTGCAATTGAGACAAATGCCGTTTAATTTCAGCTTCCACCATCTCCAGATTTTCCTCTGGTAGCTGTGCGGAAATATAAAAAATCCCCTGATGGCGATGGCTAAGATTTCCCGCCACAATCCGAGAAACCAAACCCTGTTGTTCTCGCAAACTTTGTACCAGTCTGGAAGTACGTCCTTGCCCTAAAATAGATGCCAGCACATCCAAGGCATAGGTTTGGGAAATTTGATTGAGTCCCGGAACCCGCCAAACCATCACCAAACGAGCTTGCTGCAAGCTGCTATCGGTCATTTCTTGACGTTCGATGTCCGAAAAAGGGGGTTCTGGGGGCAAATCTTGGTTGCCTGTGGGACCTGCTGCTGGTCGGTTTACCCCAGAAAATCCTTCGACCACCGTATCGATTAACTCCTCGACAGGTAAATTGCCCACAGCTACTGCTGTCATGGCCTGCGGTTGGTACCATTGCTGGTGAAAATCCCGCATTTGCTGGGGCGTTAAATTGGCAACCACCTCAGCCGGTCCTAGAATGGGACGTTTGTATGGCAAGGAAGGAAAAGCGATTTCTGCCATCTGCTGGTAGAGACGGCGTTGGGGATTGTCTTGGGAACGGCGAATTTCTTCGAGAACTACGTTTCGTTCCGATTCAAAAGCCGCATCGGGAATGCTGGCGTTTAAGAGAACGTCCGTTTGCAACGGTGCTAGATCGCGAAAATCAGCAGGCGCCGTTGTAATGTAGTAGTGGGTGTAATCTTGGCTGGTGGCGGCGTTGGTAATGGCACCTCGTTCTTCAACAAAACGCTCAAAGTCACCTTCAGACAAGCGTGGTGTTCCCTTAAAAATCATATGTTCTAGAAAATGGGCCATGCCGTTGATGGCATCGGGTTCTACAGCCGATCCCACCTGCAACCACAAGCTGAGGTTGACGGCTTCTACTGGAATTTGTTCGGCGATGACAGTCAATCCATTGTCCAAACGGCGAACTGTCGGGAAGTTTAGACGTGGTGCGGTTTTGGAATTATGTAGCGTTACACTCATGCGAAATTTTAGCGATGCGCAAACAGTAAGGATCGATCTTCAAGAACCGATCCTTTTTTATTGTATCTGGGGTCAAGCAGCAAATTTCGATTATTGGCTCGATCGTGGCAAAGAAGTGACGTTGTGGGTCCAGGTGGGTTTAAAAGATACTTGAAATTTGGTGACAGATTTTTCGTTGTTGCCGAGTTTGGCTAGTTTCGGCAAGGGAGTTTCCAGCAAAAATTTCTGTGCTAACGCACCAACAGGTTTGTAACCCACAATCGTACCATCGGAGTTGAGGGTTACTTCGTAGTTGAGTTGCTGGGTAAAGGTAGGACGATGGGTCCAGTTTCTATAGATGCTATCGTACAGTTGTACCCGTAGCTTTTCAATTTCTTCTGAATGAGATGGCAGCCTCCCCAAGCGATCGCTTGCTTGCATAGAAAATAAGAAAATCCGCCGGTTCCATTTGTAAATTTCTTGTTCGTAACGCCCGCCAATTTTAGCAGCCACACGCATGGATGCTTGGTTTTGCGGGTCTATAAGCGAAATCAAGCGGTTGTATCCCAACCTTTGAAAACCGTAGTTGCGAATTGCCAGGGCCGCTTCCGTTGCCAATCCCCGCTGCCAATAGGCTTTCGCCAGCATGTAGGCAATTTCCACTTCCACAACTCCCTCAATTTCTTGTGGAATCAAACCGCAGCGACCGATAAACTGACCGTTGTCTCGATAAATAGCGGCCCACAACCCAAAACCGTACTTTTGTTCCATCTCCAGATAGCGTTGCAAATGAGCTTGCGTTTCCTGACGTTGGTATGGCGTACCGCTGATGTGGCGCATGACGTCGGGGTCGCCATACAAAGCCACGAAATCTTCCAAATCGTCCCACCGTAGCTGACGCAAGTCCAAACGCGGCGTTTGTAGAACGATCGTGTGTTTATTCGCTGCCATCGTAGGAAATGCGATAGATGCGATTGTTGGCTTCTTCGGTAAATAGCAAACTGCCGTCGGGGAGTTCCAGCAATCCTACCGGTCTTCCCCAAGTTCTGGGAACTGCGGGATCTAAAACAAAGCCGGTAAGGAAGTTTTCGTAGTAGCCTTGAGGACGACCATTTTCGTTAAAAGGAACAAATACAAGTTTGTAACCAGCCGCGCGATCGCGATTCCAAGAACCGCGAAAAGCCACAAATGCGCCTTCATGGTATTTTTGGGGAAACTGTTCTCCCCGATAAAACACCAATCCCAAAGCTGCCGAGTGAGACGCAAACAGCACATCAGGCATTTTTGTTTGTTTGACCAAATCCGGACGTTCGCTGGTACCGTTATTCGTACGGCGGGGATCCAACAAGGAAGGTTTAAAATAAGCGTACGGCCAGCCGTAAAACTCTCCTTGGCGAATCCTGGTTAAATAGTCGGGAACCAAATCATCTCCCAAGCCATCCCGTTCGTTGACAGTAACGTACAGTTCTTCAGTGGTAGGATGAAAATCCATTCCTACGGGATTGCGCAAACCAGAGGCAAAAACCTGACGGGAACTGCCATCTAAATTCATTTGCAAAACCGAGGCGCGGGGTGGTTCCTCCGGACTGACATTGGAACGGG
Organism: uncultured Geitlerinema sp.; assembly: GCA_964477525.1. Lineage (GTDB taxonomy): Bacteria > Cyanobacteriota > Cyanobacteriia > Cyanobacteriales > PCC-9228 > PCC-9228. The sequence goes on along the minus strand of CAYZHY010000004.1, from coordinate 32,336 downwards.
AACCGACACTCACATATAATTGTTGATTGTCTGGGGAAACCACGACGTTGCGGGTCCAGTGTTGCCGGTAGCCTTCCCCTGGCAAATCGGCGATTTTCTTACCAACCCCTTGCAACTGTTTTTGACCGGCTGAATAGGGAAAACGCAAGACAGCATTGGTATTTCCTACCCAAAAAGACCCTTGCGCAAAAGCCATGCCAAAGGGAATGTACAAGCCGTTGTCTTCGCTGGCGAAAATGCGGGAGTTATCGGCTACGCCATCGCCGTTTTCATCTTGCAGCAGGCGAATGCGATTTTCTGGGGTTTCGGTAACCAGAACGTCGCCAGTGGGGGTTAAGGCTAGCCAACGGGGTTGGTTGAGGTTGTCGGCAAAGACGTTTACTTGAAAGCCTGGCGGTAGGTTGAGGGTAGGATTGTCGGGAATATTGGCAATTTGCGGCGGTTTGGAGGCGCTTTGGCTGTGGAAAGGTTCTGGCAGGTTGGCGACGCGGATGCGAATGGGGTCTGGGGAAATGGGTTGGGTGGCGATCGCTTTTTCTGGTACAACAGTAGGGGTTGGCGTAGAATTGTCTGAGGTGGTATCGGTGGTTGTAGGTGTGGCTGGATCGACGGCCGTTTCCTCAACAGATGGCTGACAGCCAGCGATGGCTAAACTCACTCCTATAGCTAATACACACCGCTTCCATATAAAGATGTTTTGGCAAATACTCATATTGACTGGTAGGGATAGGATCGAACAGGTGGCAGGCGATCGCAAGATAGCATGGAAAATGTGGTGTTGCTGGCACCCTCCATTGAAGGTGTGGGAATTGCGATCGCTATTTGGAAAAGAACCGAACCCCTCTTTTTGTGGAAATTTTTTATATTAAAAATAAAGCAAAGGTTAGAGACAACCGATGAAACCAACAAGCAAAAGGAGGGTGATGGATATGGTACAACTAACACGTTGGGATCCGTTCCGCGACATTGACAACCTACAACAAGAAGTTAACCAACTGTTCGATACATTCCCAGCACTCGAACGACGTTCCCGTTCCAAGAATTATACTTTCTCTCCAGCAGCCGAACTCCACGAAACCTCCGATGCCGTTCAGCTAAAACTGGAAATTCCGGGAATTGACCCCAACAATTTGGACATTCAAGCGGGTGCAGAATCGGTTTCCATCAGCGGCGAACGGAAGTCAGAAAACAAAAGTGAAGAAGGTGGTATCCATCGCAGCGAATTCTACTACGGTAAGTTCCAACGGGTCATTCCCTTACCTTGCCGAATCCAAAACAACAATGTAGAAGCCAACTACAAAGATGGTATTCTGCATTTGAACCTACCCAAGGCAGAAGAAGAGAAAAATAAAGTCGTGAAAGTGGACATCAAATCGTAGCTGCGAAGTTACCGACTTTTTGAAGTTGGGAACTCTAACAATAGAGCGAACTGGAGGGATTCTCCTTTCGGGAAACTTAGATAATTAGACAACGGTTTTTTAGGATGTGGGAACTGTTCCTACATCCTTTTTTTTTGAGCCAACTGCCGTGGCAGGCGCGAGATTTTTCAGGCTACTAAATTCAACTATATCATGACCAAAGCACCAAAGTATAGTATGCTAGAAGATTTGAAGCCGATCGCAGTTGAAGGGAAGATCCTTGAAACTTTTGTTTCTTTCAACACCAGTTGGTGCTTTAGGTTCTGGTTTGGGAGGTGGGGTGGAACTCACCATATACAATATAGCAATGGAAATGCGCCAGCGGGGACATACCGTGACGGTGGTGGCCCCGCAAGGGTCGCAAATGGAAGATATTCCCATTGCTCAAATTTCTGGCAACCTGCAGCTAACTGCTCAAAGCCAATTGTACAACAGTTCTATCTCTATTCCTCCGAATTCGGTTTTGGGCAATATGTGGGCCTACGCGCGCGAGGTCCAAAAGAAGTACGATTTAATTGTTAATTTTGCTTTTGATTGGTTGCCTTTTTACCTCACGCCTTTTTTTTCCGCACCGATTGCTCATTTTGTGAGTATGGGGTCTTTGTCGGAGGCGATGGATCGGGAAATGGTGAAGGTTGCCGAACAGTTTCCGGGAACGATTGGGGTTTATACGCGATCGCAAGCCGATACGTTTCCCAATGCCGATCGCTTTTGGTGTTTGGGTAGCGGCATTGACTTGCGTTTGTACGAGTTTTGCGAACAACCCCAACCGCAAATGGCATGGGTTGCCCGTATTTCCCCGGAAAAAGGATTGGAAGATGCGGTAGCGGCGGCACAAACTACGGGGATTCCCTTAAAGGTGTTGGGAAAAATGCAAGACGAAGCATACTGGCAGCGAATTTGCCAGCAATATCCCCAAGCACCGGTGGACTATGTGGGATTTTTTCCTACTGCCAAAATGCAACAACATTTGCGCCAGTGTCAGGCTTTGTTAATGACTCCCCGTTGGGTGGAAGCGTTTGGCAATGTGGCTATTGAGGCGCTAGCCTGTGGCGTACCGGTGATTTCCTACAGTCGCGGTGGCCCTGCGGAAATTATCGAAGATGGCAAGACCGGATGGCTGGTGGAACCGGATAATATTGATGAATTGATTGCTGCGATCGCACAGTTGGATCGTCTCGACCGTCGCACTTGTCGGCAAGTCGCGGAAGAACAATATTCCCTGACGGCGTTAGGCGATCGCTTTGAAGATTGGTTTTTTTATCTGCTAGATACATTTGGCAACCAGCAGCTGCTATAATCAAAAGCAATCAAATATGTTACAAATACCACCTCCCCTGCAACCACCAGATTTGCTGAAAGTTATTGCACCGAGCGGTTGCTTGCAAAATTGGGAATCGATCGAAGCTGGTATCGAGGTTTGGCAACAGCAAGGCTATCGAGTGGAACGAACCCCCGGTTGTGGCGAGCGCTGGGGATATCTCGCTGGTAGCGACGACAGCAGAAGGGCGCAGTTGGTTGAAGCTTGGCAAGACCCCCAATGCAAGGGCCTTCTCTGTGCCAGAGGCGGTTACGGTGGCGCTCGCTTGTTGGAACGCTGGCCCTGGCATCCCCAACATCCCAAATGGTTGATTGGCTTTTCCGATATTACCAGTTTGTTGTGGCGTTTGTATACCCAAGGGATTGCCAGCATTCACGGTCCGTTACTAGCTACCTTGGCGGCGGAACCTTCTTGGTCGCAACAGCGGCTTTTCGATTGGTTGCAGGGAAACCCCCTCGACCCGATTTATGGAGATGCTTGGCAAGGTGGTGTGGCTGCGGGAAGATTGCTGCCGGCGAATTTAACGGTGGCAACCCATCTATTGGGAACGCCGATTCAACCACCACTCGATGGTACCATTTTGGCGTTGGAAGATACGGCGGAAGCTCCCTATCGCATCGATCGCATGCTCACTCAATGGCGCATGTTAGGGGTATTCCAAAAAGTGCGCGGTATTGCTTTGGGTCGCTTTAGCCGTTGCTATGCTAGTTCTAAATATCCTAGTTTTACGGTGGAGGAAGTGTTGCGCGATCGCCTTGGCTCTCTCGATATCCCCGTTGTGGCGAATTTGCCTTTCGGTCACGATGGGGTCAATGCAGCTTTACCGGTAGGGAGTTGGGTGCGTTTGGATGGCGATCGCGGTTGTTTATCTTTTGAAGAAGGCAACGAATCGTAGGGGGACATTATTTTTGCGCAGGTTGGATGTTTGAGCGAAAGAATTTAAAACAAACTTTCCCCAAAAATACCTATTAGTTACTTAATTGTACAACTTGTTTTTTCTTTTGTCAAGTTTTTTTTTCACCTTTTTTCAGCCATGCACCACCGAAAATTTTTGTGGTCTACGTGAAACAGATTGGGGATGACCAACGAACCCAACGTTGCCAAGATTTGATACAATCGAAATGTTTTTGGATAGATTGGTGATATGGCAGTCAAAATCGGCTTTGCTTTCCTGTGGTTGGCCTTTCTTCTTTATGCCTTTTTGCTCGCCCCTCCCGACGACCCCAATACCTTCAATCTAATTAAAGACTTATCGCTTTTTAAAACCGAAGGCATCAATCCCATTATTGTTTCTCTATTTAATTTAATGGGAATTTTGCCATTGATGTATTTACCGTTGTTGCTGGTAGATGGCAAAGGTCAAAAACTGCCAGCTTGGTTGTTTGCAGTGGTAACTTTTGGCGTTGGTGCCTTTGCTATTTTGCCTTATTTGGCACTGAGGGAACCGCCAGTTCGGTTTCCGGGAGAAAAAAATTGGTTGCTAAAAATTCTCGATTCCCGTATATTGGGTATTGTTCTCAGTGCTACTTTTGTGGCAGTTTTGATTGGTGGTTTGATAGCCGGCGATTGGGGAGATTTTGTAGAGCAGTGGCTAACCAGTCGTTTTATTAACGTAATGAGTTTGGATTTTTGCTTGCTGGTTTTATTGTTTCCAGCTCTGTTGCAAGACGATTTAATTCGGCGAGGCATTGGCAACTCCCAACTGTTGCAGGCATTGCTTTGGGTACCTTTAATCGGACCGTTACTTTATTTTTGCATTCGTCCTCCCCTTCCAGAAACTGATACAGTTAGTGAGGGAACTGTAGCTGCTAGTGGTGGTTCTTCTAGCTAACTAGAATAGCAGGTGGCAAGGGTATGGCGAACGTCAAAAAAATCCTGCCATTCTATATAAAATTTATCGCGTTCTTGTAAGTATTGCGCCAAGCGATCGCGGGCAAACACCAAATCGGCTTCCATAGCCATTTGCAAATCAGTTATCGAATCGCCAATGGCGATTTTTTGTTTAGCATCGTACTGTCTCATAACTTGGGGTTTGGCTACTAGTTCCGTATCGCTTTCTATCGAGGAATAAATTTGCAGAAATTCCTCGCTGGTATCCACCTCAGCAGCATAAATTCCGGCTACCCGTTCTTGCCAAGACCCCAAAGCCACTTCTACCATCCCCCGCAACCCACCAGAAACCACAACCAAAGGAATTTCTGCTGCCTCCAGAAAATCCAGCAATTCCACAAACCCAGAACGCAAAGGCTGGTGGCGGATATCTTCTAAAATGTTTTGATAGCATCGGCTGGGAATGGAGTTGACCAACTGTCGAACGCCGTCAGCAAGGGATAGTCGCAAAGCGTAGATTTCTGGAATTAGTTGTGCGAAGCGTTCTGGGGTATATTTTTTAAGCATGGCGATAAAGGTTTCTTCGGCAGTAATGGTGCCGTCAAAATCGCAAAACACCACCTGTCGATAGGATTGGTTGGTATGGGATGGGGAATGGATGTTGGCTATTTGAGACAAGTTCTAAACCCAATCTATCGGTTCGATATAAAAGCGGGGAAACTGAGTTTGTTCGGGTTTTCGACAAAAATCCTGGCTACATCAACTACATCGAGTCTTGGTTGTGTGGTTTTGGTTGGGGATATTCTTTTTGAGATTGTACCTGTGGCAAACTAACTATATAGCGATAACCAAGTTCGGAGGTACCTTTCACCCAAATCTGTCCACCATGCATGGAAGTTAGCTGGCAACTCAACCACAATTCCAGCAAATCGCGGGTGTTTTCTTTGTTTCTTTCTAGCTGCATTTGTTCTAGCAGCTGTTCCATAGGTACTACTTGAGGTGCAAACAGATTGGCGGCTGGGTCTTGGGTTGGCGAATTTTTTCTTTTTCGAGAGGTGGTTGCTTCAGTGGCAGGTTGGGTTTTGGGAACTGGTAGGTAGCAGGGATAGTTTTCTGGTGCTGGAATCCCATCTCCCAACCACAGGTGGGAAAACCAAACGGCGATATTGAGATGGTCGTCGTGACGGGAAACGTGAAGGCGAATGGTGCAAGAAGCTTCTGCAGCTTTGATGACGCTGAGGGTTAGATGGTAAAGAATTTGACGGAGTTTGGTACGGTCAACAAACCAAATGCGATCGCCAGGTTCTACGGTTAATTGTAGTTGCTGGCGGCTTCTGGCAGCCAGGGGTTCTAAATTTTTGACCACCTGCTGGCACAGCATTTCGATATCCACAGGAGTGGTTTGGATTTGGGAAAGACCGCTATCTAGCTGCCTCAGTTCCAAAACTTCTTCTACCAACGCCAGCAGATATTGACCGCTGCTGTAGATGGTATCTAGGTATTCTTTTTGTTTGGTTTTTAAGGCACCGTAGATTTCGCTATTGAGAACGCTGGTCATCCCCATGATCGAACTCAGGGGATTTCGCAGTTCGTTTAGCAAATCCGTGATTAATTCTTGGTGGAGAAATCGTTCGGTGGTAGGTTGGATGTTATGCAAGCGTAGGGATTCTACATCTTTCATGGCATTGCTGGCAACCAATTGGAGAAACTGGATATCTTTATCGCTGAAACTCCGAGGTGCCAAATCCATTACCGCTAGGGTGCCAATACAGATACGTTCCTGTTTTGACCCGTTTTCTTCAGTATTGTAGCGGGTGAATAAGGGAACGCCGAGATAGGCACGAATTCCCCATTCCTGTAAAAACATGCTATTTGTATAGGTAGGGTCGGTTGCCGTATCTCGCAAAGACAGTACTTGTTCTGTTTCCACAACCCGCGTGCAAAAAGCATCTTGGTGGGAAATTTTTTTCGGCTGCGGGGTTTCATCGAAAACGGCTAGTTGCGACCAACCCAAGCTGGCTTTAATCCATTGATAGTGACGGTCGGGAATACTGACAATGCAGATGGGTACTTCTAGGAATTTGGCTGCCGTTTTCACGGCTTCATCAAACTCGGGGAGGCTTTGATAGTGTAGCAAACCAGACGCCGCTAGCAGGGAGAGGCGTTTGGCTTCGTTTTCATTTGTATTGTGGATTTGAGGAATTGCCATTAACACTTGCTTTTCCTGATGCGAACTAAGTAGCAACGAGGTGGTTGGCTCGAACATCCACCTCGTTGGTGGTACGGACTTTTGTTCGGATAACAAATTCCTACCTATAGGTAAAGTGCCCACATGAGCCATACAATCAACAAGATGGTTGGGAATTTTCCCTATATAAAAGTCTAGAAGCCAGTTTTTGACGTTATGAGAAGCGATCGCTTTAATTTCAATTTAGGGCAGAAGTTACGATTCTTCCACGGTATATCCTAATTCTGTCAACCGATGGGATGACTGTCGCCATTTGGGACGTACTTTGACAAATAACTCCAAATAGACTTGACCGGCAATCAGTTTTTGCATGGCTTCTCTAGCTGCAGAACCGATTTGTTTGAGCATTTGACCGCCTTTACCGATTAAAATTCCCTTTTGGGAAGGTCTTTCTACGACGATGTCGGCGTAGACGTGGGTAATCTCTGGCGTTTCTTCGACATGCTGAACGGCCACGGCGACGGAATGGGGAACTTCTTCGCGGGTGGCGATGAGAATTTGTTCTCGGATGAGTTCTCCCATGATAAATCGTTCCGGTCGGTCGGTGACCAAATCGGGGGGATAGTAGTACGGACCCTCTGGCAAGCGATCGCGTAGTAATGATTGTACCTTATCAGTTCCCCAACCAGTAAGAGCAGAAAATTTTACCATGGTCCAGTTTTCGGCGTTGGGTAACCTGGTATAGCTAGCGTCGATGGGGTCAGTGGCAGAACTTCCCGGCGGCAAAATTTCGGGATTTTGTTGGGATTGGTGGCGTTGGTCTAACTTATTGGCACCCAATATTACGGGTATCTGAGTATCTTTCAGCAAATCGGCAATAAAGCGATCGCCACCCCCTGCCTCGCAAGACCCATCCACCAAAAACAGCAGCACATCAACAGACTGAATAGCCATCTTAGCATTTTGCACCAACACCCGTCCCAATTGGTGGTGGGGTTTGTGAATTCCCGGCGTATCCACAAACACCATTTGCGCTTCGGTAGTGGTTAAAATCCCCTGCAACCGATGGCGCGTCGTTTGTGCCACCGGCGACGTAATCGCAATTTTTTGTCCCACCAACTGATTCATTAAGGTAGACTTTCCCACATTGGGACGACCGATAATCCCAATAAACCCAGATTTAAACCCAGTTGGTGCCTGCGGAATGACACTTGTAACCGTAGATTCAACCATTTTTACATCAAATTCCTATTAGACTGTTCCTATGTATTATCCCCCTCTTCGGTACTCTTCCATCCCCTTGTTCCTTTTGGCGAGCTTAGGTAGGATGGCTAAAGAATACTATCTACTCCCACTGACAAACTATACTGGCAGGGGACTTTCTTTAGAGGATTGAATCGATGGGATACGTTATTGCAACGGCAAACATGAAAGGTGGCGTGGGGAAAACCACTCTAACTGTTAACCTAGCTGCGGCTTTAGCCAAAGACTATGGCAAGCGCGTTCTTGTTGTCGATTTAGACAATCAAATTAGCGCTACCCTGAGCTTGGTTCCCCCTTCTGATTTTGCCAAAATTCGTCGAGAAAAACGAACGCTACGATCTCTCATCAATCAAGCTATTAAAAACAGTTCCCACCCAGATGCTCGCGTTCAAGATTTTATCAGACCCTATGTGGGCAATACCAAAGATTTAAATCTACTGCCAGGGGATTTGGATGTGTACGATGAATTTTTGGTATCCCAAAAGTTGTACGACAAAGCTGTGCAACAGGGATATACGGACTTTGAAACGGTATGGACGGAGTTGGAACGGGTTCTGATTTGGAGTATTATCGAACCCATGATTGACGAGTATGATTTTATTATTTTGGACTGCGCTCCTGGTTATACGCTACTAACGCGCAGTGCCTTGGCTTGCAGCAATTTTTATTTAATCCCTGCCAGACCGGAACCGCTTTCTTTGATTGGCATTCAACTGCTACAAAGACGCTTGAAACAACTCAAAGAAGTACATGAGTTCGACCACGAATATGTCATGGAGTTGCTAGGAATTGCCTTTACCATGTCGGGAGGTTTGCTAAGTGGTCGTTATTCCAAGAAAGTGATGCAGCGAGTGCATAGCGATTTTGGTGAAAAACAAATTTTTCAAACCCAAATTCCTCTCGATGTCAATGTTTCTAAGGCAATAGATAGCTATCTGCCAGTGGTGATTAGCGACCCCAACTGTTCTGGCGCTAAGGCTTTTCGCAAGGTAGCAAAAGAGTTTATGACAAAATTAAAAGAAATTTTAGGCAGCAAGGGGCAGCAGAGTAAGGTGGATTTGGTCGAGATTGAATGATTTTTTGGGAACAGAGGGAAGATTTGGGAGGGCAAAGAGTGGCAAGAGAGGAAAAGAAGAAAAGAGAGAATTGATAGGATTTGACTATTTTTTCTGAATGGGAATTTGTACTTCACTCATTTTTTTCTCCACTGGCGTATAGGGAGAGTTGTAAAGAAACCGACGGGGAGAACCGACAATTTCGTATTCGGGATATTGCTGCAGCCAGGATTGTAGCTGCTGCCAGTGTTGTTGGTAGCTTTCCCACGTATAAGCACCGCGAATGCCGATGCTGGCTACGGTCATGGCAGGATGGTCGGTGACGCAAACGTCGTTTGCTACTTGTTGGGGAGTGATGTCTGGTTGCGGGTAAATAAAGGAAACTTTGGCAGTGCCGGTGTCGGCAAGATTGGTTGGCGTTATTGTAGCTGTGGCAGCATGGTCGGGATATCGCACTTCTACGGGAGTGGTCATGGAAATTTGATTGCTGCTAATGTGCTGGTATAGGGCGTTAAAAGCAGCTTGGCTGGCGCGGGGTAAGTTGCCGTGATGTTCGTAGGTGATGCTGCGATAGGCGGGATAGGTTTTGATTTCGATTTTGCCTTCGGGAGTAGGTGGGGGAAATCCTAAGGGAAGGTCTGCCATAGGTGAATGTTTGCTGGTTCGCTACGTTTTGCTCGATTTTAGAATAACATTTCCCGACGCGATCGCTTTGGTGTACCCATTTGACAAGAAGTTCGCTACACTCTAAGATAAGTTGGCATCTATTGTGTCTGACGTTATGTCTGCTGTTGCGCAACAACTGGCACAAGAACTTTCCCTACGACCCCAACAGGTGGAAAACGCGCTGGAATTATTGCAACAAGGCGCTACGATTCCTTTTATTGCGCGTTATCGGAAAGAACGTACTGGGGAAATGGATGAGGTGCAGTTGCGCCAACTACAAGACCGCTATACTTATATTCACCAACTGGAAGCTCGTAAAGAAAGTATTTTACAAGCGATCGCAGAACAAGGCCAACTCACCGACGACCTGCAGGCAAAAATTGCCGCTTGTACCCAAAAAAACGAACTGGAAGATTTATACTTACCCTACCGCCGCAAACGTCGCACCCGCGCCACCCAAGCTAGGGAAAAAGGATTGCAACCCCTAGCAGAATGGATTCAAACACAAAATCAAAAAGCTAGCAAATCCGTCTCTTTAGAAGATGCCGCTGCTACTTATATCAATACCGAACTGGGAGTCGATACAGTAGAAGCAGCCTTGCAGGGGGCTAGCGATATTATAGCCGAAGCGATCGCCGAACGCGCCCATGTGCGATCGCAGCTGCGGCAAATTTTTGCCAAATCCGCTGTTGTGGTTTCCCAAATTAAGGAAGACTATCCCGAAGGCACTACGAAATTTGAAATGTATCGGGATTACCAAATCCCCATTACCAAAATTGCCCCCCACAATTTACTGGCCTTGTTTCGCGGTCAACAAGCAGGGATTGTTAAATTCGATCTGAGCGTAGATAGCGATCGCATTTTATCCACGCTAACATCGCAAATTATTATTTCCCCTGCCCCCTCCCTGCGAGATTTTTATACCGCCACCATCCGAGATGCCTATATGCGGCTGCTGAAACCGGCAACAATAAATGCCGTTTTAGCCGATAAAAAAGCGGAAGCCGAACAAGCCTCTGTAGAAACCTTTGCCAAAAACCTCTCTTCGCTGTTGCTATCGCCGCCGGCGGGAATGCAGCCAACCATAGGCATTGACCCCGGATTTCGCACTGGCTGTAAAGTCGCCGTGGTTGACGAAACCGGCCAATTTTTAGAATATCAAACGATTTTTCCCCATCAAGGCAACGCCCAACGCCAGCAAGCCAGCCAAACTTTGCAAAAATTGCTGCAAACATATTCTATCGCTTTTATAGCCATTGGCAACGGCACTGCCAGTCGGGAAACCAGTCGCTTTGTGGAAGAAGTATTGGCCAATCTTGCCAGCCAGGATCGAAAACCCATTGCCGTTACCGTCAACGAATCCGGTGCTTCCGTTTATTCCGCCAGCGAAGTAGCCAGAGAAGAATTTCCCCATTTAGATGCTACCGTACGCGGTGCCATTAGCATAGCCCGTCGCCTGCAAGACCCGTTGGCAGAGTTGGTGAAAATCGACCCCAAATCCATTGGTGTGGGTCAATACCAACACGATGTAGACCAAAAATTGCTGCACAAAAAGTTGCACGAAACGGTGGAAAGCTGCGTAAACTACGTTGGCGTGGATGTGAATACGGCTTCCAAACAGTTGCTGACCTACGTTTGCGGGATTACACCCACCATTGCTAATAATATTATCGCCTATCGCAATCAAAATGGGGCTTTTCGCGATCGCCAGGAATTCTTGCAGGTCAAAAAATTAGGTGCCAAATCCTTCGAACAAGCGGCGGGATTTCTGCGGATTCGCCAGGGAAACAATCCGTTGGATAACACAGCGGTGCATCCGGAAAGTTATGCTGTGGTAGAAGCGATCGCGGCTGATATGAATCTTTCCCTCAGCCAAATTTCCCAAGTTCCCGAAAAATGCCACCAAATCGATTGGCGGCGCTACACCAGCGATACAGTGGGAGAACCAACCCTACGGGATATTATACAGGAGTTGGAAAAACCGGGACGCGACCCGCGCGATTCGTTTACCTATGCCAATTTTGCCGAAAATGTGCATACCCTGGAAGATTTGCGCGTGGGAATGCAATTGGAAGGCATTGTCACCAATGTTGCTAATTTTGGGGCTTTTGTTGACATAGGCGTTCATCAAGATGGGTTGGTGCATATTTCCCAACTGGCCGACCGTTTTGTTCGCGATCCCAATGAGATTGTGCGCGTCGGTCAAGTGGTGCAGGTACAAGTTTTGGAAGTGAACCAAAAATTACGTCGAATTAGTTTATCGATGAAAAGGCGATGAAAAGACATTGATTCGGATTGACATATTTTTGATTTGGTGGTATAGTAAAGATACATAGGGTGATTTTTGAGCGATCGCTGTAAAAAAGGGGAGGCTGCGGGCGTCTTTACCCAAACATCTAAGCTGCAAAAAAATAGCAATTTGTTGGTACAAAATACGAATACCAAATCCGTACGACAAAGACCAGCGTCATCCCCAGGCTAAGGCTACAACTTCTTTGTAGTTTTCCCACTCCTCCCCCTCCTCCCACTCCTCCCACTCCTCCCCCTCCTAAGATTTGCCGTTGGCGCGAACGATTTCAGGAATGCGATCGCGTACCAGTTTAGCTGGTTTAGAAATCATAGTATCTCGGAATAAGCTAATTTCCGGAATTTTTTGTTGGGGGTCCGAATAAACGATAGCCAGTCCTTTGCTGGGGAGTATAAAAGCAAACTATGTCTGGTTCTAACGTTTCAGATTGTACCACATCTGCCCAAGTTCCCTCGACCAAGACATCGGGTTCCTCAACAACAGCTTTCCGGTGGTTTGCTGCCACGGCAGGCGTAGGAACGATCCTCAATACCGCTGTCGTTGCTTATGGCGTTCAAGAATTGCTGGTGTATTCTCCCTCAGATAGCAGCGAGAAATACAAGCAAGCCAGCATCGCCTACCAACAAGGGAAGTTGGAAAAAGCTATTTCCCTAGTATCTGCCATTCCCCCTAGCAGCGACAACTACCAGCAAGCTACCGCAGCAGCCAACCAATGGCCAAAAGAGTGGCAGTTGGCAAAAACTCAATTTCAAAAGTTAAAAAAAGCTTTTGCTGCCGGTAAATGGCAACAAGTGCGAGAGATTAGTCACCAACTTCCCCCAATTGAATTTTGGCAAAAAAAAGCCGAACCCTTTCGACAGCAAGCGCAATTGCATCTAGAATCCCAAGCTTACCAGCAGCTACAAGCGGCTTATAGCCTAGCGGTCAAGAAAAATTTTGCTGGCGCAATTCGACACTTGCAGCAAGTTCCTTCCCAAACCAAATTGGATGCGAAGGTGGCTACCAAATTAAAAGAATATCGCCACAAACAAAAAATCAAGAAAGAAACTCAAGCCCACCGATTGCTACAATCAGCTTACAATTTAGCTGTTAGTAAAGATTTTACTGGTGCGATCGCGCAGCTACAAAAAATTCCCAAAAACACCCAAACCTACCAACGAGTATCGGCGAAACTGCAAGAATACCGACAAAAACAGCAAGCTCGCTGTCAATGGTATCTAACTCGGGCAGAAAAACGTGCTCGCCGCCAGGATTTTATTGCTGCACTATACTATTTGCAGCAAATTCCCCCTTCTACTTCAGCATATCGTCTCGCCGAACAACACGCTAGCGAATATTGTCAGCAACTCCCCTTACATTTTTCTACTAGTTGCGAACCCAGCCATTGGGCAGGTTCCTTTCTCCCAAATCCCGCTACTTCCATGCAAGCGGTTGATATTCCCCAATTTTCCCGCTAGCAACCCTCTGGAAAATTTTTGGCTGTTTTCCTTTACAAGTCTCGGACTTTCTCTGTTATATTAGTAGATGCTCGCGGACGTGGCGGAATTGGTAGACGCGCTAGATTTAGGTTCTAGTACCGCAAGGTGTGAGAGTTCGAATCTCTCCGTCCGCATCTTTTCTCCTGGCGTTAGCGCTTGGGAAGTGTTTCTTGACAAATTCCCTAAATGGTGGTATCCTAAACATACATAGGGCGATTGTTATGGAGCGATCGCCATAAAAAAGGGGAGGCTGCGGGCGTCTTTACCCAAACATCTAACCTGCAAAAAAATAGTTTTCCAAAACAAATAGAAACGAGGAATCGTGGGAAGTATCGATAAATTGTTTTTTTATCTATAATTTGTTTACAACTGCAATAAAAAAAGACGAACGAGATTAAGAGAGCAGTCTTCCGAAAAATAATCCCAAAATAGCGATCGCAGGAATAACAGAGAGCGTTTGTTGTTTGCTGTAGCCGCGGTTGCCCATTTCTACAATAGCAAAACAACCAGCAGCGACGCCAAGAACGCTCAAAAGAAATTGGAGGAACAAAAAGAAATCCAACCAACTTGCCACAAGTAACAGTTCCCTCAGAAAAATCCAAGGTACCACAAAAGCACCAGCAACCAACAGAGACAGTTTCAAAGAACGATAGAGACGCCATCCCCACTGAAACCAATAAAAAATAGTCACCAAAACAGTCAAAGGCAAAAAAACCAGCAAAGTTTGCAACACCACGGGGTTGCTTGACAAAGCAGCTAGGAAAACCGCAATGGGAACAAACCAAATCAATTCTTCATCCAGCCACCACATAAAAGAACTAAAAACAGCCAACAGCCAAAATTCCCAACGAACTTGATAGTAAACCATTCCTTGAGATAGTAAAAAATATCCCAACCCCCAAGCCAGGAGAAATTTTTTCGGGAGGTGTTCCCTAAATTGTGTTTTGTGAATTCCTCGATGGGAAGGGAAAAAAGAATATTGCTGGTGTTTGAAATGGGGTAAAGATCGCAAAAAGGGAGATGGTTGGGAAGTGGTTTCTACTGATGCTTGATTTCCAGAATTATTTGGTTGGCTGCCAGATGTGGGGAGGTTTTCTTCTGTGATATCAACGGAAATTTGTTCTTCCGTAAAATAGGTCTCGCTACAATCGACGCCTGCAAAAGAAGCTTGGGAAATATCGGCATTGTAGAATTTGGCGTGTTGGAGATTGGCGTTGAGAAAATTGGCACCTTGCAGGCAAGTTTGCCTGAAATTGGCACCGGCTAAATTAGCATTGGTGAAATTGGCATTGGTGAGGTTGGCTTGGGTAAAATTGGCGTTGGCAAGGTTGGCTTGGGTAAAATTGCTTTCTGGGAGATTGGCTTTGATAAAAATAGCGACTTCGGCTTGGGTTTGTTGCCAAGAAGTTTGAGAGAGATTGGCTTTGCGAAAACTGGCATGGTTGAAGTTTCCGTTATCGAAATTGCTGCCTTCTAGGGAAGTTCTTGGCATGAGGATGTGGAGGAGTTGGCTGCCAGCTAGGGAAGTTTCTGGCATTTTGACCCAGGAAAAATCTCGCTTGCCGTCGCGGTATTGTTGTTGCAATTGTGCTAATTTCATAGAAGTGAAAATGCTGGAGAAAGGTTACATTATGCGATCGCTTGGTTGGTGGTAGGAATAGCTTCTCGGAATACCAGCTATTGCACTTTTGGAAAGGGAAATTTGAAAAATATCCTCGGTGGAATGCCAATAATAGCAATAACAATGTTCCAAGAGGTGGCTGGGATAAAATGTGGTAAAAGTATTTTTGCCACTTTGCCAACCTTGGGGATAGTGGTGGGTAAATCGCAAAACTTGAATGGCAGAAGCAGCCAGTAAAGTATGTTTTTCGATGAGATAGTTTCCTCGTTCGTCTTGTAAGGCGGCAAAAGGAATGGAAACCAATTCTGCTTGAGGAATCAAGCCAACCAGTTGTTGGGGATTGCTGGGAAGCAAAGATTCAATGGGGGTAATTAATAGTTGGTAGAGTTGTTGCAAGTGTTTTTGCCGCAGGTTATTTTCCTGGCTATCTGTTGGGATTTCTTAGGTTGTCTTCCCCAGTTCCCAAACGCCAGGCTAAATCGGTGATAGGGGTTTCTAGAAAGCTGAGATCGACGGCACGAAAGGCAATATTTCCATCGGGAGAAATGACCCAAATGTATACAGCCAATCGGGGTCGCTGACCACCGAATATTGCACTAAGGTAGCCTTACGCTGGCTGGCCGTTTGGCGAATTTCTTCGACAGTGGATGCGCTAACATCCATGGTAGCGCCATCGGTGTATGAAAAGCGCGATCGCTTTTACGGGAGGACAAGCCACCAACATCAATATCTAGCTCAAAAAGATGCTGTAGTGACTTGTTGCCTGTATATCTGGAATTATAATTTTTTAAATCCCACGATCGCTATTTATGCCGCAGCAACATTCTCAATTTGCGCTACTTCATCTTCCGTTAGCTCGAACTCATTAATTTGCAAATCCTGCTGCATGTGTTGGAAATCAGTCGTACCAGTCAACGGTAACATGCCGGCTTGCCAGGCAAATCGGAACACAACCTGAGCTGGGGTTTTATCTTTGCGTTGCGCGATCGCTTTAAAATTGCTAGATTTCTGCAAAGTTTCGGCATTTGCAGTTAATAAAGAAAATCCCTGATAAATAATCCCCTGCTGCTGGCAATACTCGCGAAGTTCCTTATCCCAGAGATTGATAGCAAAACAGCGACTTTGTACGAAACTTGGCTTAACGCGCGCTCCCTCATAAAAGGCTTTGAGCTGCTCTAAATTAACATTGCTTACCCCTAAGTGACGAACTTGGCCTTGTTCGTACAAAGATTCCATGGCATACCAAATTTCCCAGTCGCTATTGCTCAAACCCTTTAATGTCATGGGACCGTGCAAAATAAAAGAATCCAGCCAATCGGTTGCCAAATGTTTTAAAGAACTCTCACAAGATTGCTGTACCTGTTCCCCTAGCGAAGCTTGCGCATCGTAAGGCAAACGATTGTCTTGTCCGCCGCGTGGGGTAAATTTGGTTTGTAGAAAAACATCTTCCCGCTGCAGCAAACCGCTTTCGTAAGTACTCTGCAAGGCTTTTCCCACACCAGCTTCGTAATAATGTTTCCGCTGGTTGGCTGTATCGATACCGCGAAATCCTGCCTTTAACGCATCTTCGACGCAACGCTGGGTCATATCTTCTTTCCATGCAGTACCGTAAAGAAAGTAGGGAACGAGATTCAATGTGGCTGTGGTATTCATAAAACCTCTCAATTGCTATATTTCCAGAATGTCTAGCACTAATCTTCCAACATACCAACAACGGCCATAGTCTTGCTAGCAATTCAGAAGCACCATCAATACTTTGATGCCACACCAGTGCGCCAACCCAACTCTTGACAACTATTTCTAGGAAACAACATTAAGATTTTTCCACTGGTGGCACCGGCGGTAAATTAGGATCTAGTTCCAAATTGCTCATATTGCTGGTGTCTACTTTTCCAGTATCCAAAAAGCGCAAGGTTTCTTGATAGAGACTGCGCCAAAAACGATTGCTCATTCCCTGACTTACTTCGGTGGGATCGACCATGGGATGGGGAACCAAATCTTTGGCTGGATATAGATAAAAACGGTGTCCTTGCCTTTCGCCACCAATTTTTTTGAAAAAGGTTTTATTGGTTTCGATATCGGCTGCATCTTCGTTTTCGGTCAATACCAAAAAAGTAGGAATCTGTTTTAAACTTTTCATTGCATGGGAACTAAGGACGGCACTGCTACCAAAACGGTCGGCAGCGGTGAGGCAACCCACGGGAAAACGCAAGTCATGGTCCCAACCCAATTCAGCAATATCTAATGGACCTGATAGCATAACATATTCGCGACGATCTTCTCCATAGATTCGCAACAGAGGAGCATAAGCAACAACCTGTTGAATGCGATCGCTTCGATCGGCAGCCAAAGCCAGTGCCACCGCACCGCCTACGGAAAGTCCCACGGTATAGATGGGACCTGGCATGGGGTCGAGTTCCTGCAAGCGATCGCGCGCATTTTCTAAATAGTCCATATGTGAGGAAATAAAATAGCGATCGAAATCCGGATCGTTGGATTTTTTAATGGCTTTTGCGATATCCAACAAATGCGGCTCCAACTCCATCAATCGCGCTATTAAAGCTTTACGTTCTTGGAAGCTAGGACGTTGAAACTTGCCGTTCGTTGCTGCTAAATTGGCAAAGTAAGTTTTCAAAACTGGGTCTTGTGCTACCTTCTCCCGCAAGGGATTGTAAATCTCTGGTTTGAGATCGACCTGCGGCCAGTATTGGCTGGGAGGAACCAGCGGATGACCGGCAAGAGAACATTGGTAGAAATTGTAGCCGTTCTCAAATAAATAATCTGCTAGCCGCCACATTTGGTGGGGTTTGCCACTGAAGCCGTGAAAAATCAAGACCGTACCGCGAATGGAAACGCCAGCATCGTGGAAACGATAGTAGGGATAGGCACCAGCCCGGCGATCGCGGTTTGTATCTATGCTGTGAATGTAGGCATCAATAGCTTGTCGAGTTTGGGAAATTTGTTCGGATGTTGGTTGAACGGTTGAAGTCACGAAAACTACCCTCATTCACAATAAGCTATACCCAGTTTAGCCTTCTTCTATCCATCTGAAAACAATGTTTTGATATTATTACAAATTATTAATATTTTCCTACTTTCAAAAATTATATTTTTATATGTTGTTTTTCTGAATTGTAATTGAATATTATTCCCTTCTGCAAGATAATACCAAAAAGATTCCACTATATTAAATCAGAATTCATTTCAATGCTAAGGAAATTTTAGCTATGCCTTTTTGACCGATATATGGAATTATAATAGTTCGTTTGAGATTGGGTAGCAAAACGCATTGATTTGATTGTCCAGAATGGTACGGATAGTTTGATACCAAAATTTTACTTAGCTATCCTCAAAGATAAGCAACAATATTTTCCTGCCTACAAAGCAATTCTCCTAGTACGTCAAGATACATTCAAACAATGTTTGTAACTGCTACAGTTGCAAGCTTATGGACGGACAAAATTTCTCTGCGATCGATGCAGAAAATGAATTATGCTGTCGATGTTGGCAACTAAATCGCGAAAGCAGTAGTTGTGAAATTTGTACAATTTGTAAAAATAGTCCAACTGCAGCCAGTTTTCCAGCAAAGTACGTTGGTGTTGTTTTGAAACGCCTTCTCAATTCTTGAAAAATTACTCATGATTTCCAAAGTCTCTCAGGAAAAACTAACCCAACTACGCCAAAGTCTCATGCAGGAAGCCGAAGCCAATGTCAACTATTTCGTGTTGACGTTTGCTTCCGCAGTTATTGCGTCTTTAGGACTGTTGGTCAATAGCCCCGCTGTTATTATCGGTGCCATGATTATTGCTCCTCTCATGCTGCCTTTGCGGGGGTTGGCACTGGCAGCCTTGGAAGGAGACGTACCTCTATTTCAAAAAAGTATTGTATCGATTATTGTAGGCGCGATCGCTGGGATTGGTATTGCTTGGATCGTCGGTCGAATCGTCGGCATACCCGAATCCGAGTTTGGTCCCGAAATTTTATCCCGAATTCGCCCCAACTTATTCGATTTAGGCGTCGCGATCGCAGCTGGTGTTGTCAGCGGTTTCGCTAAAATTCGCCCAGAAATCAACGATGCCCTCGCCGGAACCGCCATTTCCGTTGCCCTCATGCCTCCCCTATGCGTGGTCGGGTTGAATCTTTCCCAAGGCAACTGGTCGAACACCGGTGGTGCTTTTCTGCTTTACGTTACCAACCTGTTGGGAATTACCTTGGCCTGCCTCATCGTTTTTGTCTTGGGAGGCTATTACGTAGAAAACCGGCGCGTACACCGTGCCTTAAGCCTCACCCTAATTTTAACCGCCGCCATCGTAGTTCCTCTGGGATTGAGCTTGTGGCAATTGATACGTCAAGCCCATTTAACCTCCACACTCAAAACCATTCTGCTCAGTCGAACCCTCACTGTTGGGCAACAGGTTAAGTTAGTTAAAACCGAAATTGACTGGAGCCAACAACCTCCCGCTGCCTACTTAAGTGTCGTTGCTAGAGAACCCATTACATCCAAACAAGTGTCGCTAGTACAACAATTCGTACAAAGGGAAATGAATCAAAAATTCCAACTCATCTTCTTGGTAAAACAAATTGAAGAAGTACGTGCTGCCGATCCAGAAGCGAGCGACACTGAACCAGGAGTCCAAAAATCCCCAAAATCGCCAAAATCTCCCATGCCTTCTCCCATTTCCACCCCCATTCCTCCAGAATTCGTAGTACCGCCTGACCATGGTTACGATAGAGAAAACCAATAGTTCGCAACGATTTCCAAAACTTCCCAGCCCCCATCAATCAGTACCTCAATGCGCTCCAAACTTTTGGCGATCGCGCTTTACTTCCTTAATTTATAAGTTATATTTATAAAAAAACACAACAATCGCCAAAATAAAATATTGCAATTTCGAGCATCTATCAAGCATAGTTGATAGAAATCCATCAATAAATCTTTGAGCATTGATGGTTATCAATGGCTCTTCATAGCTACTTTTACCTGTTCTGATGCAAATTACAAATAGAATTCACTTTAGAAACCTGCGTGGCGACATTTTCGGTGGCATTACCGCCGCTATCATCGCCTTACCCATGGCACTCGCTTTTGGAGTTGCCTCCGGTGCGGGAGCTACTGCTGGGCTTTACGGCGCCATCTTGGTTGGACTTTTCGCTGCCTTGTTTGGCGGTACGCCCACCTTGATTTCCGAACCCACCGGACCCATGACTGTAATTATGACCGCTGTCATTGCCAACCTGACAGCCAACAATCCTAATGCCGATGGCATGGCCATGGCATTTACCGTAGTCATGCTAGGAGGATTGTTCCAAATTCTCTTAGGTTCGTTGCGCCTGGGGCAATACATTACCCTCATGCCCTACACGGTGGTATCTGGCTTCATGTCAGGGATTGGCTTTATTCTCATCGTGTTGCAACTACCCCCCTTGTTGGGTCACGAAAGCGGCGGCGGCGTTATTGGCACCTTGCAGCAGATGCCAGAATTTGTCAGCAATGTGAACCTCGCCGAAACCGGTTTGGCCCTTTTGACAATTGCCATCCTCTTCTTCATGCCATCCCGGCTAAGTCGCATCATTCCGCCGCAGCTAACTGCTTTAATTCTCGGTACCATCATCTCGCTCGTAGCGTTTTCCAACCCAGACGAAATTCGCCGCATCGGGGAAATTCCTGCCGGTCTGCCGCAATTGCAAATGCCCATGTTCGACCTAAGCCAAATTCGCATGATGGTGGTCGATGCAGCCGTGTTGGGCATGTTGGGAGCGATCGATGCCTTGCTCACTTCCACCGTTGCCGATAGCCTGACTCGGTCCCAGCACGACTCCAATAAGGAACTTATCGGTCAGGGATTGGGGAACTTGGCTTCCGGCTTGTTCGGCGGTCTACCCGGCGCTGGCGCTACCATGGGAACCGTGGTTAACATTCAAACCGGCGGTCGTACCGCTTTATCGGGATTGACCCGCGCCGGCATTTTAATTGTGGTGGTCTTTGGGGCTAGGGGATTAGTGGAAAACATTCCCATGGCCGTTCTCGCCGGCATTGCCCTCAAAGTGGGGATTGACATCATTGACTGGAGCTTCCTCAAACGGGCGCATCAAGTTTCCTGGAAAGGTGCCTTGATTGTCTACGGCGTAATTTTGCTAACAGTATTTGTGGATTTGATTACTGCCGTTGGGGTGGGTGTATTTGTTGCCAACGTGCTAACCATCGATCGATTGACCAAGTTGCAATCTAAAGATGTGCGGGCCATTACCGATGATGATGATGAAATTCATTTAGATAACGAAGAGAAACAACTATTAAACCGCGCTCAAGGGGATGTCCTGCTATTCCATCTCAGCGGTCCCATGATTTTTGGCGTCTCCAAAGCTATTTCCCGGCAGCACAATGCCATCGATCGCTATAAAGTATTGATTTTTGACCTTAGTGACGTTCCTTTGTTAGGCGTGACCTCCTCGCTAGCCATTGAGAATGCCATTCAAGAAGCCCTAGAAAACGATCGCGAAGTGTTTATCGTTGGTGCTGCCGGCGACATCAAACGCCGCCTGGAAGACTTTGGTATCCTAAACATGATACCGTCAGACCACCTGCTCATGGACCGACGGCAAGCCCTCCGGGAAGCTATGAAATTCATCGGCAAATCCGACCAGATATATACCCAAGACGCTAGTGTAGCAACAACAGTAGAAAACAATCGTTCCGTAGGTAGCGAGTGAAGCGATAGGGAGCGTGGGAGCCTGGGAGCCTGGGAGCCTGGGAGCCTGGGAGATCGCCAAGTACACTTGTTCGTCTTCCCCCTCCTCCCACTCATCCCCCTCCTCCATCAAATTCCCAAATCCACTGCCACCCGATGGGCACAGGCAAATCCCGAAAAAGCCACAGCATTCAACCCTTGACCGGGGAACGTACTGTCGCCGACGCAATACAATCCCGGAACGGGGGTACGGTTGAAAGGCATTGTCAGCAAACCTGGCAGTTTTTTCCGTGGAATCGGACCGTAGGTACCATCCATTCTGCCTAAAAAGCGACGGTGAGAGCGCGGCGTGCCCACTTCCATATAATCCAAACCGGCATCTAAACCGGGAAAGATTTTTTCCAAACGCTCAATAACGCGACCAGCAGCTTCTTCTTTTTTCTGTTCGTATTCTTTGGAATTTAACCCTTGCCAACTATCGATCCAACTGGGGGTAAAGGTATGCACGATATGGTAGCCATTGGGGGATAAATCCGGGTCGAGTAAGGTGGGAATGGAAACAAAAATGGTACCTTCCGGCTCTTCCATGCGTTCCCAATCTTCTAAAACAATGTGGTGACAAGCCATATCTTCAGACAAAACGCGCGCATCCACCCCTAAATGCAGGTTGAGAAAACTAGGGGAAGGTTGGTAGTTTTGCTGCCAGCGGCGCTCTTTGGGGGGCATTTCCTCTTTGGGCAACAATCCCTCAAAGGTATCCCAACGGGTAGCGTTGGAAATAATCCGTTGGGCGCGATAGATGGTACCATCCGCTAGTTGAACGCCGACAGCACGTTTGCCTTCTTTAAGAATTTTGGTGACCCGGGCTTTGTATTGGATGCTACCGCCAGCTTTTTCCAAACCTTCGACTAGTTTTTGGGCAATTTGACCCACGCCCCCTTTAGGATAGTTGATGCCGCCGTAGTGGCGATCGCTAAATACCATACCAGCATTAATGGTGGGCGTGCGTTCTGCCGGTACCACCGACCAGCAGTAACATTCCATATCAATAAATTTTAATAATTTCGGGTCGCGAATATGTTTGCGTGCCAAATCTCCCACATTGCTGGGCAAATACCGCACCAACCGCAAGCAGGCAATGGGATTTTGGAAAAAGACCCGCATCAAATAGCGAATTTCTTCTAAAGAAAGCAGTTCAAACGAATTTAGACAATTAAAAACTTGCCAGCATTCATCATAAAATTTTCTGATACCTTCCCGTTCGTGGGGAAAATGGGCCGACAATTCTTGCAAAAATTTCTCATAGTCTCGATGAACTTGCAGGTCCAATCCATCGGGTAAGTGGTAATGAATCTGTACCGGGTCGGGAATGGTATCCAAATGTACGCCTACCGCATCCAACGCCCGGGTCAAGAGGTTGGTGGTACCTTGCTGCCCAAACCCAAAAATCATCGACGCGCCCACATCAAAGCGATAGCCGCAGCGTTCGAAATAGCCAGCACTACCACCAGGAATCAGGTAGCGTTCTAAAACCAGAGTACGGGCACCTTTGGCAGCGAGTTGGGTAGCAGTGACCAAACCACCAATGCCCGATCCAATGACAATGGCATCAAAATCCGTACGTGCTGTTGCGCTCATAGAGTCTGTTTGAGATTGGAAAACGCTAGGTTTTTTTGGAGAGGGGGATGAGGGGGAGGAGGGGGATGAGGGGGATGAGAGGGAGGAGGGGGAAAACGATCGATCGTACTTGGCGATCTCCCAGGCTCCCAAGCTCCCAGGCTCCCAGGCTCCCAAGCTCCCACGCTCCCACGCTCCCATGCCTAAATAACGACAGGCATTCTAGAGTGTAGCTTCCTGGCGCGGAAAATGCTATGCGATCGCGAAAATCCAAAAAAAAGAGACCGCCTGGCTACCAACAGTACGGTCTCAAACCAAACTCCCTAGAGCCGACGCCCTCAGCTATGGGAAAATGCCTGTTCGACGCTGCAATCTAAGGAGAGGAGAACACTGCTTTCTACTTTAGTTTTGTTGAGATAATTTGTCAACATTTTCAAGAAAAATTTTCAATAATTTCTCAGCGATCGCTTGCTGCCCATAGCGATCGCCTTTTGGGGAACCATTCTCTGGTAGTATCGCGAAAATGGCTGTCAACAGAGTATTATTTGTCAGGTCTAAAGGTAAAAAGCGCAAAAATGGCAGACCGATTATTGGTTTACGTTCCTCCCCATCCCCTGGTCAAACACTGGCTGGCAGTGGCACGCGATGTTACTACACCACCGTCGCTGTTTCGCACAGCCATGAAAGAATTGGGGCATTGGCTGACCTACGAGGCAGTGCGCGAGTGGCTGCCCACGCTAGAAACCACCGTACAGACACCGCTGACTTCTTGTGCGGCAACAACCATCGATCCAGAAGTACCGATCGCGATCGTACCTATTTTGCGAGCGGGTTTGGCGTTGCTAGAAGGTGCCCAAACTGTTTTACCCCTGGCATCCATTTACCATCTAGGGGTAGAACGCGACGAACAAAGCTTGCAACCCCGCTGCTATCTCAATCGCTTTCCAGAACAATTTCCGGCACGCAGTCAGATTGTCGTTGCCGAACCCATGTTGGCAACGGGCGGTACAATAGAGCTAACCATGAAAGAACTAACCCAGCGAGGTGTCGATCCGAGTTTGGTGCGAATTGTTTCCATCGTGGCAGCACCGCAAGCTTTGCAAAAACTCGACCAATCCTATAGTTCCCTGCAAGTATACACAGCTTGTATTGATGAAGGATTGAACGATCGCGGATTTATTGTACCTGGTTTGGGCGATGCCGGCGATCGCAGTTTTGGCACCACAGCCGTCGATTCGCCATCTGACAGCGAAGCAGGATAAGCTGGGGTCGATTGGTAGACTACATACACAGCAACATAAAATTGACGAAAACGACAACGGGGAAATTATGAGCAATCGCGAAGGGTTCACAGGTGGATTTTTAACCGGTGTTCTGCTAGGCGGCGCCATCGGTACAGTAGCGGGTTTGGTGATTGGTTCCCGTAAAGGTCAAGAAGAAGACGAACTGCTATTGAATTCTCAGGATTCCCAAGAACAAGCTTCCGGAAACCAAGACCAAGCCGTTAATCCCGAAGAAAATCTAGAAACCAACCGTCGCAATCTAGAAAACAAAATTGCCCAACTCAACGAGGCAATCGACGAAGTGCGCCAACAACTGCACAGCGTAGACCGCAGCGCCGCCGAAAGGGAAAGCGAATACACCACCACCGCTGAAGATAGCTAGTTCTAGCCATGCAGAAGCGATCGCAATGCATATACACTAAAATTAGAGGTAATTTGTTCGACGTATAGCCAAATTGAAAAAATTATGAGTAGTATCGATAATCTTCTGTTAACCACCATCAGCCGATTTTTGTCCATTTATCTGGTACTGATTATTATACGCATCCTGTTGAGTTGGTTCCCCAACGTCAATTGGATGAATCCTCCCTTCTCCATCATCAGCCAGCTAACCGATCCCTATCTCAATATCTTCCGCAATATCATTCCCTCTCTCGGTGGGATTGATTTTTCTCCCATCCTAGCCATTCTCCTGCTGCAACTCGTTCAAGGCTTCATCCCATCCTCTGCCTTTTAGAAGTCAAACCAACTTTGCCAAGAGTTGTTCGTCGCTCAATATGGGGGCAACCCCACGAACGACGAACAGCTCTTCAAAATTATGGCAGGCGGAACTTCACGCTGCGGCTAAAGCCAGAAGCCTTGAAATTTTCCAACTGCAAAGGTGTGGGTTGGTTGGCAGGAACCGAAATTCGCACCTCAAACTCGCTGGTTCCCGGGGGAACTTCCTCAATCGAGCCAATGCGGGTACGATTTGGCAAAACCGGATTGCCATTGGCATCGTAAATTCTGCCGTACACATCCGCATCGTAAACCGGGTCGTCAGAAGGATTTTCCGCCGAACCAGTAATCATGAAACAATTAGCACGCCTGCTAGAACCGCTCATGAACGTATTTTCCCCCACATTTTCCGGGCATTCCTTGTAGGAAACATCCGAAAGTTCAATATCGGTAATCGCCCAGGCAGCAGGAGCTACCAACCAACTAGCCATAACAGTGAAACTAGCAAACAGAAAGAAAAGCCAGGTACGCATAGTTCGATTTTGCCTACCAACAACAAACAACAATAGTAACCACGTTTACCAATTATAGAAATTTTTGTTACCAGTAAAATTTATCTTTTCTAGAGCCATCCCATCCATTCCCCTGAATAAATAGCATAGGCAAACCAAAGCCACTGTTTTCCGAACCCACCCATGAAAATCGAAGCCGAAGCTGCCAAAGACGAAGTTCGCATCGAACTCATCCCCCTGCTGGATGTCATTTTCTCCATTTTGACCTTTTTTCTCCTCGCCGCCTTGCAGCTAACCCGCCAACAAGCTATCAATGTAGATATTCCTTCTGCCAAAAGCGGCACTCCCCAGATGCAGGAGATGTTTCTGGTCAGCGTTGATGAAATCGGGCAAACCTACATCGACCAAGAACCAGTTAGTCGCCAAAAGCTACAACGGGAACTGCTGCTGTACCGCCAAAACAATCCCAACGGTCTAATCGTGCTCAACGCTTCTAAAATGGCACGGTACGAGCAAGTGGTAGAAGTGTTGGATTTGCTGCGTCAAGTAGGTGGCAAGCGCGTTGCCTTAGCAACCAATCCCAACAATAACAATAACGATGGGCAACAATCTCCTGGCAATTTCAACCAATCCTCTCCAGATATCAACTCCGAGGACCTATTGACCCTTCCTTCCCCCCAGCAAACCAATTGATGGTATGTTCCTTTACGGACTTCATCGTAAAAACTGGAGACAACAGAATTTTTTTTTAGGGGATGATGGAAAAATAGAAGCAAATGGGTAAGTTATCTCTAGAAGGTGATAAACCTAAGCATCCCACACCAGAAGGAGAAAGAACTATGAAGACCGAATTTAAAGCAAAATTCCTCCAACACATCAAACAGAAAAGACAACAAGAGGGAGGCTTTACCCTCATTGAGTTACTCGTTGTCATTATCATTATCGGTATTCTCGCTGCCATTGCGCTGCCTAACTTCCTCAACCAAGCCAACCGCGCCCGTCAAGCCGAAGCAGAAAGCCAACTAGGTTCAATTAACAGAGGTCAGCAAGCTTTCCGTACGGAAAATGGTACCTATGCTACCGATCTAACCCAATTAGATGTAGCTGTAGCTGAGCGAGGCAGCGTGTTTGCATTTGCTATAGATGCAGGGAATACAAATAACAGTGCGGCTGTCGCTACTGCTGAAAATTTCCTTGGTGGTGAAGGTGAGGAAGATGAAGCGGGCGATCCAGCAATCAGCGGTTTTTCCGGCGTAGTAGCAATGAATCCGGCAAACCAAGTTTCTCGTACTGCCATTTGCGAAAATAATGCTGAAGGTGATGCGGGATCGACCGCACCAACAGGGATGACCATTGGCACAGATGATGATGGAAATCCCACCATTGATGGTAATGATGGTGTTAATTGTGGGTAATGGTGCTATAGAGTGATTCTTAATGAGTAGGTTAACTTATCTGCTTCTTGTCTCATTCTAGTAGAAACTCTATCCATTTTCAATCGTCGATCGGGTAGGGAAACTCTATCCGATCGATATCTTATAGAAAATTGGTGAAGATTGATTGATTGTATTATAGTTACATTTTTATTGAAATAGCGAACGGGTTTTCTTGCTTTTGATAGGATTGGCAATAGCTATACTATAGATTGTTAGATCGTTTTTATTGATAAGTTGTAAGTAATTTTTATGGTAGAAGCTTGGTTAGAAAAACAAAAACAAGCCAACCAATACTTTCAGCAAAGAAAGTACTCGGAAGCTGTAGCTTTATATGAAGAATCTATAGAAAAAGAGCCGACAGTTTTTGACAACTACTGGTACTTGGGACTTGCTTGGTTGTTGCAGGGAGAAGAAGAATTAGCCCATACAGCCTGGATGACACCAATTTTGCAGCTTTCGGAAAAAGAACAAGAAGAACTCATTGCACAGCTATCCCAAATATTAGAACAAGAAGCTCAAAATCAAGAGTCGCAACAATACTTACAGCCAGCTTGGTTAATTCGCCAACATTTGCGAGAAATTTCTCCTGAAAATATTGATAATCTTCTCAAACTCCTTAAATTAGCGATTGCTATTCAAAATTTTCCAGAATATGAAGATCTTCTAGAAAAAATTAATCAAGTTTTATCCAAGACACAATTTTCCAGCAACGAGAATTTGCTGCTAGAAAATTTAGCGCTTTTATTGCAAGTTGCACCAGACCGAGAAGCAGTTATTGCATTTGCCAACGTTTGTCAGAACCATGTCAATGATTCTCCTAGACTGGTTAAGTTGCTATCCAATAAAGGGAAAGAGTTGATGCTGCAAGGGAGATCCCAAAAAGCTATTCCTTTGGGCAAAATTTGCATGCAGCTGGCACCAAATAACCCTCAAATTTTAAATGAAATGACTGGTTTTTTGCAAAATGCTGGAAATTACTTGGAAAGCATTTCCATAGCTGAAAAAGCTTTTTCCAAAAGCAATAAATGGGGCGATCGATTGGCAGCACTGCATTCTCAAATAAGAGGATTTATCTACGCTGGTGGACATTGGCAAGACGCTTATACCGTACACCAGCAGCATCAACGTCTTCTACAAGAAATCGCTACTAAGTCGGAAGAGATAGAAGTTGATGAATTATTGCAAGTATTATCTGCAGGTATATTTTCAGCATATTTTGAAGATACTCCTAGAGAATATCGCCCCTTGAGAAATCAGTATGCTCAGCTTTGTCAAAATAAGATACAAACAGCATACCAAGACAAAGCATGTAAATATAAAGAACGTATTTTTTCAGAATCAGATAAAAAACCTGGTTCTAAAAAGCTAAAAATTGGTTATTTGTCGGAGTACTTCTACAATCATTCTATAAGTTGGATTGCCCGATGGCCGCTTTTGTACCACGACCGCGAACGTTTTGAAATTCATGCCTATGCCACTAAAAATATGGAATCTTCATTACAAAAAACATTAGAAACAATCTGTTACCCCAACTTTCATCAACTCAAGCGAACAATAAAAGAAATTTCTAATAAAATTATTGAAGATGAAATTGATATTCTGGTAGATTTAGATAGTTTAACGTCTCATGTAAATAGCACAATAACGGCCTTAAAGCTAGCTCCAATTCAGGTAACTTGGTTGGGCTTTGATGCTTCTGGCTTGCCAGCTATTGATTATTTTTTAGCCGATCCTTATGTATTGCCAGAATCAGCTGGAGAATTTTATACAGAAACGATATGGCGACTGCCTCAGACTTATGTTGCTGTAGATGGCTTTGAAGTTGCTGTACCAACTCTGCGTCGCGATCGTATGGAAATTCCCCAAGATGCTGTTGTCTATTTTAGCGCTCAATCGGGGGCCAAACGCAATCCCAGTAATGTAAGAGCTCAAATTCAAATTTTAAAAGAAGTTCCCAACAGTTTTCTGTTGGTGAAGAACTTACGTGGCGAAATAGAGTCGGTTAAACATTTTTTTGAAACGATAGCTGAATCTGAAGGAGTTAGCAGCGATCGCTTGCGTTTTTTACCTAGAGATTCCCACGAAGCTATTCATCGAGGCAATCTCAGAATTGCAGATGTAGTCTTAGATACCTATCCCTATAATGGAGCTACTACCACGCTAGAAACTCTATGGATGGAAATTCCCCTAGTAACCCAAGTAGGAGAACAGTTTGCAGCACGTAATAGCTATACAATGTTACGAAATGCAGGCGTAACTTCAGGAATTGCCTGGAATCAAGAAGAATACATTGAATGGGGCATCCGTTTGGGGAAAAATCCTCAATTGAGGCGAGATATTGCTTGGCAATTGCGGATTGGAAAACAAACAGAACCGTTATGGAATAGCGAACAGTTTACTAGAGATTTAGAACAAGCGTACGAACAAATGTGGCAGAAGTTTGTAGATGAATCCTGAAATGAAAATTGCTCTTTATGACCCCAGCGGCTTATCCTATACAGTTAGTACTCCATATCAAGAATCTCTCCCTGCAGCCAAAGCTTTATTCTGCTATGTAGGTGAAGCTTTGGCACAACAAGGTCACCAGGTAGTACTGTTAAACACAACCAAAGAACCGTGTGTAGATCGGGGAGTTATATGTTTGCTCTATGAGGGCATTAACCAAACTTTTTTTTCCTCAGTAGATATTGTTATTATCTTAAACCGGTTAGAAGCAGGAGAAGAATTTGCCAAGATTTTAGATACATCGACTCGTTTGGCTCTGTTGCTTTGTGGCGATCTCAACAGCGATCGGTATTTTCAAGCCATGTCAGAACCAGGAATTTTAGAAAGTTTTGATGCTATTTTTTTTACAGAAAAGCAACAACAGAAATATTTTTATAAGCAATTTTCTCAAGGTTATTTAAAAACCTATTTGATATCAAATAATAATTGGCAAAACTTCTCGTATAATTGGGTTCAAAATTTGCAAGAAATTCTTGCATCTAAATGGCCTTACCAAACAGCTTATCGCTACTTTTTGAAGCAGAATTACCAACGTGCACTACCAGAATACGAACAAGCAATCGAAAAGAAACCAAATGTTCCGGAAAATTATTGGTATTATGGCCTGTGTTTGCTTATGCAAGAACGGGAAGAAGAAGCACAATCTGCTTGGTTTTATCCTTTTTTAAAGTTTAACGTGGAAGATGAAAATATCCTAAGTGCTGGGTTGTTAGCTAGGCTTGAAAAAGAAGCACTAAAATTTGAACGTTTGCAAAAAGATTCGATAGCTTGGGTTCTTCGACAACATATTCGGGAACTAAACCCTACCCACGTGGAAAATGCAATATCCCTAATTCGTTTATCTATAAAACTAATTTCACTGAACGAACATGAATATTTAATTGATAACTTTGCAAAAATTGTCAAATCAGGGAAGCTACCAAAAAATCAATTTAATGAATCTATTCAAATTCTATTCGATTTTCTAAAAAGCAATCCCCCAGAGCATTTGGCGGATTGTCTTATAGATGCATACCAAACTTTCTGTCAAAAGTCCCAATCTTTCAAAGAAGTTTTTATAAAAAAATACAAAATAAATTTCTATCAAACTGATTTTCCTATTATTGCTTCTATAAAAATCGCTCAGTTAGGTTTGTTTTTGCAGAATGACTCTTTTTCCTTGTGGACAGAATTGAGTAGTGGTTTTTATGGTGTAGAAAGATATAGGGAAGGAGTCAATGCTGCCCAAAATATGATAAAAACAGCTCGTACTAAAATTGAAGAAATCGTTGGTTATTACCAATTGATAAACGGGATGTTAAATAGCAACGTATGCAAGCGCGATCGCGTTCTACAAATACACGAAAATATATATTTAAAAGCAATCGATGATTTTCTAAAAGAAGAATATCCTTGGGACATAGAAACTCTAAACTACGCTAACAATAATTTTCAAATGATAGTTGCCACCGGTTATTTTCCCTATTTATACGACAACCCGAAGAAAACACACAGTTGGCGAAGAAAAATTGGTTATTTTTGGCAAAGACAGTGGCAAAAATATGCCGATCAATATTTAGAGACAAACTCTAATTGCTCGGTGAATGAAAGGCAGCACAAAAATAAGAAAAAAAACAAATTAAAAGTTGGCTATATATCTAGTAGTTTGCGCAGGCATTCAGTAGGTTACTTATCTCAATGGTTATTTCAAGAGTACAACCGGCAGCACTTTGAATTTTATATCTATTCTCTATTTAATACCAAAGATTCGTTAGCAATATTTTTTGAGGAAAATAGTTACTTTCGCGGTTTCACGGATGAAGAAAAACTCGATCGTATTGCTAAAGAAATTCAAGATGACAATATCGACATTTTAATCGACTTAGATGGTTTGACTAAGCAAACAGTATCGAGAATTATGCTGATGAAACCAGCTCCCATCCAAGCAACTTGGTTGGGATTTGATGCTTCGGGAATTCCAGCAATTGATTATTTTATTGCCGATCCATACGTTCTTCCAGAAAATGCTCAAAAATATTACAACGAAACCATATGGCGGTTACCTCAAACCTATATTGCAGTAGGCGGATTCGATGTTGGTTCTCCTAGCCTTCGTCGAGAAGATTTAGGAATTCCTAAAGATGCTGTTATCTATTTTAGTTCCCAAAGTGGCCCGAAAAGGAATTTAGATAATATACGTATGCAAATGCGTATTTTACGAGAGGTTCCTGGTAGTTATTTTATTACGAAAACAACCTCAGGGGACCAAGAATCCATTCAAGCTTTCTTTACTGAAATTGCTGCTAAAGAAGGTGTAGGTAAAGATCGCTTGCGGTTCTTACCCAAAACGCCATCTCCAGAAACCCATCGAGCCAATATTGCGATCGCGGATGTAGTTTTGGATACCTATCCCTACAATGGCGCTACAACGACTATGGAAACCCTATGGA